>NZ_JBIICB010000290.1:0-5254 GCF_044239095.1 Aestuariivirga sp. | reverse complement strand
AATGCTCGATCCAGCGCCGCAACCAGAAGGTCATCGAGGAAGCACCCTCGCCGCTCCTTGACGAGAAGACGCGCAAGGCCATGGGCGAGCAGGCCGTGGCGCTGGCCAAGGCGGTGAACTATGATTCCGCCGGAACGGTTGAATTCGTCGCGGGGCAGGACCGCTCCTTCTTCTTCCTCGAAATGAACACGCGCCTGCAGGTTGAGCATCCGGTCACGGAACTCGTCACAGGCATCGATCTGGTTGAGCAGATGATCCGCGTTGCTGCGGGCGAAGAACTGAAGATCCGCCAGAATGATGTGACGCTGAAGGGCTGGGCAGTCGAAAGCCGCATCTATGCCGAAGACCCTTACCGCAACTTCCTGCCCTCCACCGGACGCCTCGTGAAGTACCGTCCCCCGGCCGAGACGTCTGCCAATGGCATCACCGTCAGGAATGACACCGGCGTTTACGAGGGTGGCGAGATCTCGATCTATTATGACCCGATGATCGCCAAGCTCTGCACCCACGCGCCAAGCCGGGCCGAGGCCATCACGGCCATGGCTGGCGCGCTGGACGCCTTCTACATCGAGGGCATCCAGCACAATGTGGCGTTCCTGTCGGCCATCATGGAAAATCCGCGCTGGCAGTCCGGCGCGCTGGCCACGGGCTTCATCACCGAGGAATTCCCCGGCGGCTTCACCGGTCATGAGGTGACGGCGGAGATTAGCCAGACGCTGGCAAAGGTGGCGAGCCTGCTCGATCATATCGAGAACCGCAGGAAGCGCCTGATCAACGGTCAGATGACCGGAAACGGCGTGAAGTTCGCCACCGCCCGCATCGTGAAGCTTGGCCGGGAATGGGTTCCTGTCACGGTATCGGCCGAAACCGATACGCTCGCCGATCACGCGGGCTGGGTGCCGGGCCAGCCGGTCTTTACCGCCGATCTGGGGCAGGGCGCTGTCACCGTTCAGGTCAAGCGCATCCTCAACGGCTATCGCCTGTCCTATCGCGGCGTGGTGCTCGATGCCCATGTCTATACGGGGCGCGAGGCGGAACTGGCGAAGCTCATGCCGGAGAAGGCCGCAGCCGACACCTCGAAGAAGCTTTTGTGCCCCATGCCGGGCCTGGTGATCGCCATTCCGGCAGTGGTAGGCCAGGAGGTGAAGGCGGGCGAGGCACTGGCCATCGTCGAGGCGATGAAGATGGAGAACATCCTGCGTGCCGAGCGTGACGTCACGGTGAAGGCGATCAATGCGAAGCAGGGTGACAGCCTTCAGGTCGATGCCGTGATCATGGAATTTGCGTGAGCAGAACCGCCGTCCATGTGATCGTGGAGGGCAGGGTGCAAGGTGTGGGCTTCCGTGCCTTCGTGGAGCGCGAGGCGAAATCGCGTGGCCTCACCGGCTGGGTAAGAAATCGCCGTGACGGCTCCGTCGAGGCTGTGTTCGCGGGCGAGGCGGAAGATGTGGAGAGCATGATCGCCGCCTGTCACCGCGGCCCCCGCCTGTCGCTGGTGCGCGGCTTGCGCCAGGCGCCTCACCCGGCGGGCGAGTGGAAAGACTTCGCGGTATTGCCCACCGTGTGATGCCAAAAAAAGGGGGCCGGCGAACCGGCCCTCAGTTTCGGGAGGAAGAACGCTACTCGACGGGCTCACAAAGGAAAATCGCGCTCCGGCTCAACGCCGCAGGTTTCGATGAACTTCTTCATGCTGTGCACCTCGTCCTTCGACAGGCCGTGGTCGGCGCCGTGGAAGGTGGCGGAATGGCCATTCATGTTGACCATCAGGCGGCCGTGTCCCGAATGGCTCAGTTCCGCGCCGAGTTCCCGGAAGACGGGCTCCACCTCATGCAGGTGGATATTGCTGGGCATGGGGTGGCTGAAGAGGCTGTGCAGGACCTTGCGGTGCTTGTGATTCATGGATTTCTCCTGGTGTTGGAACCAGACTAACCAGAACCAACCTCAGTGATCCTTGATTTCGATCAACCCGCCAGCGCGGCCCGGATCATCTCCGCATGGCGGGCGAGCAATTGGTTGTCTGCCATCTTGCCGGAGTGCGGCCGGAGTGGAACGCCCGCGGTGCGCGGGAGGATGTGGACGTGCAGGTGGAACACCGTCTGGCCCGCTGCCGGCTCGTTGAATTGCTGTATGAGAATGCCCTCCGCCCCGAAGGCCTTCTGAACGGCCTGGGCCACCTTCTGCACCGAGGCCATGAGCGGGCCCAGTGCGGCGGAATCGGCGTCGAGCAGGTTGCGCGAAGGCTGCTTTGGAATCACCAGCGTGTGCCCGTCGGCTTGCGGCATCACGTCCATGAAGGCCAGCGTATGCGCGTCCTCGTAGACCTTGTGGCAGGGGATTTCGCCGCGCAGGATCTTGGCGAAGACGTTGTTCATGTCATAACTCATCGTATCGTCTCCCTCAGAAGTCTTGTTCCTGCCGGAACGGCGAATGGCTCGCAAGGGCCTCGCGTTCCTGCTCAACGCCGCGGCGCTCCGACTCGAGATAGCTGGCCACCGCGCGCTGCAGTCCGGGGTGGGCAAGGTAGTGCAAGCTGTAAGTCTTCTGCGGGAGATAGCCGCGCGCCAGCTTGTGCGCCCCTTGCGCACCCGCCTCCACGCGCGCCAGCCTGCGTGCGATGGCAAACTCGATGGCCTGGTAGTAGCAGGTCTCGAAATGCAGGTTGTCGTGATACTCGATCGCGCCCCAGTTGCGGCCGTAGAGCGCGTGCGACCCGATGAAATTGAGCGCCCCCGCAATCAGTTTTCCGGCGCGCTCGGCCATGACCAGCAGGATATGCTCCGCCATGGCCTGGCCGATGAGACTGAAGAATTCCCGGTTCAGATAGGGCGTGCCCCACTTGCGGTTGCCGGTGTCGACATAGAATTCGTAGAAAGCATCCCAATGCCGTTCCATGATGTCCGCGCCGGTGAGCGCGTGCATGGTGATGCCGGCCTTGCCGATTGAGGCACGCTCCTTGCGGATGTTCTTTCGTTTCTGTGAGGAGAGCGAGCCGAGGAAGTCGTCGAACTGGGCGTATCCCGCATTGGCCCAGTGGAACTGGATATCGGTGCGCTGAAGCCAGAGATGGCCGCCGAGTGCGGTCCAGTCGCGCTCCGGCAGGAAGGTGATGTGCACGGAGGACGCCTTCTCCTCCGTCGCGAGCGCGATGAGGCCGGAGGCAAGGTCGCGGCGTTCCTCTTCGGTGGCCGCGAGCAGGCGGGGGCCAGTGACGGGCGAGAAGGGAACCGAGACCTGCAGTTTCGGATAATAGCGCCCGCCAGCGCGCTCATAGGCATCCGCCCAGCCATGGTCGAACACATATTCACCGTAGGAGTGGCGCTTTCGGTAGCAAGGCACGATGCCTGTGATCCTGCCTGCCTCGTCCTCCATCAGCAAATGGCGCGGCGCCCATCCGGTCTGCGCCACCGCGCAGCCCGCCTCTTCAAGACAGCGGAAAAAGTCGTGTGCGGCCAGCGGATTGAATTCCTCATCCGGCGGATTGGCCAGCCTGTCCCAGTCCGCGCGGGGGATCGAGAGGGCGCTGGAAACGGCTTTGAGCATCTCAGGCGGTAAACCCCTCGAAGGTAACCTGGTCGGAATGCCGCAACGCCGTCCATGCCTCTCCGGGAGAGCGGATTGTCCAGCTGATCACCGGCATGCCCGCCGCGCGCAGCGCACTGACCGGAGCCCAAGGCAGCTCGTCGAAATAGAATGACACGAAGTCGGGCCTGGTGCGGCTGACATGCGAGAAACAGCGTAGCTCCATCTGGGTGCGGAAAGGCAGCGCGTCATAGTAGGAATCGAAGGCGCGCTCCGCCACGATGCCGCGGATCGTATCAGGTGATATCCGGCGCACGGCCTCGACCACGTCCGGATCGAAGGACATGAGGCAATGGGGCCCGCGATAGCTCTCGAGAACCTCGAGCGCGCGGCGCGCAAGGCGCTGGTCGCCGTCCCAGTGGGACTTGATCTCGATGACGAGCGGCACCTGTCCCTTCACCTGTGCGAGAAGCTCGCCCAAGGTCTGCACGCGGTCCTGTGAGCGCCGGATGGCCAGTCCCTTCATCTCCGCCGCCGTCAGGTTCTTCACCATGCCACGGCCTTCGGTGAGGCGCTCAAGGTGATCGTCGTGGAACACCACGGCCTCGCCATCGCGCGTCAGCTGCAGGTCGCATTCGATAGCATAGCCCTTCGCGATGGCGCCGGCGAAGGCGGAGGCGGTGTTCTCCACGATCCCGCGTGACACGTCGTGCAAACCGCGGTGCGCGATGGGCCTCGCAGTGATGAAACGCAACCTTTCCGTCATTCGACCTCGACGATGGCTTCGACCTCGGTCGAGATCCCCATGGGAAGCGACGGTGAGGCGACCGCAGAGCGGGCGTGGCGGCCCTTGTCGCCGAACACCTCGACCATCAGGTCGGACGCGCCGTTGATGACCTTGGGGTGATCCTTGAAATCGGCCGTGGCATTGACGAAGCCCAGCAGCTTGACCACGCGCTTCACCTTGTCGAGATCGCCGCCCACGGCATCCTTGATCTGCGCCAGCACATTGATGGCGCACAGCCGTGCGGACTTGGCCCCGTCCTCGAGCGAGACATCATTGCCCAGGGTACCGGGATACAGCACCTTGCCGCCCTCGATCGGACCCTGGCCGGAGATGAACACGAGGTTCCCCGTCCGCACCCACGGCACGTAGTTGGCCACTGGCTTTGCTGCCTCGGGCAGGATGATGCCAAGTTCGGCGAGGCGCTTGTCGATCTGTCCCATATCAGTCTCCTGTCAGAAGGTCGCCGGGGCGCTCGCCCCGGAAGAATTGCGCGAGATTGTCGATGCATTTGTGGGCCATGGCGCTGCGGGTGCCTGGCGTCGCGCTGCCGATATGGGGCAGCAGGAAGACGTTGTCGAGGCCGCGGTAGCGGGGGTCGATCTTCGGCTCGCCCTTGAACACGTCAAGGCCTGCGGCGGCCAGCCTGCCGGAGGTGAGCGCCCCGATCAGCGCGTCGTCATCCACAATATCGCCACGCGCGGTATTCACCACAATGGCGCCCTCGGGCAGCAGTGCGAGCGCCGCGGCATTCACGATGCCGCGTGTCTCAGGGGTGGAGGCGCAGTTGATGGACAGGAAATCGCTTATGGCAAGCATGTCCTCGAAGCGCGCATGGTAGCGCGCGCCCGGGGCCAGTCCGGAGGCCACGGGCTTGCGCGAATGATAATGGATCTCCATGCCGAAGGCCTCGGCACGCCTGGCCACTGCCTGGCCGATGCGGCCCATGCC
>NZ_JBIICB010000412.1:0-5277 GCF_044239095.1 Aestuariivirga sp. | reverse complement strand
ACCCTGTCGGTCATGATCGTCCCGTCATGCGGATGTTCCTCCCTGTCCACGGGCCTTTGCGGCGCAAGCAGGCTGTTCTCCCGCATGATCCGCCGCACCCTGCGCGCCGCCGTGCGAACGCCGTCTGACCGCAGGCGGGCCCAAACCTTGCGGTAGCCTTCCCCATTGAACGGCGAGGCCTCAATGACGGCTTCGATCCTGGTCAGCAATTCCGCGTCGCTGCAGGCGCCCTGAGGCCCGCGCCGGCGTGCTGGACGGGCTGGCATGGCTTCTGCCGCCCGATGCCGGTACAGCGTCGCCCGCGGGAACTTCCAGACGCGGCAGACCGCATCGGCCGGGTAACAGCTCTGGGTGGAGGCCGAGGTGGTGCGGGTCATTTCCTCAATCTCCGCCCGGCCAAAGGGCGCCCGCCCTCCAGCATGTCGATCTTCGCGTAGAGCAACTCGTTGGCCATGGTGATCTCGCCCACCTTGGCCTTGAGGCGCTCGATCTCCTCGTCGCGGGCGTCCCGCTCGCGTTCCTTGAGCGCGCCTTCTGCCGCCAGGAGCGCCCGGTCGCGCCATTCCGACAGCCGGTGCACGGGTACATTTGTTTCCCGAGAGACCTTCTCCAAGGACTCGCCCCGCAGCAGGCGCTGCACGACCGCCAGCTTCCTCTTCGCCGAAAACCGCAACGGCGGCCCGGCCATGGCGTCGCCATCGCCTGCGTTCTGGGCGCGCGCTGGCGCCGCCATGGCCTCCGTCACAACCGATTCCAGTCCATTCTTTCCGTCCATGCTCTACCTCCGTCTATGCCATCGGTAGCGCAGCGGACTGTCTCAGGAAACCGTGCCCCGGCCCAGGCGCACCGTAGAGCGGCCTGGCGGTGAGCGTGTCGAAACCTGTCATCTGCTTGACCGCATTGCTGTCGAGGTGGCGGCCTTCCCCAGTTTCGTTACAGAACGCTAGCCTTGCGCCCTTGAGGCGCATCAGATCGGGCGATGCTGCCTGCGGGTCACGCCTGGTCGTCATCAGCGTTTCGGTTGAGATCGCCGCGGCGTAGTCACCTAGGAGCCACGCCAGCACTTCCATAAAGGTGGATTTGCCGTTCGCCCCGCTCCCATGCATGAAAAAGAGGTTCTGGATGAGCGGCTTGCCGAACAAGCAGATACCGGCGAGTTGTTGGAGCACGCGCCTGACCTCCTGTTCTGGCTGGACCTCGGCCAAGAAGCGCTCGAAGGTCGGGCATCTGGCGTCCGCCTCGAACGCCACGTTCGCCCGCTTGGACACCAGCATAGCAGGCGAAGGCTGCATAAGTCGGCGGTCATCAAGGTGCAGAATGCCGTTCCGAACTCCGAGCAGTGCAGGGTCGTTGTCGAATTCTGCAAGAGATGCCCACATGCCCTCCTGTGCAAAGCCGTATTTTGCCATCGCCTGGAGGCGAGGCAAAGTGTCGGCGCGCGCGGCGCGCTTTGTCAGCACCTCTCGCAACGCACCGTCATGGGCTCGGCTCGCGTCGCGGAGGAGCGCTCGGACCACCGCAGCGGCAGCGTTCAGTGGCACCTTTTCGGCCTCGACCTTCAGCCAACCTGCCAATGAATTAAACTCCAGAATGCTTTTGTCTTCCGGAACATGCAGCAGTCGCCCGTGCCACATCTCCGCGAAAACAAGACCGTTGGCGGTGTCGCCTCCTGTGCCATGGTTGTATTTCGTGCGGATTTGACGGTCCACCTCGGTGGGATCGGGGAATGCCTCAGTCGGTTGTAGCGTCTTGAGCACCTGTAGCCGTTCGGAGATCAGATCCGCTCTCAATCCATGCTCTGTCTTGGGTCCGCCCTGTTCCGCGATCCATGACAGGAATGCGCTGCTGTCCCAGCTTTCGCAGTGAGCATGATAGCAGCAGAACGCCCGGTTGGTGGGATTGTAGCGGCCCTCCGGGTTGCCGTCCGTATGCTCATGGCTGTTGGGGCAGACAATGCCGCACCAGCCCTCGGCATTCACACGCGACAGCACGAGCCCTTGATCCGACAGCCAACGCAGCACGCTGTCGCCACCGTTATCCTGTATCTTGATGCCTTGGACACCGCGACCGTCAGCAGGCCCTCGCACAACGCCCAGCGCCTCGCAGATCCCCGGTAGCGTGTACTCACGTTCGGGATGGAACTCGATCAACCGGGCGGCAAAACGGTTCTTGCCCGGTTTGAGGTTGACCGACCCCGGCAGCCTGCAGTTCCGCACGGCATTCGTGGCACCCGGGTCGGTGTAACCCGCAGCTGCGATGGCTTTCATCGCTGCGGTAAACTCACCCTTGGTCGGCTGCTCGGCGAAAACGTACCCCCACTGCTGATTGCCGGGGGATGTTTCGATCTTCCATGTTGGTTCCAGCAGCGGCATTTTCGACTTGGTGCCGATGTCGTCCAGCATGAGGAAGGCGACATGCTCGCAATTTGCCGCTGAGGCTGATGGCTTGTCATCTCTAAACCTGTCCCGGATGAATATGCCGGTATTGACGTAGGTGGCAGCACCGGGCGCCAGCGAAGCGCTTTCGGGCAGTGCCGCAGGCCAAGTGGCCTTGATCGCGCCATCCGCGTGGAACTGCATCTTGTTGTCACTAAGGATCGGCTTCTGCTTAACGACGAGAAGCGTCTCGTCAGAACCGGTAAGTGATGTCAGATGCGCAAGCAAGCGCTCCGCGTCGGTATCTTTTGTGGTCGTGTTCATCTCAGGCCCTTTGATTTGAGGGCCAGAAGCTGTTATATTCCGTCTACGGATGATGCCTGCGAAAACACCGCCCCGGCCGGGTGAACAGCTTTGGCCGGGGATTTTTACTTGCTGGCGGTGAAGGTGGCGGGATGGGTGGCCTCAGACCACCAGCGTTCTGCTTCGGACGCATCAATCAACGTCTTGCGGCCCAGTTTGCGGGCGTTGAGCCGCCCTGACCGCAGTTCGCGATAGCCCTTCGAGTGTGAAATGTCGTAGCGCCGCAGAAATTCCTTAAAGGAATAAGCAGCCCGAGTGCTAGTGGCTTGGTCGTCAAGCATGGCAAAGCTCCGAATATGATGATGATCGGATCGCCTGCTGCGTGTCGATTATTGTCTCTTTACCGGCTGACCGTGTTCGAGGGAGGCGGGTTGCCCTTTTTCCGTTCACCCTGAGCGCTGCCAACGCAATCAGAGCTTTAACACAGACCGGACGCGAAGCCGCCCGTACCGGTAACCAAACCGATGGGACACGTCCTAGCAATTCTCCCTGTCTATGTCTAGGACTATTTATCTAATAAAGAATCCTTGTCAGGCTGACAAGTCTCATCTGATTTGGAAACGTACCCGGCCCACGCCTCCATGAGGAGGCGGCGCTTTTCGAACTGGTCGCCGCGCCGATAGGCTGCCTCAGCCTTGTCGCTTATCCGGTGGGCGAGGGCATGTTCGCAGGTCTCGTGCGTGAACGATGTCTGCTCGGATGCCCAGTCGCGGAATGAGCTGCGGAAGCCGTGCACGGTGATGTCGCCCCGATCCATGCGGCGGAGCTGCATGGTCATCGCCATGCCGCTCAGCGGCTTCGCCGAGCCGTTGCCGGGGAACACATGCGGGTTGCCCTCCAGACGAGGCAGCGCCGCCAGCAGTTCCAAGGCCCGAGGGCTGAGCGGCACGCGGTGCGCGTGACCGGCCTTCATGCGGATGGCTGGGACAGTCCACACCTTCTTGTCGAGGTCGATTTCCTCCCATCTTGCGCCCAGCACCTCGCCAGATCGCGTCGCGGTCAGGATGCAGAACTCCAGCGCCACCGCCGCTAGGCTCTTGCGCGACTGCAGGGCGGCTATGAAGGCCGGAACCTGATCGTATGGCAGCGCCGCGTGATGGCCTCTGGTGAGCCGCTGGCGGGCCGGTAGGATCGTTTTGAGGTGACCTCGCCATGCCGCAGGGTTCTCACCCGTCCTAAAGCCCCGGGCCTTCGCCGCGTCGAGGATATTCTCTAGCCGCCCTCGCAATCTTGCGGCGGTCTCGGGCACCTTGGTCCATATCGGCTGCAGGACCGCCAATATGTCCGCTGTCTCGATCTTGTCGATAGGCTTGCTGCGAATTGCCTTGCAATAAGCATCTCCCAGCGTCATCCGCCATTGGGCGAGGTGCTTGGCATTGCGGAACTTGGGGGCGTGAGACGCAACGTACTCGTCCGCGAAAGCGCCAAACGTTGGCACCACCGTGACCTTCTGGGCCGTCCGCTCCTCCTTGGGGTTCTTGCCTTGCCTGACCAGCGCCCGCTGCTCGTCTGCCAGTTTGCGGACTTCTGCGAGGCCCACCCCGCCCTTACCTGCTCTTCCGAGGCCCAGTTCGCGGCGCTTGCCACCGTATCTGTAGAAAAGAAACCACTGGCGGCTGCCGCCATCTCTGACGACCAGGTACAGCCCGTTGCCATCCGAGTAGCGGCCCGGTTCGGTGACAGTCTCGACAGTTCGCGCGCTCAGCTTTCCAGTCATGATCCTGATTTGCCCCACCATCTGCCCCACCAAAATGGTTGACATCAGGGGCTACGTCAAGACACGATCAGACCACTAGTTCCATCAGAGGGCCAGTAAAAACGGCACTTATGGACCTTCTAAGAAACGTCTTGGCGCACTGGGACCAAGTAATGCGGCGGACTCCGTCTCCGCCATTTAGCCCTTCGGCAAATCTCTCTCCCTGAATCTTGAGCGTCGAAAATCCCCAGTATTTGCGGGCTTCTTTGCAAAAGCTCCTGACTGTCGGATTGGCCATGAGGCCGAATTTTGTCTCTCTCGGCCCCACATTCTCCATACCTCCTGACTGCCCGGAAAAAGTACGGCGGCGATAAGCCGTTGAAATACTGTAGTTTTCTCGTGGACTCATCGCCGTACTTTGCATCTTCCATCCGGTGCGCGAGAGGCTCTGTCATCCAACCTGTACAATGCCCGCGAGCTTGTGATGGCGCCCAAAACTTAGGCTTGGGTTCATGTCAGCGATTCTTTCGGTGCTGGAATCAAGGAGGTCGGCTTTCCGGACCAAGAGACGCGGAGAGATCTCTTGGCGCGCGTGGCAGCTATGGTTCCAGGACGAGGCCCGCATCGGTCAGAAGAATGGCATCGTCCGCCAATGGAGCAGGCGTGGATCGAGGCCCCGCCAACCGGCCGATCAGCGCTATGAGAATGCCTATCTCTTTGGCGCCATATGTCCGGCACGTGGAACTGGCGCAGCGATTGCCGTGCCATATGCCGACACTGAGGCCATGCAGATGCATCTCAATGAGATCTCCCGCCATGTCGCAAAGGGTGCCCACGCCGTAC
>NZ_JBIICB010000043.1:0-21267 GCF_044239095.1 Aestuariivirga sp. | reverse complement strand
ATGCCGCGGATCAGCACGGCGATGGCGATGACCTTGGACATCATCGGCAGTGTGAGCTTGAAGAAGGCCTGGATGGCGGTGGCGCCGTCGATTGCCGCGGCCTCGAACGGTTCCTTCGGGAGAGAGCGCAGGCCCGCCAGCATGATCAGCACCATGAAGGGCGTCCACTGCCAGATCTCCGCCAGCAGCACGCCGGCCATGGCCGTCGATGCATTGCCCAGGATCGAGAAGCCCACCGGCAGCAGCCCCATGGCGATCAGGCTGCGGCTCAGCACGCCGAAGGAGCCGTTGAGCATCAACAGGAACATCATCGCGGTGACGGCGGGCGGGATCACCAGCGGCAGCGTCATCATTCCGCGCAGCAGGGCATAGCCCTTGCGGTCCGAGTCGAGCAGCAGGGCGATCAGCATGCCCAGCACCAGTTGGAACACGAGTGCGATGCCGGTGTAGACGAATGTATTGAACAGCGCGTTCCAGACGCGCTCGTCGTACAAGACCTTCGTCCAGTTATGGTCGAAGTCGAGCACCATTTTCCGGGTGGCCGCGTTCTTCTTGTAGAAGGACAGCGCAACTGCATAGACCAGCGGGTAGATGCCGAAGACGACCATCAGCGCCCCGGCGGGCAGAAGCCACGGGAAGGGGTGTTCCGACGTCAGCCAATGCGGCAGCCAGGGGCGGCGCTCCGTCCGGCTCGCCGCCTCCTTGGAAGCGACACTGGCGGCATTCGCAGGCATGAAGTCGATCTCCCGTGGCCCCACTTGGCTGGAGCGCATTTGTTATTCTGGAATTGCAAAAGTTCTGAGAGAGTAGTTCGGGTGGTGAGGGCAAGTCAACTTAAAGAGCGGCCATGCGGTTTTATTTTGCAATGCAAACAGCATGTTGCGATGCAGCGTAGGGCTCCTGCTGAGATGATGACGCCAAGGAGGGCAATGTTTACAGCGCGTGGAAGCGCGTGTCGGCCTGGTCGAGGCGGCGGCGGATCTGGGTGACGAGGAGGGAATCGTCCGGCACGCAGTTGTCGTAGGTGATGCGCTCGCCGGCCTTCACCGGTTTCACCACCTTCGCACCCTGGGCTAGCCCTAAGGGAATGGCGTTGGCGTTGCGCGCTTGCGCATGGGTCATGGCCCAGGCGCGGTAGTCGGTCTCGCCGATGCGGCCCAGCACCTCGCCGGGTGACAGGTCGCGCTTGGCCAGGGTGACGCATTCGGCGACGGGCTGTTCGAGGGGCACCATGTCCGCCTGGCCGTGCAGCACGGCGCGGGCGGCGGAGAGCGGCACCTCGAGGCTGGTCAGGTGATAGGGGCGCGTCAGTGCAAAGTAGGGGCCCTTGCCGACTTTCAGGTCGATCATGCGCTCCTGCAGGCGGGGGTGATCCGTCGTCACGATGCAGAAGACGCCGGGTGCCACGCCCTTGCCGATGGAATAGTCGACGCAGCCCTTCTTCGAGAGGACGCCGCCATGTTCCTTCGGGATCAGCACTTGGGCCAGTTCGTCCCGTGTGGCTGCGGGGCCGTGCATGCCGGGAACGTCGGGAACCAGCCCGGTGCAGTTGGCGATCGCCACCATCTCCACCATGGTCTTGGAGCCGTCGACGAATTCGACCAGCATCCGCGCATTCATGTTGCGGGCTTGTGCTTCCGCCTCATAGTCGGCGGGCACCGCGTCCCACTTGAGCGGGTTGTTCTTGCCCTTGCCCGCACAGACGACCTCAAGGCCGATGGACTGGGCGAAGCCGATCAGTTCCAGCGTGGCGGCGGGCTCGTCGCCCGCGGCACCCGTGTAGACGACGCCGGCGCGCCTGGCTTCCGCATGGAGGTGGCGGCCGATGGTGATGTCGGCCTCGACGTTCAGCATCACCACATGCTTGCCATTGGCGATGGCCTCAAGCGCGAACTGCGTGCCGGTGTTGGGGTTGCCCGTGGCGTCGATCACCACGTCGACAAGGCCTGAGCGGGCCAGCGTCTCGGGGTCGGAGGTAATGGCGATCAGGCCTTTGGCGATGGCGGCGTCGATGGCGGAGGGGCTTTCGGCATAGACCGTGCGCTCCTCGGGAAATCCGGCGAGGGCGGCTGCGGCCTTCGCCTGCGGGGGGCGCATCTCGGCCACGGCGCCGAGCCTCAGCCCCGGCATGCGGTTCAGTTGCACCATCATGTCGGTGCCCATCTGGCCGCAGCCGGCAAGTCCGATGGTAACAGGTCTCCCCGCGTCCGCGCGGGCTTTCAGTTCGGCAACGAGGGGGGAGACGCCTGCGATCACGCTTTCTTTGTCACTTTCTTTTTTGTGGCGAGAGCCTTGGGAACGTCGCGGCGGACGGGGCCCGTCACCGAGAGCGCATCGCCCTTCTTCAACTCGCCGGGCTGCTTGCCATATGTCTTAAACCGGGCGAGCACGGTTGTCATCTGCCGCTCCTTGAGGAGCACGGGCTTGCCCGCCTGCAGCGCCGCCCAGTACTGGTGGCAGAGGGTCTCGACCTCGCCCGCGCGCCACAGGGCCTTGGCGAGATTGTCGCCAAAGGCGATCTGTCCGTGGTTGGCGAGGAGGCAGGCCTCGCGGTCCTTCATTGCCTTCAGCATGGCGGCGGAAAGTTCCTGCGTGCCATATTCTGCATAGGTGGCGCAGCGCAGCGTGGTGCCGCCGGCGATGCCGATCATGTAGTGGAAGGCGGGGATGTCCTTCCTGAGGCAGGACAGGGCAGTGGCATAGATCGAATGGGTATGGACGACCGCTCCGGCCTCGGGGCGGTGCTTGAAGATATCCATGTGCATCCGCCACTCCGTGGAGGGCAGATACTCGCCGGTGTAGCCGCCATCGAGATCCATCTCGACCACATGCTCCGGCTTCATCTTGTGGTAGGGGATGCCGGAGGCCGTCATGAGAAAGCCCTCGGGCGTGCGCACGCTCACATTGCCGGAGGTGCCCTGGTTGATGCCTTCCTCGTTCATCTTGAGGCAGGTGTCGATCACCGCTTCGCGGAGGTCGAGAAATTTGAGCTTGGCCATGTGCGTTCGATTCCCGATGTTTGATGTCCGGATGGCCCGCTATAGACTGCGAACCACAACCCATACAAGTGTGCTTGACGATTGACGCCCATGCGCAGGATGCGAGAGAGTGGCGCAAACAAGGACAAGAACGGCATGCGGGAGAGCAGTCCACGCGGCATCGCAGTGATCGATGTCGGGTTCACCAATACCAAGATCGCGCTGTTCTCGGCCAAGGGCGAGCTGCTGGCGGAGCGCAAGGGCCTGAGCAGGCATGTGCCGGGTCCACCCTATCTCCACATCGATCCGGAGCCGATGGCGGAGCTGTGCCGGACAGCACTTCCGGAGCTTGACCGGTTGCTGCCCATCGACGCCATCGTGCCTACCGCCCACGGCGCCGCCATGGCCTGCCTCGATGCGGGTGGAAATCTTGCGCTGCCGGTGATGGACTATACCAGCGAGCCCCCGCCCGAAATCGTGGCGGAGTACCGCAAGATCATGCCTGGTTTCGAAGAGGCATTCTGCCCGCTGCTGCCGCTGGCCATCACCCATGGGCTGCAGCTCTACTGGCAGATGCGCATGTGGCCCGAGGACTTTGCACGTGTCAGGACGCTGCTGCCATGGATCCAGTATGTGGGCTACCGCCTGAGCGGGGTTCGGGTGACGGAAATCTCCTCCATGGCGTGCCAGACCCATTTGATGGACACGCGCGCGCAGGCGCCGTCGCGCATGGCGCGCGAGCTGGGTTGGGACAGGCTGTTCCCGCCCATGGCCAAGGCGTGGGAGGCAATCGGAACGCTGCTGCCCGAATACCGGGGCAGCAGCTTCCGCGGTGAAGGGCGGGTGCTGGGCGGGGTCCATGATTCGACCGCCAACTTCATGCGCTATGTCTGCGCCGGGCTCGACCGCTTCACGCTGGTCTCAACCGGAACCTGGAGCATCAGCTTCAATCCGTCGACCTCCGTTGACGTGCTTGACCCGGAACGTGACACCAACACCAACACCGACGTGCTCGGCCGCAACGTGTGCTGCAGCCGCTTCTTCGGTGGCAAGGAGTTCGAGGCGGTGGCGCAGGGAGCGCCAGCCGAGGCCGCGAGCGTTGCGGCGGTGGCCGGTCTGGTGCAGCGCGGCACCCATGCCGTGCCGTCCTTCACCCTCACCAGCGGGCCGGTGCCGGACTCGCTCGGAAAGGGCTTCATCGAGGGTCCGCCGCCCGTGTCAGATGCTGAAAAAGCCTCTCTCGCCGCGCTGTACTGCGCGCTCATGGTTTCAGAGCAGCTCGATGCGATCGCCTCACAGGACGACATCATCGTCGATGGGCCGTTCTCCCAGAACAAGGTGCTGCTGGCCGTGCTGGCACAGCTGCGGACGGGACAGAAGGTAAAGGCCTCCGCCCTGCGCGACGGCACAACGGCCGGTGCGGCTGCAATCGCCATGATCGATGATGGAAGGCTGCCGGCCATCGCACTGGAACTCGGCGAGGTGGCGCCTTCGGCAATCAGCGGCCTCGACGCCTATCAGGCCCGGTGGAAGAGCCTGGCCTACGGTGCCAGAGGTTGAACGCATCCTGACGCGATGGACCGGCGCAAAGCTGTGCCGGGAGCGCCCCCGCAGTAACGTCCGCCAAGCCTCGCGCAAGATGGTTAACCATCTCGCAAACTCCATAGGGGCATGATGGGCGCAATCGTTGGTGAGGTGTTGTGATGCAGCGTAGCAATGTGTTCGAAGCGAAGCCCGAGGGCTTCACCCTGGTGTGCCCGGGTTTCCGCGGGCCAGCGATGAATGAGGGGGCTTCAGCCGGGGCGGGATGCCTGGTCTTCACCGTCGGATCTCAGCTCGTGGCGGAACTCGACCAGGGCGACCTCATCGAGACCTGGGCTGCGGCCGAGGAACTTTCCGCCGCCGAAGCGGCCGAGTTGACGGAGGCCGCCGCGGCGCATCTCCTTGACATGCTGGAGGACGGCATTGGGGCCGTCGACATCGCCGAGGCAGTCACTGATGCTGCCGTGGTCTTCCTGCTGGCGATGCGCCAGCATGGCATCGCCGACCCAAAGCGGATTCCGGCTTGCACGGTCAAGTGGAGCTTGGCATCAGAAACGGCGCGTGTTCAACTGGCCTCATGAGTGAGCCATCCGCTGTCGACTATGGCCGAAGCCTGAAAGGCCTCGGCTTCAACCTGCTGGTCACCGACGTTCCGCGCGCCGTGGCCTTCGCCACCGAGGTGCTGGGTGCGACGCCCTTTTACCACAATGAGGATTTCGCGGCGCTGCGCTGGAACGGGCAGGATTTCATGTTCCATGCCGACCGCTCCTATCGCGGACACCCGCTTTCAGGTGTCGTTGCCGGGGTGGATGCCCGGGGTGCAGGCGTGGAGTTGAGGCTCTACGGCTGCGACCCTGACCGGGCTGAGGCCAAGGCGCGTGAGCTCGGCTTTACGGTGCTCGCAGGGTCCATCGACAAGGCGCACGGACTTCGCGAATGCGTCATCCTCGACGATGACGGCTACGCCTGGGTGCCGGCGGCGGCCACTCGCGAGAGCCCGGCGGGGGATTGAACTGCCCCCGGAAGCAAGGCTCGTCCTGCGGTCAGTTGGCTCTCGACCAGTTGAGGACGGCGGTCACGAAATCGGTAGTGTCGTGCATGGCCTCGCCCCAGAGCGAGAAGGCGGTGGCGGGGCTGGTCGCGAGTGCGCCCAGCGCCTCTGCCTTCCCCCGGGGTGAAATTCGCGCCGAACTTGCGGCCCAGCTGCTGCATCGGATGGTTCTCGCGGGCGCAGATCATGTGCAGCTGGTGAATGCCGCGGTTCTGGGCGGCGGTGATGATGCGGTTCATCAGGGCGGAGCCCAGACCCTGGTGGCGATGGGCGGTTTCCACCACGAAGGCAGCCTCCGCCAGCTCATCACCCATGACATGCAGCGCGCGCAGCTCCGCCGAGGCGCAGAGTTCCGAACCCAGGAAGGCGCCATAAATCACCGTTCCGGTGCGGCGGGCCGTGTCGGCATAGGCATGCAGGAAATTGTCGTTGACCGCCGTCCCGAAGCGGAATTGCCGGGTTTCCGGATCAAGCCGCAGCAGATGGCGGCGGAATGCCCCCACCTCGAGGCTCCAGAGCTTGCGGATCAGATAGCGCTCGGCGTTGCGGGTCATCCGGACAGTCCTCGTTTCGCCATTCATTTTGGTCGCTGACATCAAGATCATGTTGCAATGCAACAGAATCAAGATGACAGAACTTACTTTAGATTGCATAAATGATCAGATATTCCTCTTAAAATTGTAAGCATCGAGGGATGACGGCGTGCGCAGGATGGCCCTTGCCGCCATCGGCCCCGGCTTCTAGGTTGGCGCCGATTCATTTTTGAGGAACGGACACATGGTCAAGGACATCGGACATTTCGTTGGCGGCAAGCATGTGAAGGGCACGTCCGGCCGCTACGCGGAGGTCTACAACCCGAATACCGGAGAGGTATCGGCACGGGTGGCGCTGGCCTCCCCGGAAGAACTCCGCGCCGTCGTCGAGAATGCCAAGGCGGCCCAGCCCGAATGGGCGGCGAAGAACCCCCAGGTCCGTGCGCGCGTGATGATGCGTTTCCTCGAGCTTGCCCGCACCCATGCCGAGGAACTGGCAACGCTGATCTCCATGGAGCATGGCAAGACCATTCCGGATGCGCTGGGAGATCTGCAGCGCGGGGTCGAGGTGGTCGAGTTCGCCTGCGGAATTCCGCATCTCCTGAAGGGCGACTATACGGACGGGGCCGGCCCCGGCATTGACATGTATTCGATGCGCCAGCCGATCGGCATCGCCGCCGGCATCACGCCCTTCAATTTTCCGGCCATGATCCCGCTGTGGAAGGCCGCACCCGCGATTGCCTGCGGCAATGCCTTCATCCTCAAGCCCTCGGAGCGTGACCCGTCCTGCCCGATGCGTCTGGCGGAACTCTTCCTGGAGGCTGGCCTGCCCGCTGGCATCTTCAACGTGGTCAACGGGGACAAGGAGGCCGTCGACGGCATCCTCGATGACCCGGACATCGCGGCCGTGGGCTTCGTGGGATCGACGCCCATCGCGCAGTATGTCTATTCGCGCGCAACCGCCAACGGCAAGCGCGCACAGTGCTTCGGCGGCGCCAAGAACCACATGCTCATCATGCCGGACGCCGACATGGACAAGGCCGTCGATGCGCTGATCGGTGCGGGCTATGGCTCTGCCGGCGAGCGCTGCATGGCGATCTCGGTTGCCGTGCCCGTGGGCGAAGCGACGGCCGATGCGCTGATCGAGAAGCTCGTCCCGCGCGTCGAGAAGCTGAAGGTGGGCCTGTCGACCGACCGCGAGGCGGACTATGGCCCGCTGGTGACGAAGCAGGCGCTGGACCGGGTCAAGGGCTACATCGATACCGGGGTCAAGGAAGGCGCCACGATCAAGGTCGACGGACGCGGCTTCAAGATGCAGGGCTACGAGAACGGCTATTTCCTCGGCGGCACGCTGTTTGACAACGTGACGAAGGACATGCGGATCTACAAGGAAGAGATCTTCGGTCCGGTGCTCTCGGTGGTTCGCGCCAAGACCTATGACGAGGGTCTCAAGCTGGTGAACGACCATGAATATGGCAATGGCACCGCGATCTTCACGCGTGACGGCGACACGGCGCGCGACTTCGCCTCGCGTTGCCAGATTGGCATGGTAGGCATCAACGTGCCCATCCCCGTGCCGCTGGCCTACCACACGTTTGGCGGCTGGAAGCGCTCGGCCTTCGGCGACCTGAACCAGCACGGACCCGACTCGATCCGCTTCTACACCAAGACCAAGACGGTGACGGCGCGCTGGCCCTCGGGCATCAAGGAAGGCGCGCAGTTCTCCATCCCCACCATGCGCTGAGGCATCATGAAGCACTCCCCCTTCGATATGGGACTGTCCGCCGCCGAGGTCATCGCGCGGCGGATGCCCGTGATCTGGTGGGGAATGGTCAACCCCACCGCCGCGTCACAGGCCGAGATGACGCGGATGGTGATCGAGAAGCAACTGGCCTTCGCCGAGGCCTGCGTCGCCATGCAGGTTGAGATGTTCCGGCTCATGCTGGCGCCGTGGCGGCCCGCCAGCAGCGGCCGCCTCGTGCAGGCCGTGCTGGCGCCGGCTGCGCGGCGTGTGCGGGCCAACAAACGCCGCCTGCGGCGCTAGCGTGCGTTCCGGCCAGGTGGAAACACCTGGCCGAAAAGAACGCGCGCAAGATCAATTGCTTGAGCATGCTTCACCAAAGTGGTTCCCACGTTTGCGGATGATGCTCAAGCCCACGGAGCTCATGCCATGCACGGAACGCCCCTTCCTGCCGGATACCACCCGCTGCCGCCAGGCCATCTGGCGAATGTCGTCACCTGCCTCGAGATGATGGCCAGGCCATCGCCCCGGCCCTTGCCAGACGTGCAGGGACTGTCGCTCGCCCGGCTGGGCGCTGCCGATACCGCGCGCTTCCGCAGCCTGTTTCATGACATTGGCCGCGACATCATGTGGTTCTCGCGCCTGATCATGCCGGAGGCGGAACTTGCGGGGATCATCGGTGATCCGAAAGTCCACAGCCATGCGGTGGTGAGGGACAACAGAGACATCGGCCTTCTCGAACTGGACTTCCGGGACGATGGGCAGTGCGAACTCTCCTTCTTCGGCCTGGTGCCTTCCGCCGTCGGCACGGGGGTTGGCCGCTGGCTCATGAATGAAGCGATCACCCGCGCCTGGGCAGCGCCCATCTCGCGCTTCTGGGTGCACACCTGCACCTTCGACCATCCCGATGCCCTGGCCTTCTACCAGCGCTCCGGGTTCAGGCCCTATGCCGTGATGGTGGAGGTGCACGAGGACCCAAGACTGACCGGCCATCTGCCAAGGGACGCGGCGCCGGGTGTGCCGCTGATCGGGAGATAGCGGACAGGGGCCCTCATCCGGCCTGCCGGCCACCTTCTCCCATTGCTGCGCAACGGGAGAAGGGGATCGAGATATCAGAGCTTCCCCTTCTCCCGTCCCGAAGGGCGGATGCGGGCGCTTTCACGCGGCAGGAAGTTAACCAATCAACGCCTAAACTCAGCTCATGTCAGACTTCGCCCTCAGCCTTGCCCCTGATGCTGCCGCGGTGGCGCAGGCCTGGCTGCAGAGCCTCAAGGCCGAGCGGCGGATGTCGCCGAAGACGCTTGAAGCCTATGCGCGCGACTTCGGGCAGTTTGCGCAGTTCATGGCGGAGCATCTGGGCGGCGCGCCAGGGACCGCCGAACTCTCCGCGCTGACGGTCTCCGACTTCCGTGCCTTCCTTGCCCGCCGCAGAACGCAAGGTGTGGAAAGCCGCACGCTTGCGCGGCAGTTGTCGGGTCTTCGATCCTTCTACCGCCATGCCGAGAAGGTGGGGCTGTTCCGCAATGCCGCACTCTCCGCCATCCGGGCCCCGAAGCTGCCCCATGCGGTCCCCAAGCCTGTTTCGCCGGAAAAGGCCGCCACGCTGGTGAAGGCCGATGCGCTGGCCCTGCCGGATACGCCGCGCTGGGTGCTGGCACGCGATGAGGCGGTGCTGACACTGCTGTATGCCTGCGGCTTGCGAATCTCCGAAGCGCTCGCCCTCAGCCCATCACAGGCTGGCGGCGGGTTCCTGACCATCACCGGCAAGGGCAACAAGACGCGCATCGTGCCGCTGCTGCCCGTGGCGCGCGCGGCGGTAGCGCGTTATCTCGACCTCTGCCCCTTCGCGCTGGCGCCGAAGGAACCGATGTTCCGAGGCTTGAAGGGCGGTACGCTTAATGCGCGCAACATCCAGATGCTGGTGGCCAGGCTGCGTGGCGCGCTGGGCCTTCCCGAGACGGCAACGCCGCATGCGCTGCGGCATTCCTTCGCGTCCCATCTTCTCGCGCATGGCGCAGACCTGCGCGTGATCCAGGAACTGCTGGGCCATGCCAGCCTCTCCACCACGCAGGCCTATACGGAAGTGAACAGGGCGCATCTCCTCGAACAGTATCGCAAGGCCCACCCGCGCAGGTGAGGGTGGAACACGCAGGCCGGGCGCGCTAAAACACCACCATGCCGGTCATCTCCCACGTCCAGTCCGATTCAACTCTTCCGAAACAGGCCGCCGTCTGCGTGATCGGGGGCGGCGTGGCCGGCGTGTCGACCGCCCTCGAACTCGCCGAACGCGGCATCGACGTGGTGCTGCTGGAAAAGGGCGAGGTCGCCGCCGAACAATCGAGCCGGAACTGGGGCTGGTGCCGCTCCATGGGCCGCGACCCGCGCGAAATCCCGCTGATCAAGGTCGCGCTTTCGCTGTGGGACGGGATGAATGCGCGGATCGGGGGCGAGACAGGCTTCACGCGCTGCGGCATCCTCTACCTTTGCGAAACCGAAGCGCAGCTCGCCGCCAAGACCGCGTGGCTGGAAACGAACGGCAAGCCTGCGGGCCTCTCCTCCCGCATGATCGGTGCGGCGGAGGCCAATGCGCTGCAGCCCGGCTGCACCAGGCCCTGGAAGGGAGCGCTCTATACGCCCGACGATGCCCGCGCCGAGCCCTTCATGGCCGTGCCGCTGATGGCAGAGGCGCTGCGGCGCAAGGGCGGCAAGGTCTTCACACGTTGCGCGGTGCGCGGGCTGGAAACGAAAGCGGGCCGCATCTGCGCCGTGGTGACGGAGCGCGGCGCCATCGCCTGTGATACGGTGGTGCTGGCGGGCGGCGCATGGTCACGCCGCTTCTGCCATAACTTGAGGATCGATCTGCCACAGCTGGGCGTGGTCAATTCCGTGATGCGCACGGAGCCGCTCGACACCGGGCTCACCCGCAGCTGCTCCGGCGGGCACTTTACATTCCGCAAGCGCCTCGACGGCGGATATACCGTGGCGCACCGCCATCTCTCGGTCGCCGACATTGTGCCGGACTCCTTCCGGCTGTTCCGCGACTTCCTGCCTGCCCTGAAGCTGGACTGGATGGGGCTGCGGCTCCGGCTGGGCGCGCGCTTCATCGAGGAGGCGCGGCTCAAGCGGCGCTGGGCGCTGGACGAGGTCTCCCCCTTCGAACTTGTGCGCATTCTCGATCCGGAACCCGTGCAGGACATTCTCGCGGAGGCGGAAAAATTCCTCAAGGAATATTATCCGGTCTTCGGGCCCATGAAGATCGCCGAGCGCTGGGCCGGCATCATCGATGCGATGCCCGATGCCGTGCCGGTGATCTCCAAGGTGGCAAGCCTCGAGGGCTTCCACCTGTGCACGGGATTTTCAGGGCACGGGTTCGGCCTGGGGCCGGGCGCGGGCAAGCTGATGGCCGAGATCGTGACGGGGGAGACGACGTGTGTCGATCCCTCACCGTTCCGCTATGCCAGGTTCTTCGACGGCACGAATCCGCAGCCGACGACGGGACTGTAAAAGACTGTCCCCTTCTCCCGTTGCGAAGCAATGGGAGAAGGTGGCCGAAGGCCGGATGAGGGCCTCTCTCCGCGAGTCGTGCCGGTCGACAGAGGCCCTCATCCGCCCTGCCGGGCACCTTCTCCCATCCTTCGGACGGGAGAAGGGAATGGGTGGTCAGGCGTGGATCGCCCGGCCCGCGACCGCCATGGCAGCTTCCTTAACCGCCTCCGACAGCGTCGGATGCGCGTGGCAGGTGCGCGCGAGGTCTTCCGCCGAGCCGCCGAACTCCATCAGCACCGCGGCCTCGTGGATGAGCTCTCCAGCTTGCGGGCCGACGATGTGGACGCCCAGCACGCGGTCGGTCTTGGCATCGGCCAGCACCTTCACGAAACCATCCGTCGTCTGGTTGGCCTTGGCGCGGCCGTTGGCGAGGAACAGGAATTTGCCTGCCTTGTAGTCGACACCTTCGGCCTTGAGTTCTTCCTCGGTCTTGCCGACGGCGGCGACTTCGGGGTTGGTGTAGACGACGCCGGGAATGACGCCGTAATTCACATGGCCTGCCTGGCCTGCGAGGATCTCGGCCAGTGCGATGCCCTCATCCTCCGCTTTGTGGGCGAGCATGGGGCCCTTGATGACGTCGCCGATGGCATAGATGCCGGGGATATTGGTGGCGTAGTGGTGATCGACCTCCACACGGCCGCGGTTGTCGAGCTTGACGCCTGCGGTATCGAGCCCGAGGCCATCCGTATACGGAACACGGCCCACGGCGACGAGGACGACGTCGGCTTCAATCTGTTCAGCGGTGCCGCCTGCGGCGGGCTCGACCGAAAGCGTGACCTTGTCCTTCGCCTTCGTGGCTCCCGTCACCTTCGATGACAGCTTGAAAGCGAAGCCCTGCTTCTGCAGCATGCGCTGGAAGTTCTTCGCCACATCGAGGTCCATGCCGGGCAGGATACGGTCGAGGTACTCGATCACCGTCACCTTCGCGCCGAGGCGCGCATAGACGGAGCCGAGCTCGAGGCCGATGACGCCCGCGCCGATGACGGCGAGGTGCTGCGGCACTTCTTTCAGTTCCAGCGCACCGGTGGAGGAGACGATGCGCTGCTCGTCGATGTCGATGCCCTTGAGCCTTGCGACATCCGAGCCGGTGGCAATCACGATGTGCTTCGTCTCGATCACTTCGTCACCCACCGTGACCTTGCCGGGGCCTGCGATCTTGCCGGTTCCACGGAATACCGTGACCTTGTTCTTCTTCAGCAGGAAGTCGATGCCCTTGGTGTTGCCGTCGATGGCCTCCTGCTTGAAGCCCAGCATCTTCGGGAAGTCGATGCTGGTTTCGGCCTTGATGCCCATCTTGGCGAAGCTGTGCTTCGATTCGGCATAGAGTTCGGAGGCGTGGAGCAGGGCCTTCGACGGGATGCAGCCGACGTTGAGGCAGGTGCCGCCGTGGCTGGCGCGCTTCTCGACCACCGCCACTTTCAAGCCCAGCTGTGCTGCGCGGATGGCGCAGACATAGCCGCCGGGGCCGGTACCGATGATGGTGACGTCGAAAGCATTGGCCATGGTTTTGTTCCTGTTAGCAGCGTCCGCCGGCGACGGGGACGATGGCGCCGGTGACATAGGAGGATTGATCCGAGCAGAGCCAGAGGATGGCGTCCGCCACCTCCTCGGCCTTGCCCTCGCGCTTCATCGGGATCTGGTCGCGCATCATCTTCACGCGGCCGGGAATGCCGGAGGAATCATGGATTTCGGTGTCGATGATGCCGGGACGCACGGCGTTGACGCGGATGCCTTCGGCGGCCACCTCGCGGCTGAGGCCGATGGTGAGCACGTCCATCGCACCCTTGCTTGCCGCATATTCGACGCCAAGTGCGGGCGCTCCCAGAACAGCTGCGGCTGAGGACTGGTTGACGATGACGCCGCCTGAGCCGCCGTGCTTGGTCGACATGCGCTTCACGGCTTCCCTCGCGCAGAGGAAGGAGCCGAGGATATTGATGTCGAACAGGCGCTTCAGGCGCTCGAGGCTCATCTCGTCCAGGCGGTTCTGGCGGTCCATGATGCCGGCATTGTTGATGAGGAGCTTCAGGGGCCCAAGCTTGTCGGCTGCGGCGAAGAGGGCGAGGACGTCTGATTCATGCGCGACATCGCCCTTGATGGCGGCGGCCTTGCCGCCCTTCGCGGTGATGGCGCTGACCACCTCGTTCGCCGCGGCTTCGTTGGACGCGTAGTTTACGACGACGGTGTAGCCTTCCGCACCGAGCTTCAGGGCGGTGGCCCTGCCGATGCCGCGGCTTCCGCCTGTGACGATTGCGACGTTGGTCATGTGTTTACTTCCCTCACTCTCTTTTTTGTCCGTCACCCCGGCGAAGGCCGGGGTCCAGCTTTTGTGCCCGAAGCTGGATCCCGGCCTTCGCCGGGATGACGGCATGAGGGGCCGGGATGACGGTGCTTATTGTTACAGATCCAGAATCGTCCGCTGCGGATCCTCGAGGTTCTCCTTCACGCGCACCAGGAAGGTGACGGCTTCCTTGCCATCGACAATGCGGTGATCATAGGACAGTGCGAGATACATCATCGGACGGATGACGACCTGGCCGTTCAGCGCCACCGGGCGCTCCTGGATCTTGTGCATGCCGAGGATGCCGGATTGCGGCGCGTTGAGGATGGGGGTGGACATCAGCGAGCCATAGACGCCGCCGTTGGAGATGGTGAAGGTGCCGCCCTGCATCTCCGCGATCTGCAACTGCCCGTCACGCGCGCGCTTGCCATATTCGGCGATGGTCTTCTCGATGCCGGCGAAGGACAGCATGTCCGCATCGCGCAGCACGGGAACGACGAGGCCCTTCTCTGTGCCGACCGCGACACCGACATGGTAGAAGTTCTTGTAGACGATGTCGTCGCCGTCGATCTCGGCATTGACCGCCGGAATCTCCTTCAGCGCCTGGATGCAGGCCTTCACAAAGAAGCTCATGAAGCCCAGCTTCACGCCGTGCTTCTTCTCGAACAGGTCCTTGTACTGGTTGCGGAGCGCCATGGTCGCCGTCATGTCGACCTCGTTGAAGGTCGTCAGCATGGCGGCGGTGTTCTGCGCATCCTTCAGGCGGCGCGCGATGGTGAGGCGCAGGCGCGACATCTTCACACGCTCTTCGCGCGTGGCATCGGACGGTGCCGAGGCTGCACGCGGCGCGGCCACCGGAGCGGGTGCGGGGGCTGCGGGCTTTTCAAGGTGTGCGATCACGTCGCCCTTGGTGAGCCGTCCGTCCTTGCCGGTGCCGGTGACGGAGGAGGTGTCGACCTTGTTCTCTTCCACCATCTTGCGCACGGCAGGCGAGAGCGGAGCTTCTGCCGCCTTCGCAGCGGGTGCAGGCGCTTCAACCTTCTTCGGGGCTTCCGCCGCCTTGGGCGGAGCGGCACCTGCAGCACCTTCCTCGATGAGGCCCAGGAGCGCGCCGACATTCACCGTGGTGCCGGGGGCGGCATCGATGGAGGAGAGCTTGCCGGAAGCGGGTGCGGGGACTTCGACCGTCACCTTGTCGGTTTCGAGTTCGACCAGGGGCTCATCGGCCTTCACCGCATCGCCCGCCTGCCTGAACCACTTTGCAATCGTCGCCTCGGTGACTGACTCACCCAGAGCCGGAACGCGGATTTCCTTTGCCATCTTTTCTGTTCCTTCAAGCCTTGCTGTCGGAGAGCGCCTCGTCGAGGAACGTCTTCAGTTCCTTGAGGTGGCGGCTCATCAAGCCTGTTGCGGTGGAGGCGGAAGCGGCACGGCCCACATAGCGGGGACGGCTGTTCTTCGCGCCGATGAAGTCGAGAACACGCTCGATGTTGGGCTGCACGAAGCTCCAGGCGCCCATGTTGTAGGGCTCTTCCTGGCACCACACGAACTCCGCACCCTTGAAGCGCGAGAGGATGTTGATCAATGCCTTGTGCGGCCACGGATAAAGCTGCTCCACGCGGAGCAGGTAGACATCATTGATGCCGCGCTTCTCGCGCTCCTCGTAGAGATCGTAATAGACCTTGCCGGAGCACAGGATGACGCGGCGGATCTTGTCATCCGCCTTCAGCTTGATCGCCTCGCCCGGCACCATCTCGGCATCGTCCCACAGCAGGCGGTGGAAGGTGGTGCCTTCGTCCATCATGGCAAGCGTCGAGGTCGCGCGCTTGTGGCGCAGAAGCGACTTGGGCGTCATGATGATCAAGGGCTTGCGGATGTCGCGCTTCAGCTGACGGCGCAGGATATGGAAGTAGTTGGCGGGCGTGGTGCAGTTCGCCACCTGCATGTTGTCTTCCGCGCACATCTGCAGATAGCGCTCGAGCCTCGCGGAGGAATGTTCCGGCCCCTGGCCCTCATAGCCATGCGGCAGCAGGCAGACGAGGCCCGACATGCGCAGCCACTTGCGTTCACCTGAGGAGATGAACTGGTCGAACACAACTTGTGCGCCATTGGCGAAGTCGCCGAACTGGGCTTCCCAGATGGTGAGCGCATTGGGTTCCGCCAGCGAGTAGCCATATTCGAAGCCCAGCACGGCCTCTTCCGAGAGCATGGAGTTGATGGCGTCGATCTTCACCTGCTGGTCCTTCAACAGGTGATTGAGCGGCGTGTAGCGCTTCTCGTTTTCCTGATCGACGAGCACGGCATGGCGCTGCGAGAACGTGCCGCGCTGCACGTCTTGCCCTGACAGGCGCACCGGGAAGCCGTCGAGCAGCAGCGTGCCGAAGGCCAGATGCTCTGCCATCGCCCAGTCGAGGCCGGCACCATCCTCCATCATCTTGCGGCGCGCATCGAGCACGCGCTGCATGGTGCGGTGGACCTTGAAGGTCTTGGGGATCTTGGTGAGCTTGAGGCCGATCTCCTTGAGCTTCGCCGCGGGAACGCCCGTGTCGCCCTTGCGCGGCTCCTCAAGGTCCTTCGCGGCCTTGAGGCCGGCCCAGCGGCCGTCGAGCCAGTCGGCCTTGTTGGCCTTGTAGCCTTCAGCCGAGGTGAAGTTCTCGTCCAGCGTCTTGCGGTAGGCGGCCTTCATCGCGTCGAGCTCGTCCTGCGAGAGCACACCTTCCTCCATCAGGCGCTTGCCATAGAGGGTGACGACGGTGGCCTGGCCCGCGATGCGCTTGTACATCAAGGGCTGGGTGAAGGCGGGCTCGTCCGTTTCGTTGTGGCCGAAGCGGCGGTAGCAGAACATGTCGATGACGACGGGCTTCTTGAATTTCTGCCGGAACTCGGTGGCGATCTTCGCGGCATAGACGACGGACTCGGGGTCATCGCCATTGCAGTGGAAGATCGGCGCTTCGATCATCTTGGCGACGTCGGAAGGATAGGGCGAGGACCTGGACCAGTGCGGGCTGGTCGTGAAGCCGATCTGGTTGTTGACGATGAAGTGGATGGAGCCGCCGGAGCGGTGGCCGCGCAGGCCTGAAAGCCCGAAGCATTCCGCCACAACGCCCTGGCCTGCGAAGGCAGCGTCGCCATGGATGAGCAGTGGCAGCACCGAGGTGCGCTCCTTGTCATTCCTCTGGTCCTGCTTGGCGCGGGCCTTGCCCAGCACCACGGGATCGACGATTTCAAGATGCGAGGGGTTGGCGGTGAGCGAGAGATGCACCGTGTTGTTGTCGAAGGCGCGGTCCGACGAGGATCCTAAGTGATACTTCACGTCGCCCGAGCCTTCGACCTCGTCAGGCGTGGAGGAGCCACCTTTGAACTCATGGAAGATGGCCGAGAAGGGCTTGGACATGACATTGGCCAGCACATTGAGGCGGCCGCGATGCGCCATGCCGAAGACGATCTCTTTCAAGCCCAGCTGGCCGCCGCGCTTGATGATCTGTTCCAGCGCGGGGATCATCGACTCGCCGCCATCAAGGCCGAAGCGCTTGGTGCCGGTGTATTTGACGTTCAGGAACTGCTCGAAGCCTTCGCCCTCGATCAGCTTGTTGAGGATGGCCTTCTTGCCATTGGCGGTGAAACTGATGGACTTGTCCGCACCCTCGATGCGCTCCTGGATCCAGGCCTTCTGCTCGGGGTCCGAGATGTGCATGAACTCGACGCCCAGCGTGCCGCAATAGGTGCGCTTCAGGATGTCGGTGATCTGGCGGATGGTGGCGTGTTCGAGGCCCAGCACGTGATCGAGGAAGATCGGCCGGTCCATGTCGGCGTCCGTGAAGCCGTAGGAGGCGGGGTCGAGTTCGGGGTGGCTTTCGGGTTCCTTGAGCTTCAAGGGGTCGAGGTCGGCTGCGAGGTGGCCGCGCATGCGGTAGGCGCGGATCATCATCAGCGCACGGACGGAATCCATCGTGGCCTTGCGCACGTCTTCCGCCGAAAGGCCGGGGACTTTGGGCTCGGCACCCTTGGCGGGCTTTGCCGCTGGGGCCGCGGGCCAGTTGCCGTCGAGTGCGGAGACGAGATCGCCCGATTCCGCCTGCGGCCAGTCCTTGCGCGCCCAGGAGGGGCCGGTCACCTTCGCCTGGCTGTCTTCGAGCCCGGCAAAGAATTGCCGCCAGTGGATGTCCACGGCGGCGGGGTTCTCGAGATACTTGGCGTAGATCTGCTCGATGTATTGGGCGTTGCCGCCATAGAGGAAGGAGGTTTGCTCGAAGGCGGTGGTGAGATCGGTCTTGTTCATCCCATTGTCCTCTGTTGGCGGCCCTCCCGCGCGGTCGCGGGAGAGTATTGTTCAATGCTGAAAGAGTGCTTTCAGCCTTGTCTCGTTCTTCCCCCTCGCCCCCGCTTCAGCGGGGGAGAGGGAGGGGTGAGGGGGTCGTTCAGCGAACTCAGGTCTCGGAGACCCGGTGTGCTGAGCCACCCCCTCACCCTGCCCTCTCCCCCACATGCGTGGGGGAGAGGAATATCGTTCAGCCCTTCAGTTTCTTCACCAGTGTTTTGCCAAGCAATGCAGGCGAATCCGCGACGGCGATGCCGGCCCGTTTCATGGCGTCGATCTTGGACTCCGCACCACCCTTGCCGCCGGAGATGATGGCGCCGGCGTGGCCCATGCGGCGGCCGGGAGGGGCGGTGCGGCCGGCGATGAAGCCGGCCATGGGCTTCTTCTTCTTCGACTTCGCGATGAATTCGGCTGCGTCTTCTTCCGCCGAGCCGCCGATTTCGCCGATCATGATGATCGATTCCGTCGCGTCGTCGGCGAGGAACATTTCCAGCATGTCGATGAACTCGGTTCCCTTGACGGGATCGCCGCCGATGCCCACGGCGGTCGTTTGCCCTAAGCCTTCCTGCGTGGTCTGGAACACGGCTTCATAGGTCAGCGTGCCGGAGCGCGAGACGATGCCGACAGTGCCTTGTTTGAAGATATTGCCGGGCATGATGCCGATCTTGCACTCATTGGGAGTCAAGACGCCCGGGCAGTTGGGCCCGATGAGGCGGGACTTGCTGCCTGAAAGCGCGCGCTTCACCTTCACCATGTCCATCACCGGAATGCCTTCGGTGATGCAGACGATGAGCGGGATTTCCGCGTCGATCGCTTCGAGGATCGCATCCGCTGCAAAGGGCGGGGGCACGTAGATCACGGAGGCGTCAGCACCCGTGGCCTGCTTCGCGTCCCACACCGTGTCGAATACGGGGAGGCCGATGTGTGTCGCGCCGCCCTTGCCGGGGGTGACGCCCGCGACCATCTGCGTGCCGTATGCGATGGCCTGCTCGGTGTGGAAGGTGCCGTTGTTGCCGGTGATGCCCTGGCAGATGACCTTGGTCGACTTGCTGACGAGAATGGACATCAGGCCGCTTCCTTCACTGCTTTGACGATCTTGGAGGCTGCATCGTCGAGGTCATCGGCGGGGATGACGTTGAGCTTGGAGTCGCGGATGATCTGCTTGCCCAGGTCCACGTTCGTGCCTTCAAGCCGCACGACGAGGGGAACCTTCAGGCCCACCTCCTTCACCGCGGCAATCACACCTTCGGCGATCACGTCACACTTCATGATGCCGCCGAAGATGTTGACGAGGATGCCCTTCACGCGTGGGTCCGCGGTGATGATCTTGAAGGCCGCTGCCACCTTCTCCTTCGAGGCGCCGCCGCCGACGTCGAGGAAGTTGGCGGGTTCGGCACCGTAGAGCTTGATGATGTCCATGGTGGCCATGGCGAGGCCTGCGCCATTCACCATGCAGCCGATGGAACCGTCGAGCGCCACGTAGGAGAGATCGTATTTCGAGGCCTCGATCTCCTTCGGGTCTTCTTCGGTGAGATCGCGCAGCTCCTTGATCTCCGGGTGGCGGTCGAGCGCGTTGGAGTCGAAGTTGATCTTGGCGTCGAGGCAGACGAGTGCCCCGTCCTTCGTCACCACGAGCGGGTTGATCTCGAGCAGGCTCATGTCCTTCTCGGTGAAGGCCTTGTAGAGCTGGCCGATAATCTTCACGCACTGCTTGACCTGGTCGCCCTCGAGCTTCAAGGCCGCGGCGATGCGGCGGCCGACATAGGGCGCATAGCCCGAAGCGGGATCGACCTGTACGGTGATGATCTTCTCCGGCGTCGCGTGCGCCACTTCCTCGATGTTCATGCCGCCTTCGGTGGAGGCGATGAAGGCAACGCGCGAGGTCTCGCGGTCCACCACGATCGAGAGATAGAGCTCGCGGGCGATGGCCGTGCCTTCCTCGATGTAGAGGCGCTGCACGAGCTTGCCCTCGGGGCCGGTCTGGTGGGTCACCAGCGTCATGCCCAGCATGCGGGTGGCTTCGGCCTTCACGTCCGCCACCGACTTCACGACCTTGACGCCGCCGCCCTTGCCGCGGCCGCCGGCGTGGATCTGCGCCTTGACGACCCAGACGGGGCCGCCCAGCGTTTCGGCGGCTTTCACCGCTTCATCGACCGTGAAGGCCGCGATGCCGCGGCCGGTGGTGACGCCGAAGCCGCGGAGCACTTCCTTGGCCTGGTACTCATGAATGTTCATGTGCGCTCTCTCGTGTTACGTGCGCGTCAGGCGAGGTCCGGAGCGATGGTCTTGGCCGCGGCCATGAGGCCGTGGACGGCATCGACTGACTTCTTGAAGCCTGCCTGGTCTTCCTCGTTCAGCGCGATCTCGGCGATGCGCTCCACGCCATTCTCGCCGATGACGACAGGAACGCCGACATAGGTGCCGGAGACGCCATACTGGCCGGTGAGGTGGGCCGCACAGGGGAGAAGCCGCTTCTTGTCCTTCAGGTAGCTCTCCGCCATGGCGATGGCCGAGGTGGCGGGCGCATAATATGCCGAACCCGTCTTCAGCAGGCCGACGATCTCGGCACCGCCATCGCGCGTGCGCTGGACGATCTTGTCGATCTTGTCCTGGGTGGACCAGCCCATCTTGATGAGATCCGGCACGGGAATGCCGGCAACGGTGGAATAGCGGATGAGCGGCACCATGGTGTCACCATGGCCGCCAAGGACGAAGGCGGTGACGTCTTCCACGGACACGTTGAATTCCTCGGCGAGGAAGTGGCGGAAGCGGGCGGAGTCGAGCACACCCGCCATGCCGACGACCTTGTTGGTGGGCAGGCCGCAATATTTCTGCAGGGCCCAGACCATGACGTCGAGCGGGTTGGTGATGCAGATGACGAAGGAATTGGGGGCATGCTGCTTGATGCCGGCGCCGACCGAGGCCATGACCTTGAGGTTGATGCCTAAGAGATCGTCACGGCTCATGCCGGGCTTGCGGGGAACGCCCGCGGTGACGATGCAGACATCCGCCCCGGCGATCGCCTCATAGGAATTCGCACCCGTAAGCTTCGCGTCGAAGCCCTCGACCGGGCCGGACTGAGCGATGTCAAGCGACTTCCCCTGCGGAAGGCCTTCCGCGATGTCGAACACGACGATGTCGCCAAGTTCCTTAAGGGCAGCGAGATGCGCGAGCGTGCCGCCGATCATGCCGCCGCCGATCAATGCGATTTTCTTCCGAGCCATGTCTGATTGTCCTTCTTGGAGCGCGAGCCGTCAGGTCGTTTTGCAGTGCAAAAGCG
>NZ_JBIICB010000042.1:0-21291 GCF_044239095.1 Aestuariivirga sp. | reverse complement strand
TGCTCTCCCGCCTGCATCAGCACCGCCTTGTCGATCCGGTCGGTCACGGTGGGCACAAGCACTTCGGCCGTCTTCACCGCCTCCACCAGCCCGGCCTTGCCCATCGGTTCATCCGTGGCATTGAGCCTCGTGTTGAACAGCTCCATCATCCTGGTCTCGACGACGTCGGGCAGCTTCCGGGTGACGACGACGAGGGGCTTGCGCTTGCTCATGCGGTAATCCTGGCTCCAGCCTAAGGGTTCAACATAATGTTAACCGTGCCGGATCAATTCTGTCACTGATCCATGTCGGTTCCTCCGTTGGCACAGGAGGGCGCGTGGTGTAAACTGGCTTTGTGTTGAAAGGGCCCCCGGCCGCAACTGCGCGGACGGCAGGGACTTAAAGGGATTTCATTGATCATGGCGGGAAGCCCTGCCCGAAAGCGGCATTTTGGCTCCATTCTTCTGACTTTGGCCTGTATCGGCGTTGCGGCGGCGGTCGCATGGTCGGTGATTGGCAAGCGGACCGATTCGCAGGCCATTGCGGCGCCGGGCGAGGTAACGGGCTCGATCACGGGGGAAACTCCGCGGCCCGTCGGTCCCTCAGGCCTGCCGATCCCCCGTTTCGTGTCGCTCAAGGCTGAAAAGGTCAATGTGCGGCGTGGCCCCTCGAGCGATCATCCGGTCGCCTGGGTGTTCCAGCGCAAGGGCCTTCCCGTTGAAATCGTAGCGGAATTTGAAAACTGGCGGCGGGTGCGCGACTCCGATGGCGAGGAAGGCTGGATCCTCCAGAACATGCTCTCCGGCAAGCGCACCGCTGTGATCGCGCCCTGGAAGCAGGGCCAGACTGTGCCGCTCCTCGCCGCCTCCAAGCCGGGTGCCGGACTGGTCGCCCAGGCCACCGCAGGGGTTCTGGCAGATGTCGAGGGCTGCAACGGCCAGTGGTGCGAGGTCGACGCGGGCGGCTACGACGGCTTCATCGAGCAGACCCAGCTATGGGGTGTCTATCCGGGCGAAACGGTGGACTGAGCAACCAGCTGGCCAGCCTTGGGGGAACCCCCTCAGCTTCCGAAACCATCCCAGAAGGCCCTTGCGCGGGCAAAGAACCCTTCGGATTCCGGGCTGTTGTTGCGTGCTTCCTTCTCGAATTCCTTCAGAAGTTCGCGCTGGCGGCGGGTCAGGTTGACGGGGGTTTCGACCGCCACCTGAATATACATGTCGCCCGTCTGGGACGAGCGCAGCACCGGCATGCCCTTGTTCTTGAGGCGGAACTGCTTGCCCGTCTGGGTGCCTTCCGGAATGGTGACGCGCGCCTTCTTGCCGTCGATGGTGGGCACCTCGATCTCACCGCCCATGGCGGCTGTCGTCATCGAGACCGGCACCTTGCAGAACAGGTCTGCCCCGTCGCGCTGGAAGAACTCATGCGGGCGGACCGAGAGGAAAATGTAGAGGTCGCCCGAGGGCCCGCCGCGAAGGCCTGCTTCGCCCTCATTCGCCAGCCTTATGCGCGTACCGTCTTCCACGCCCGAGGGAATGTTGACGGAAAGCGTCCTTTCCTTGGTCACGCGGCCCTGGCCGCCGCAGGGGGTGCAGGGGTCAGAGATGACCTGGCCGCGGCCCTGGCAGGTCGGGCAGGTCCGCTCGACCGTGAAGAAGCCGGACTGCGAACGCACGGCGCCCTGGCCGCCGCAGGTGGCGCAGGTCTTGGGCGCGGAGCCAGGCTTGGCGCCCGTTCCGCTGCAGGTGTCGCAAGCCACAGATGAGGGCACGCGGATCTGGGCCGCCTTGCCGGAAAAAGCTTCGGTGAGGCTGATTTCCATGTTGTAGCGAAGGTCGGCCCCGCGCGAAGCGCCCGTGCCGCCACGGCCACCACCACCGCGCCTGCTGCGGCCGCCACCGCCGCCGCCCATGAAATCGCCGAACAGGTCCTCGAAGATGTCAGACATCGAGGAATTGAACTCCGGCCCGAAACCAGCCCCGCCGGGCCCCCTGCCACCGCCCATGCCGCCCTCGAAGGCCTGATGGCCAAAACGGTCATAGGCGGCCTTCTTCTGCGGGTCCTTCAGGACGTCATAGGCCTCGCTGATTTCCTTGAACTTGGCCTCGGCCGTCTTGTCACCCGGGTTGGCGTCTGGGTGGAACTGCTTTGCAAGGTTGCGATAGGCGGCCTTCAGATCCTTCTCATCGGCCGACTTGCCGACGCCCAGAACTTCGTAAAAGTCGCGTTTGGCCATGAATCACATACCGCTTGCAGGTTGCCGCCCTGCCGCCCCCGCTCCACCGCGCGAAGACTCAGGACGAAGAATGGAGAACCGATATAGCAGAACCCCGCCCCGCGTTGCGAGCCTGAAGCGGCCCGGCCACGTGAAGCGGGGTTCTGGCATTCACAGGACGTCAGACCTTCTTGTCGTCGTCCTTCACTTCCTCGAAGTCGGCGTCGACCACGTCGTCGGCACCGCCTGCGGCGCCGGCGTCACGCTGCGCATCGGCCTCGGCCTGTCCGGCCTGGGCCTTGTACATCGCCTCGCCGAGCTTCATCGAAGCCTGGGCCAGCGCGTTGGTCTTTTCCTTCACCACCTCGGCATCTTCACCTTCGAGCACCGACTTGACGTCCGCGATCGCAGCTTCGATGGCCGACTTGTCGGCGGCCGATACCTTGTCGCCAAACTCGGCAAGGGACTTGGCGGTCGAGTGGATCAACGCTTCGGCATGGTTCTTGGCTTCCACCAGGTCCTTGCGCTTCTTGTCCTCGGCGGCGTTGGCTTCCGCCTCCTTGACCATCTTCTCGATCTCGGAGTCGGACAGGCCGCCAGAAGCCTGGATGCGGATCTGCTGCTCCTTGTTCGTCGCCTTGTCCTTGGCGGACACGTTGACGATACCGTTGGCGTCGATGTCGAAGGTCACTTCCACCTGCGGAATGCCGCGCGGTGCGGGCGGAATTCCCATCAGGTCGAACTGGCCCAGCATCTTGTTGTCAGCTGCCATTTCACGCTCGCCCTGGAAGACGCGGATCGTCACGGCCGTCTGGTTGTCGTCAGCGGTCGAGAAGACCTGGCTCTTCTTGGTCGGGATCGTGGTGTTGCGGTCGATCAGCCTGGTGAACACGCCACCCAGCGTTTCGATGCCGAGCGACAGCGGCGTCACGTCGAGGAGGAGCACGTCCTTCACTTCGCCCTTGAGCACGCCGGCCTGGATCGCAGCGCCGATGGCCACGACCTCGTCCGGGTTCACACCCTTGTGCGGTTCCTTGCCAAAGAACTGCTTCACCACCTCGATGACCTTGGGCATGCGCGTCATGCCGCCGACGAGAACGACCTCGTCGATCTGGCCAGCGGTGACGCCCGCATCCTTCAGCGCCGCGCGGCAGGGCTCGATGGTCTTCTGGATGAGATCGTCAACCAGGGCTTCGAGCTTGGCGCGGGTGAGCTTCAGGGTGAGATGCTTCGGGCCCGAGGCATCCGCCGTGATGAAGGGCAGGTTGATTTCGGTCTGGGCCGAGGACGAGAGTTCGATCTTGGCCTTTTCCGCTGCTTCCTTCAGACGCTGCAGGGCGAGCTTGTCCTTGCGGAGGTCAATGCCCTGCTCCTTCTTGAACTCGTCGGCGAGGTAGTCGACGATGCGCATATCGAAGTCTTCACCGCCGAGGAAGGTGTCGCCGTTGGTCGACTTCACCTCGAACACGCCGTCGCCGATCTCGAGGATCGACACGTCGAAGGTGCCGCCGCCCAGGTCATAGACCGCGATGGTGCCGGCTTCCTTCTTGTCGAGGCCATAGGCCAACGCTGCAGCGGTGGGCTCGTTGATGATGCGCAGCACTTCGAGGCCGGCGATCTTGCCGGCATCCTTGGTGGCCTGGCGCTGACTATCGTTGAAATAGGCGGGCACGGTGATGACGGCCTGGGTGACAGGCTCACCGAGATAACGCTCGGCGGTTTCCTTCATCTTGGTCAGCGTATAGGCCGAGATCTGCGAGGGCGAAAACTTCTTGCCCCGGCTTTCGACCCAGGCATCGCCATTGTCGGCCTTCACGATGTTGTAGGGAACAAGCTTCTTGTCCTTCGCCACCATGGGGTCTTCCATGCGGCGGCCGATCAGGCGCTTGATCGCGAAGAAGGTGTTCTCGGGGTTGGTCACGCCCTGGCGCTTGGCCGGCTGGCCGACGAGGGTCTCACCATCGGCGCTGAAAGCGACGATCGAGGGCGTGGTGCGCGCACCCTCGGCATTTTCGATCACCTTGGGGTTCTTGCCCTCGATCACCGCAACGCAGGAGTTGGTTGTGCCGAGGTCGATACCAATCACTTTCGCCATCTTGTTCCTCCAGTTGGCAGGCTGACTATGGGAAGCCCTTAAGGCACTTACCCAGCCCCTTGGCTTGGGGCAGTCACCCTCCTGATTAAGAAATGGTTCCGGGCGTGTCCGATTCGAAAGACGCCCAGTGTTCGGACGCTATATAGGCAGGGCCTTTTTGCCTATCAAGGCCACCAGCGCATGCTTTTTGGCGGGGGGCTCAATCAAGCAGCACCACGCTCTCCTGTTCATTTGGATAGGTGCGGGCAATCACGGCGCGAACGGGCTTGTCCGTCGGGTTATAGGGCTGGTGCGGCATGCCGGCGGGAATGTAGCAGAAATCACCCGCCTTGATCTGCATGACATGCTCAAGATTGGGTCCGTGGCGCATCTCAGACGTGCCCTCCAGCACGAAAATCGCCGATTCATGGGCCTCGTGATAATGCGGCCGGGCAGAAGCGCCGGGCGGAATGGTGACGATATGCATGCAGAGCTTCTCCGAACCTGACGATTGCGCCGATATGCCGGAGAAATACGAAAGCCCCTGTTTGCCGTCATAGGCCTCGCCGCCACGGATAAGCTTGCATGATGTCATGAGCGAACCTCCACGTCGATCGACTATGCGGAGAAATGGGTTGCCTGTACAAGTAAGTCCCGGATGAGAAAGATCAAGGCTGGGGATAAGATCATGAGCCACTACGACATCGCAATCATCGGAGCTGGTGCAGCAGGACTTGCAGCTGCGCTCAACCTGAAGTCGTCAGGTCGCCGCGTCATCGTGCTCGAGGCGCGCGACAGGATCGGCGGACGGGCCTTCACGGACACCAGCACCTTGGGCCTGCCCTTTGACTGCGGGGCCCACTGGCTGCACGCGGCGGCGCAGAACCCCTTCACGAAAATCGCCGACCGGCTGGGCGCGCGTTACAACGCCAACACGTCCTGGGATGACTGGACGCTTTACGCGCGCGGCGGCGCCGTGCCGCAACAGGTCATCGCGGAAGCGGGCGGCTACATCGAACAGGTGCTGGGGCGCATCGCCGAGGCGGGTGCGGCGGGCCGCGACGTGGCCTACTCCGACTTCATGGAAGAAGGCAACCGCTGGAATCCGCTCCTGCGGCAAACTGTGGGCCAGATCACCTCGCATGACCCGGCGGACTGTTCGACGCTCGATAGCGGGCGTTATGAAGACGAGGGCGGCGATTTTCCGCTCGAGGATGGCTTCGGCGCGCTGGTGGCGCGCCATGCGGCGGGGCTCGATGTCACACTGTCCACGCCCGTCATCCATATCGACTGGTCAGGACCGGACGTGAAGATCACGACGGAGCGCGGCACGCTCCGCGCAACCGCCATCATCCTGGCCGTGCCGGTCAATGTGCTGATCGCGGGGCTGATCGGCTTCTCGCCCGCCCTGCCCGCAGCCTTGACAGAGGCCTTCCACGACTGTCCCATGGGCGTTTCCGAAAAGCTGGCGATCCTGCTCGACCGGCCAATCGAAGGAACCGAGCACCTGCATGGCGACGTGGTCGATCTTTCCGGAGCGGCCAGGCAACCCTTCAACCTCTATGTGAATCCCTTCGGGCGGCCGCTGCTCGTGTCCCACATGGCAGGCGCCTACGGCCGCGAGATGGAACGGCTGGACGATGCCGATGTCATGGCCGTGGCGCTCGATGCGCTGAGCGAGGCCTTCGGCGCATCGATCCGCAAACGCGTGGTGAAGACGCTGCGCACGCACTGGGCCTCCGACCCGTTCACGCTCGGCGGCTATTCCCACGCCAAGCCGGGCCGCGCCGCGTCGCGCCTGATGTTCTCACAAACCGTGGGAGACAAGATCGTGCTGGCGGGCGAGCACTGCTCGATCCCGTTCTATTCCACCGTCCACGGCGCGCATCTGTCAGGGATCGCGGCAGCGGAGAAGGCCCTCGCCCTCACATAATCAACTTTCCACCTCGCCCCCGCAGGGGGAGAGGGCCGGGGTGAGGGGGCCTGTCCACGAGTCGATTGCTTCAAGCATCCCGCGAGCTGAACCACCCCCTCACCCCCACCCTCTCCCCCACATGCGTGGGGGCGAGGGGGAAGAATTGGACCCTCAGGGATGCGGTTCCGGCTTCATCCAGCCAATGAGCGCGCCCGTCGGGTCCTGCAGGATGGCGATGCTCCAGAATAAGGGAAACATAACACAACCTGGGCGATACGGCCACTCCGTCACTCACCTCGCCTGGACTTGATCCGGGCGTCCTTTTCCGGCGGCCACAAAAAAGGATGGCCGGGTCGAAGCCCGGCCATGGTGATGAGTGTGGAGGGGGGGGAGCTTACCCCTCGGCCTTCGCCACGCCCACCATCGCGGGCCGCAGGCAGCGCTCACCGATGGCGAAGCCGGACTGCATTTCCTGCACGACCGTGCCGGGCGGGTGGTCCTTCGTCGGCATTTCGAAGAGCGCCTGGTGGACGTTGGGGTCAAACTTGGCGCCAACCGTCTCCACCTTGCGGATATTGTAGCGCTCGAACACCTTGATGAGTTCGCGTTCCGTCAGTTCGACGCCGGCCAGCAGGTTGCGGGTTGCATCGTCCGCCTTCTCGCGGGCCTCCGCCGGCATGGCGGCCAGCGCGCGGCTCATATTGTCGGCAACGCTCAGCAGGTCGCGGGCGAAGTTCGTGGCGGCATAGAGGGTTGCCTCGGCCTTTTCGCGCTCGGCGCGCTTCCTGAGATTCTCCATGTCGGCAGCGGTGCGGAGCAGCCGGTCCTTCAGGGCGCCAGCTTCTTCCTTGAGCTGCACGATCTCGAGATCCCTTGCGTCAATTTCGGGGGCCTCCGGAGCGGAAGCCGCTGGGTTCTCTGCGGCGGTTTCGTCGGCGTCGGCTGTCTGCTCAGGGGATTTCGTCTCGTCAGCCATGGCTGAAGCTTTCCAATCCTTGGTTTTTCCAGGAAGCACGCCATATCGGCTCCCCGGCTCGAAAAATCAAGTGAGGAGCCGCCCGATCGCCTTTGCCGTGTAATCCACCATGGGAATGATGCGGGCATAGTTCATGCGGGTGGGGCCAATGATGCCCATGACGCCGACGATCTTCTCCTCCGCGTTGCGGTAGGGGGAGACGATGATAGAGCTGCCCGACAGCGAGAACAGCCGGTTCTCCGACCCGATGAAGATCCTGACACCTTCACCCTGCTCGGCAGCACCCAGCAACTGCACCAGCTCCTTCTTGTTCTCGATGTCCTCGAACAGCTTGCGGATGCGCTCGAGGTCCGCCACGGCGGTCGAATCCTCGATGAGATTGGCCTGGCCGCGCACGATGAGGGTCTTGTCGTCCACCTCGGCCCCGCCGGACCATTGGCCGATCCCCGCCTCCACGATGCGCGCCGAGATCTCGTCGAGCTCGCGCCTCAGGCTTTGCATCTCGTCGCGCACGAAGCGCTGCACCTCGTCGATGGTCTTGCCCTGGAACCTCGTCGAGAGATAGTTGGACGCCTGCGCGAAGGTCGATGGCGGCAGCCCGCGCGGCACCTCGATCACCCGGTTCTCGACCGAGCCGTCCTCACCCACCAGAATCACCAGCGCGCGACCCGGTCCGAGGTTCACGAACTCGATATGCTTCAGCCGGGCATTGATCTTGGGCGTCACGATGACGCCCGCGCAGTGCGACAACCCCGAGAGCAGCCCCGTCGCCTCACCCAGCACATCCTCGATGCGGCGCTGGCGGTTGGAGGCTGCGACCTGCGCATCGATCCTTGCGCGCTCGTCGGAGGACATGGAGCCCACCTCCATCACCGCGTCGACGAAGAAGCGCAGGCCCTGCTCGGTCGGCACGCGGCCGGCACTGGCATGGGGAGAGAAGATGAGCCCCGCATCCTCGAGGTCCATCATCACGTTGCGCACCGAGGCGGGCGACAGGTTCTGCGGCAGGATGCGGGAGATGGTGCGCGAACCAACCGGCTCCCCCGTCTCCAGATAGGTGTCGACGAGGCGGCGGAAGATGTCGCGGGAGCGCTGGTCGAGCCCGGCGATGCCGGTCAGCCGCTCTTCGGTGATGGGCTTTGGCGGGATCATGCTCATGCCGCCACTGTAGAAATCAAGTTGGCTGAGGTCAATCGACGGGCTATGACGCCCCCTTTCAGGACAAGGAATGAGCATTATGCGTCCATCCGGGCGGAAACCCGACGAATTGCGTGCCGTCAGCTTCGAGCGCGGCTTCACCCGCCATGCGGAAGGCTCCTGCCTCGTCCGCTTCGGGGATACGCATGTGCTGTGCACCGCCTCCCTCGAAGAGCGCGTGCCGCCCTGGCTCAAAGGTGGCGGCAAAGGCTGGGTCACCGCCGAATACGGCATGCTGCCGCGCGCCACGCATGAGCGCACACGGCGTGAGGCCTCGGCTGGCAAGCAGTCCGGCCGCACCCAGGAAATCCAGCGCCTCGTCGGCCGTTCGCTTCGCGCCGTTGTCGACCTCGTGGCGCTGGGCGAACGCCAGATCACGCTCGACTGCGACGTGCTGCAGGCCGATGGCGGCACCCGCACGGCCGCCATCACCGGCTCCTGGGTCGCGCTCTTCGACTGCCTCAAGTGGATGGAGCAGCGCGCCATGTTCAAGACCTGGCCGTTGAAGGACCATGTCGCCGCCATCTCCTGCGGCATTCATGGCGGAACCCCGGTGCTGGACCTCGACTACCCGGAAGATTCCTCCGCCGGCACCGACGCCAATTTCGTGATGACGGGTTCGGGCGGCATCGTGGAGATCCAGGGCACGGCGGAGGGCGAGCCCTTCTCCGAGGCAACCCTTCACGAGCTTCTCACCCTCGCCAAGAAGGGCATCGGCGAACTCGTGGCCAAGCAGAAGGCGGCGATTGCCTGATGCGAACACTGCGCAATCAGAAGATCGTGATTGCCACCCACAACAAGGGCAAGCTCGAGGAATTCGCATCCCTGCTCAAGCCCTATGGCGTTGAGGCGGTTAGTGCGGGCGCCTTGGGCCTGCCTGAGCCCGCCGAGACGGAGAACACCTTCGCCGGCAACGCCCGCATCAAGGCGCTCTCCGCCGTGAAGGCCAGCGGGCTCATTGCAGTGTCGGACGATTCCGGCCTCTGCGTCGCGGCGCTGGGCGGCGAACCCGGAGTCTACACCGCCGACTGGGCGGGGCCGGACCGTGACTGGAACCGCGCCATGCGGCTGGTGGAAGAAAAGCTGCAGGCGAAGGGTGCCACGACTCCCGAGCAACGCCGCGCCTATTTCGCCTGCACCCTCTGCGTCATCTGGCCAGACGGCGAAGAACGCATCTATGAGGGCCGCGCGGAAGGAACGCTCGCCTGGCCGCCACGGGGCCAGCTCGGCCACGGCTATGACCCGGTGTTCGTGCCCGATGGCGAAACCCGCACCTTCGCGGAGCTCGCACCAGAGGAAAAGAACCGCATCTCGCACCGCGCGCATGCGCTGGAAAAGCTTGTCCGTGACCTCTTCTGACGCCTTCGGCATCTACATTCACTGGCCCTTCTGCAAGGCCAAGTGCCCCTATTGCGACTTCAACAGCCATGTGCGCCACGAGGCCGTGGACACGCTCTCCTTCGCACGCGCCATCGGCACGGAGCTTTCATGGTTCGCTGAGCGCACGCCGGGCCGCACCGTCACCTCCATCTTCTTCGGCGGCGGCACGCCCTCGCTCATGCCGCCGGAAGCCGTGGGCCATGTGCTCGACACCATCGCCTCGCTGTGGAGCGTGTCTCCGCAAGTCGAGACGACACTCGAAGCCAATCCCACCTCCATCGAGGCGGAGAACTTCCGCGGCTACCGCGCGGCGGGCGTCAACCGCGTCTCGGTCGGCGTGCAGGCGCTGAACGATGATGACCTGAAGGCGCTGGGCCGCCAGCACTCCGCCGAGGAAGCCCTCACCGCCTTCCGGCTGGCGGCGAAAATCTTCCCGCGCGTCTCCTTCGACATGATCTATGCGAGGCCCAACCAGACGCCCGCGCAGTGGCGCGCCGAGCTTTCGCGCGCAGTTGGTGAGCAGCAGGGCCACATGTCGCTCTACCAGCTCACCATCGAGCCGGGCACAGCCTATTTCGATCTCCATGAGCGGGGCAAGCTGGTGACCCCCACGGACGACCGCGCCGCCGACCTCTACGACATCACGCAGGAACTAACCGAGAAGGCGGGCCTCTCGACCTATGAAATCTCGAACCACGCCGCACCTGGCCAGGAATCCCGCCATAACCTGCTCTACTGGCGCTATGGCGAGTATGCGGGTGCCGGCCCCGGCGCGCACAGCAGGCTGGCCGATGGCGAAAACCGCCGCGCGCTGATTGCCGAGAAGCACCCCGAAACATGGCGCAACCTGGTGAACACCCAGGGCCACGGCATCATCTCCGACACGCTCGTGCCGCCTGCCGACCAGTCCAGCGAATATCTGCTCATGGGCATGCGCATCGCGGAAGGGATCGACATGGACCGCTATGCCGCACTTGCGGGCCGCGAGATCGATTCATCCAAGCTCGCCGGCATGAAATCCATGGGTCTCATCAAGCGCCACGGCCAGCGCCTGATGGCGACGGCCGACGGCCGCAAGCTGCTCAATGCCGTGATTGCGGAACTGGCAACGTAACATTACGCTCCACCCATCATTCCTCTCCCCCTCCGGGGGAGAGGGCAGGGTGAGGGGGCGCGTCCGCGAGTCCGGGGTCAAGAACCTCGCGCGCTGCACCACCCCCTCACCCTGCCCTCTCCCCCACATGCGTGGGGGCGAGGGGGAAAAAGGACAGACCGCGACAGCATGACTGATACCCGGCCCAGCTACATCATCGGCGCCCACCGCTTCGAGGCGGAGCCTCTGGCGCCGGGGCTCTATGTGGTGGCAACCCCCATCGGCAATCTGGGCGACATCACGGTCCGTGCCCTCGCCACGCTGGCCGCTGCTGAGACTGTACTCTGCGAGGACACGCGCACGAGCGGCAAGCTGATGGAGCGCTTTGCGATCAAGACGAAGCTTTCGCCCTATCACGAGCACAATGCGCAGAAGGCGCGGCCACATATTCTGGAGCGGCTGCAGCAGGGCGCCACCATTGCCTTGATCAGCGATGCCGGCATGCCGCTCGTTTCCGACCCCGGCTACCGGCTGGTGAAGGAGGCGGTGGAGCTTGGCATTCCCGTCACCGCCTGCCCCGGCCCTTCCGCCGTGCTCACCGGCCTCGCGCTCTCCGGGCTTCCCACCGACCGCTTTCTCTTCGCGGGCTTCGTGCCGCAGAAGCAGGGCGAGCGCAGACGGCTGTTCGAGGAATTTGCGAAGCTCAAGGCCACGCTCATCTTCTTCGAAAGCCCGCACCGCATCATCGAGACACTGCAGGACCTCGCCATGGCTCTCCCCGGCCGCGCCGTGGCGGTGACGCGCGAACTCACCAAGCTGCATGAGGAGGTGTTGCGCGGCACGGCCTCCGGCATTGCGGAGCAACTCGCCGCACGCGCCAGCGTGAAGGGTGAGATCACGCTGCTCGTTGGTCCGCCGCAGGAGGATGAGGCGGTGTCAGACGAAGACCTCGACGATGCCATCACACAGGCGCTTGCCTCAATGCCCGCCAGCAAGGCGGCTTCCGAACTGGCCAAGCGCTTCAACCTGAACCGCCAGGACATCTACCAGCGCATCCTCGCGAGGAAGGATGGCGCGTGACCGGCGCAAGTCGGAGGAGGATGGCCGCGCGGCGGAGCTTGCCGCGCTATGGTTCCTCCGCCTCAAGGGCTGGCGTCTTCTGGCACGGCGCTACAAGACGCCGGTGGGCGAGATCGACCTCATCATGCGGCGCGGCGGGGTGACGGCCTTCATCGAGGTGAAGGCGCGCAAGAGCCTTGATGGTGCCGTCGAATCCGTCTCCCCCCGCCAGGCCCGGCGGATTTCGGCTGCGGCGCGGGGCTTTCTCGCGCAGGACCGCACGGCAGCCCTGCAGGCCTGCCGTTTTGACATCGTCGCGGTGAGCCCCTACCACTGGCCCCGGCATATCGAGAATGCGTTTGAGGGAGACCAGTAAATGGCATTGAAGGTGGCGGTGCAGATGGACCCGATCCAGTCCATCAACATCACGGGCGATTCCACTTTCGCCATGATGCTGGAAGCGCAGGCGCGCGGGCATTCGCTGTTCTACTACCAGACGAAGACGCTGGCACTCGGCGGCGGATCGCTCTTCGCCTCCGGCAATGACATCACGGTGAAGGACGAGAAGGGCAACCACTTCGCGCTGGGCGAGGAACGCCGCGCCGATTTGGGGGCATGCGACGTGGTGCTGATGCGCCAGGACCCGCCCTTCGACATGGGCTACATCACCGCCACCCACATGCTGGAGGCGATCCACCCGAAGACGCTGGTCGTCAACGATCCCGTTGAGGTGCGCAACGCGCCGGAGAAGCTGTTCGTTCTCAACTATCCGCAGTTCATGCCGGACACGCTCATCACGCGCGATCCAATCGAACTCGCGGCCTTCCGCCGGACCCATGGCGACATCATCCTGAAGCCGCTCTACGGCAATGGCGGTGCGGGCGTGTTCCGGCTCGGCGAGAGTGACCAGAATTTCTCGTCCCTGCTCGAACTCTTCACGCAGATGTTCCGCGAGCCCTTCATCGCGCAGCAGTACCTGCCCGACGTCAGGAAGGGCGACAAGCGCATCATCCTCGTCGACGGCAAGGCGGTGGGCGCCATCAACCGCGTGCCCGCGCTGAATGAGAACCGCTCCAACATGCATGTCGGCGGCAAGGCCGAGCCCACCAGCATGACCAGGCGCGAGCATGAAATCTGCGAGGCGCTGGGGCCGGACCTCAAGCGCCGCGGGCTGATTTTCGTCGGCATCGACGTGATCGGGGATTATCTCACCGAGATCAACGTGACGTCACCCACCGGCATCCGCGAGGTAAAGCGCTTCGGCGGCGCGGATATTGCAAGCCTGATCTGGGATGCGATCGAGGCGCGGCGGTAATAGATCATCTCCCTTCTCCCGTCCGCAGGATGGGAGAAGGTGCCCGAAGGGCGGATGAGGGCCTCTATCAACCGGCACCACTCGCGGACAGAGGCCCTCATCCGCCGCTTCGCGCCACCTTCTCCCATTGCTTTGCAACGGGAGAAGGGAAAAGGGGTCAGACCATCGCCGCCAGTTCGCTCAGATCCTTGATCAACGCCGCGGGCTTTCCCGGCAGTTTGTCATCGTTCAACCCAAACCGGTCCACCCGCACCACCTGAAAGCCGAACTGAGCCGCCCCCGCGGCATCCCAGGTGTTGGCGGTGACGAAGCAGATCGACGGCGCCTCGTGGATCTGCAGCTTCTGCATGGCGTGGCGGTAGACGCGGCGCGAGGGCTTGTAGATGCCGACGTCCTCGACCGACAAGACCATGTTGAAGAGCTTCTCCAACCCCGCATGGCGCACGGCGGAGTCGAGCATGGCAGGGCTGCCGTTGGAGAGGATGGCGGTGAGCTTGTTCTTCGCCTTCACCGCCTCAAGCGCCTCCGCCACCTCAGGATAGGAATCGAGCTTGAGGTAGAGCGCCATGATCTCGTCCTTGAGGCCGGGCTCATCCACCCCGAAATGCTCCAGCGCATAGTCGAGCGCCTCAGCCGTGACGTGCCAGAAATCGGCATGCACACCCATGAGGCTCCGGAGCCAGGTGTATTCAAGCTGCTTCTGGCGCCACAGCCGGGAGATATCGTCAGCCTTCTCGCCGATCTCGGCTGAGAGCTTGCGCATCGGCCCATGCACGTCGAAGAGTGTGCCATAGGCGTCGAACACGCATGCCCTGATCCCTGCGAGCTTCGTCATGCCGCTTCCTCTCTCTCACGCCACGGCCTATGATTAGCCCAAAGCGCCGAGGTTACAAAATGCCACATGACGGTCACCACCATCACGACGATGATCACGGCGGTTCCGGGCTTTCGCCCATCGCGCTCAGGGTGAAGGCGCTCGAATCGCTGCTCGTCGAGAAGGGCTATGTGGACCCCAAGGCCCTCGACGTGCTGATCGAAACCTATGAGACGAAGATCGGCCCGCGGAACGGCGCGCGCGTGGTGGCCAGGGCCTGGGTGGACGACGGGTTTGCCGATTGGCTGAAGCGCGATGCCACGGCGGCGATTGCCTCCATGGGCTATCAGGGCCGCCAGGGAGAGCACATGGTGGCGCTGTTCAACACGCCCGGGATCCACAACATGGTCGTCTGCACCCTGTGCTCCTGCTACCCGTGGCCGGTGCTGGGGCTGCCGCCCGTGTGGTACAAATCCATGCCCTACCGCTCCCGCGCGGTGATCGAGCCACGCGAGGTGCTCAAAGACTTCGGCCTCGACATGCCCGGGGACAGGGAAGTGCGGGTGTGGGATTCAACAGCCGAAATCCGCTACCTCGTGATCCCCGAGAGGCCCGCTGGAACAGAGGGCCTGACGGAAGAGCAACTGGCCCAACTCGTCACCCGCGATTCGATGATCGGCACGGGGCTGGCGAAACCTCACCCATGAACGGACCCCATGACATGGGCGGCTTCACCGGTTTCGGCCCCGTGAGGCCGGAAGCCGGAGAGCCTGTCTGGCATGCCGAATGGGAGCCGCGTGCCTTCGCCCTCGTGCTGGCCATGGGCATGACGGGGTCATGGAACATCGATGGGGCCCGCCACGCGCGTGAGCGGCTGCCTGCCCTGCAATACTGGCGCGCGAGCTATTACGAGATGCGCCATGACGCGCTGGTGCTGCAGCTGATCGAACGCGGCCTTATCACCGCGATGGAAGAGGAACAGGGGCGCATGGCCGTGCCGCCGCAGCCGGTGAAGCGGGTGGCGGCAGCGAGTGCCATCCCCGGCATTCTGGCGGCCGGAGGCCCAGCCAACCGGCCCAGCAACAGGCCGCAGGGTTTCGCCATCGGAGAAACAGTCCGCACACGGAACATCAATCCTGAGGGCCATACCCGCCTGCCGCGTTATGCGCGCGGCAAGCTGGGTGAGATCGTCTCGGTGCACGGCACCCATGTGTTTCCCGACTCCAATGCGCATGGCCTGGGTGAAGACCCGCAGTGGCTCTACACCGTGCGCTTCTCCGCGCAGGAACTGTGGGGAAAGGACACGAAGGACACCGTGTGCATCGACCTGTGGGAGCCCTATCTGGAGGCGCCCGCATGAACGGCGCCCATGACTGCGGCGGCATGATGGGATTTGGGCCCGTGGTGGCGGAGCAGGACGAGCCCGTTTTCCACGCACCCTGGGAAGCACGCATGTTCGCGCTGATGTCGGCGATCGGCGACGTGGGCGGCTGGACACTGGACGAAGACCGCGCGGCCTGCGAATCGATGCATCCCGGCCACTACATCAATTCAAGCTATTACGAGCACTGGCTGAACGGCCTCGAAATCCTGCTCCATAAGCAGGGTCTTGCCACGGCGCAGGAGATTGCCTCGGGCCGCATCGCGTCATCCCCCAGGGCGGTGACGCCCACAATGGCAGAAGCCGTGTGGCCCGCCGTTACCGCCCCCGGAAGCTATCAGCGCGAGGTGACGGCCGCGCCCGCCTTCAGGCTTGGAGACCGCGTGCGCACCCGTCACCTGAACCCGGCGCACCACACGCGCCTGCCGCGCTATCTGCGGGGCCATATGGGTGAGATCATCGCCTGCCATGGCGCGCATGTGTTTCCGGATTCCAACGCGCAAGGCCTGGGCGAGGACCCGCGCCACCTCTACACCGTGCGCTTTGCCGCAGCCGAGGTCTGGGGCAGGCCCACGCGTGACGTGATCCACGCCGACCTGTGGGAGCCCTATCTTGAAGCTGTCTGACTCGCGCGATCTTCCGAAGGATGCCGATGTCCCCGTCTTCGCTGAGCCGTGGGAGGCGCAGGCCTTCGCCATGGCGGTGAAGCTCAATGAGGCCGGCGTGTTCCAGTGGAGCGAATGGGCGGAAACGCTGGGCGCGGAACTGAAGGCGGAGCCGGAACGCCCCTATTACGAAAGCTGGCTCGCAGCGCTTGAGAAACTCGTGAAGGCGAAGGGCGTCGTGACGGAACCTGAGCGCCTCGCGCGCATCGAGGCTTGGGACCGTGCGGCCAAAGCCACGCCCCACGGCCAGCCGATCATCCTCAGCCGAGGTTGAGCAGGAAGGGAAACTGCTCGATCAGCCAGTAGGACACGGCCTGAACACCGCCGGTGATGAACATCAGGCCGGATACGACGAGGAGGGCGCCTGCCACCTTCTCCACCATTCCCAGATGCTTGCGGAAGCCCGCCATGAAACCCATGAAGGTGCCGACGGCAGCAGCGGCCAGCAGGAAGGGAATGCCGAGCCCGGCCGAATAGACGGCGAGCAGCCCTGCTCCCTTGAGCACATCCTGCTCGCTGGCCGCCACGGTGAGGATCATGCCGAGCACGGGGCCGATGCAGGGCGTCCAGCCGAAGGCGAAGGCCAGGCCGATCAGATAGGCGCCTGCCAGGCCGCCGGGGTGTTCCTTGTGCTGGTAGCGCACTTCGCGCGAAACCCAGAACATGCGGAACACACCAAGGAAATGCAGGCCCATGGCGATGATGATGAGACCCGCCAGGGTGGTGACCGGATTGAAGGCAAAGCCCAGCACCTCCACCTGCCGGGAGAGTTCGGTGCGCAGCAGGCTGCCGATCCAGGAGGCGCTGGCGCCCAGCGTGATGAACACGGTGGAGAAGCCCAGCACGAACATCAGGGCGGCCAGCATGGTGCGCCGGCGCTCCTCCCGCGGGCGGGCCTTGTGATCCACCAGCTCCTCGAGCGAGGTGCCGGTGATGAAGCACAGATAGGGCGGCACCAGCGGCAATACGCAGGGGCTGAGGAAGCTGATGGCGCCGGCGAAGAGAGCCGCTCCGATCGAAACGTCGAGATCCATGTGCCCCATGTGGCAGGTCGGCGGCGGCTGCGCAATTCACCCATGAGGCCGCAGCCCTCACAACATCGTCAGGGACTTGACCGGATCGAAGCCGGAGGATATGTAACATTATAACGTTACATAAGGACCTCTCGCATGCGCCTCGCCCTCACCGCCCTGGCCCTGTGTCTTGCCGCAAGCCCTGCCGTGGCCGCGCCCAAGGTCATCGCCTCCGTCGTGCCGGTTCACGGCATCGTCTCCGCGGTGATGGGAGAGACCGGCCAGCCGGAGCTGCTTCTGTCCGGCAGCATGTCGGAGCACCGGGCAACCTTCACGCCCCAGCAGATTGCAGGCCTCGGCAAGGCGGATGTGGTGTTCATCATCGGGCGGGGGCTCGAGGCCAAGCTGTCCCAGATCAGCGGGTCGGAAACCGTGAACGGCAAGCGCTTCGTGGAGTTGAGCAGCGCACCCGGCATCACCACCCACCCGGTGCGGGAAGGTGGCGCCTGGGAAGCGCACGATCACGGGCACGACCATGACCATGATCACGATCACGGGCATGGCGAGGCGGCCGACGGCGTCCTGAGCTTCGATCCGCATGTCTGGCTCGATCCGGCCAATGCCATGGCAATGGCTGCGGCGGTGGCGGCTGAACTCGCCATGGCCGACCCCGCGAATGCCGCCGCCTACACGGCCAATGCAGAAACCTTCGCCCGCTCGCTCGATGCCCTGTCAGAGAAGATCGCGGCGGATCTCGCCCCCGTGAAGACCGTGCCCTATGTGGTTTTCCATGATGCCTACCAGTATTTCGAGAAACGCTTCGGGCTTGCCGCGGCGGGCTCCATCTCGGACGTGTCAGCCGCCGCTCCCTCTGCCAAGCGGCTGCGCGAGGTGCGCCGCAAGATCGCCGATGTGAAGGCGGCCTGCGTGTTCCGCGAGCCGCAGTTCGACGGCAAGATGGTCCAGACCGTCATCGAAGGCACGGGTGCCCGGGAAGGCATGCTCGACCCGATCGGGGCCAGCATCACGCCAGGCCCTGGGGCTTATCAGCAGTTGCTCCAGGATCTTTCCAAAAACCTGAAGGCGTGCCTCGCCGGCTGACGGGCGCTTCACTTTTTTGCCGCATTGCCCCATCATTGCTCGGAAAAATCCAAGAGAGTGGGCAATGAACACTACACGCTGGGCTGCATCGGCGTTCTTTGTCTCGATATTGGCCGTGTCCGGTTCTCCGGCATCGGCCCACCCGCATGTGTGGATCGAGATGCGATCCGATGTGGTGTTCAACGACCAGGGCCAGGTGGCTGCCCTCAACCTGATGTGGACCTTCGATGATGCCTATGCGCAGATGGCGCTCGACGGCCTCGACACCAATGGCGACGGGGTCTACAGCCCCTCGGAACTCGACCCCCTCACCAAGGAAAACATCGCCTCGCTGAAGGATTACGACTTCTTCACGGTGATGCGTTTCAACGGCCAGAAACAGGCGCTGGGCGAAGTGACGGAATTCGGCCAGATCTGGTCCAACGACAAGCTGCAGCTCCACATGCAGGTGCCGCTGAAGGTGCCGGTCGACCCGGCCAAGGGCGAGTTCATGGCCAAGGTCTATGACCCGGATTTCTTCATCGCCATGGACTATGTGAAGGACGAACCCGTGAGCGTCATCGGCGCCATGCCGAAGACCTGCGAACTTCTCGTCAAGCCGGTGGCGACCGACGCCGAGGTGGAACAGACGCGCGCCATGCTCTCCACCAAGGGACCCGACTGGAAGCCGGAGAACGAGGAAGATTTTGGCGCACTCTTCGCCCAGACGGTCATCATCCAGTGCAAGGCATGACACGGGCGCTGCTGCTTTTCATCACCGCAATGATGCTGTTCCTCACGCCGCCGCCAGCGGCGGTGGCACAGGTGGCAGAACAGCCGGCCGCCCAGCAGGAGGCCGCACCGCCCGTCAAGATCGACCGCAAGAAGCTGCTGGTGCAACCCCGCAACAAGGACGGCACGCTGCAGCAGGTGTCCTTCTTCGAGGACCCCGTCCTCTGGGCGCGGGAGAAGCAGCAGACCTTTTACGGCAAGCTCTCCGCCACGCTGCGCCAGATGAAGGGCGCCTCGCCGGTTGCCGCTGCCTGGACGCTGATGCTGCTGAGCTTCGGCTATGGCGTGTTCCACGCGGCAGGCCCGGGCCATGGCAAGGCGGTGATCTCCGCATGGCTGCTCGCAACCGAGAATGAGCTGAAGCGCGGCGTGCTCATCTCCTTCATGAGCGCCATCATCCAGGCGCTCACCGCCATCGTAATGGTGAGTGTCCTTTTCCTGGTGGTGGCAAGCGTGGGCTCGACGGCGCGCAATGTGGCGGGCGTTCTGGAAACGGCGAGCTACGGGCTGATCGCCCTGCTCGGCGGCTATCTCATCTGGACAGCACTCCTGATGCTCCGCCCGGCCAAGGCGCTTCGCACCCCCGCCCCGGCCCTGGCCGGCGCGACGGTCACCCGGCAAACCATCGCACTGCATGATTTCGCCAGCTTCGAACCAATGAAAAAGGCGGGCCCCGCGCCAGGCCAGGTGCCCGATCATGTGCATGGCCCTGACTGTGGCTGCGGCCATGCCCATCTTCCCGCCGCCAAGGACGTGAAGGGCGACTGGTCCTTCGCCAAGGCCTTCTCGCTGGCTTTCGCGGTCGGCATCCGGCCCTGCACGGGTGCGTTGCTGGTGCTGGTCTTCGCCAATGGGCTGGGGCTCTACTGGGCGGGCGTGGCTGCCACCTTCGCCATGGCGGTGGGCACCTTCATCACGGTCTCAGTCATCGCCGCCATTGCGGTCTATGCCAAGAAGCTCGCCGCCATGATGATGCGCGGCAATTCACGCCTGCTCGACTGGTTCGGCATCGGCCTGCGCTTCGCGGGCGGCGGCGCCATTGCCTTTCTCGGAACGATCCTGTTCCTCGGTTCGTTGGGCTCCACCAACGCGATGATGTGAGCCCCTGATGACAGCAGCCGCACCCGTCCCTCGCCGCAATTCCTGGCTCGTGCTTGCCGGGTTCATCGTTCTGTGCCTCACCACGGGCGGGATCGGCGGCTTCGCCACGCAGCCCTCGATCGACGGCTGGTACCGGCTGATCGCCAAGCCCTGGTGGACACCGCCCGACTGGGTGTTCGGCCCGGTGTGGACGTTGCTCTACATCATGATAGCGGTGGCGGCCTGGCTCGTGTGGAAGACGGGCGACAGGGTTCGGCCGGCCATGGTGCTGTTCGGCGTGCAACTGGCGCTGAACCTGCTCTGGTCGCTGCTGTTCTTCGGCGCACGCTCACCGGGCATGGCGCTCGTCGAGGTCGTGTTCCTCTGGTCCGCCGTGCTCTTCACCATGCTGGCCTTCTTCGGGCGGCAGACGACGGCGGGCTGGCTCTTCGTGCCCTATCTCGCCTGGGTGAGCTTCGCCGCCGTGCTCAATTTCGCCATCTGGTCGATGAACTGAGGCAGTCCCTGCGGGGCGGGGCGCCACGTGTATCCGTCATCCCGGCGAAGGCCGGGATCCAGCTTCCCTGTGGCTACCAAAGCTGGACCCCGGCCTTCGCCGGGGTGACGGACCTAAATGATATTCTGACTCAATGAAAATCCCGGCTCTTCGGAATGACCCGCACCTGCCTTGGATGCCGCGCCGCAGGCTGCTGCTGGTAGGGGTCCAGCCCCGGCCTTGCCACTTCATCCGCCCGTGCCAGCGTGTTCTTCAGCAGGCTGCCATCCTCGGTGAGCAAGGCCAGCCATGAGGACTGGTCCTCAATCGTGCTCGCCACCACGTGGATGATCTCGCCCGTCTTCTGCACGCGGCCCTTGATGAGCATCAGCCGCGCACCCATCACCACGGCGCGGTGGGTTTCCAGCACCTGCGGCCAGATCACCGCGTTGCAGACGGAGAACTCGTCCTCAAGCGTGAGGAACACCACACCCTTGGCGGAACCCGGGCGCTGGCGCACCAGAACGACGCCGGCAACCGTGACGGGGGCACCATTGCGGAGCGTCTTGAGCTTCTGATTGTCCGTCACCTTGCGCTCGAGGCAGAGCCGCCGGAGGAACTGCATGGGATGCGCCTTCAAGGACAGCTTGAGCGTCTGATAATCATTCACCACATGCTCGGAGAGTGCCATTTCGGGCAGCGCCACATGCGCCTCATCCCCCTGTTCGCGCGTATCGGCGAAGGCGAAGAGCGGCAGGGCCCTGGATTTC
>NZ_JBIICB010000289.1:0-5332 GCF_044239095.1 Aestuariivirga sp. | reverse complement strand
ACAGCACCACGCGTCTTTTCGGCTTCGGTGCGCGAGGTATCTCCGAGCGCGCCCTCTTTCACCACCTTCAGGCGTGTGACCCAGTGCACGTAATCGGCCAGGTCGCTCAGGATGGTGGGGGGGTCGCCGCCGTCCCTGTACTGTTGTTCGATCTCCTCGATCGCGGCCCTGGCATCACCCGACATCACCGCCTGGAACAGGTCGATGATGCGGGAGCGGTCCATCAGCCCCAGCATGGAGGCGACATCCGCCGCCTTCACCTTGCCCTCGCCATAGGCGATCGCCTGGTCGAGCAGCGACAGGCCGTCACGCACGGAGCCTTCCGCCGCGCGCGCGATCATGGCCAGTGCGTCGGCTTGCGCCTCGACACCTTCCTTTTCTGCAATGCCGGCATAGTGCGAGGCGAGCAGTGCCGCATCCAGCCGCTTCAGGTCAAAGCGCTGGCAGCGCGACAGGATGGTGACGGGAACCTTGTTGATCTCGGTCGTGGCGAAGATGAATTTCACATGCGGCGGCGGCTCTTCCAGCGTCTTCAGCAGCGCGTTGAAGGCGCTTTTCGAGAGCATGTGCACTTCGTCGATGATGTAGACCTTGTAGCGCGCCTGGACGGGCGCATAGCGCACGCTGTCGATGATCTCGCGCATGTTGTCGACGCCGGTGTTCGACGCCGCGTCCATCTCGATCACGTCCATGTGGCGGGATTCGAGGATGGCCTCGCAATGCGGGCCATAGCCGGGCATGTCGATGGTCGGCTTGTCGCCGTAGTTCAGCGCACGGGCGATGAGGCGGGCAGTGGTGGTCTTGCCCACGCCGCGCACGCCTGTGAGCATGAAGCCTTGCGCGATCCGGCCGGAGGAAAAGGCATTGGTGAGGGTGCGCACCATCGCATCCTGACCGATAAGGTCAGGGAATGTGCGCGGGCGGTATTTCCGGGCAAGAACGCGATACCCTTTGGCGTTCGCGCCGCTTTGAGCGTCGTCCATGGCGGGCTTCCGCGGGGTAGGTTCAAGAGGTGGGAGGCTGGACGGGCAACCCGTTCCTGTCTCGTTAGGGCTGCTTCCTTCCGGACCTGACCCGGTTGGCGAGCGGCACGTCCGCCGCCAACCTCCCGCGCGCTATATGGCGGTTCGGGGCCCAAAAGGCAAGCGCCATGGCTTGCCAAGCGGCTTTGGGGGAGGCATTGTGGTGAAAGAACATTCCGGGGAGCGGTTCAGATGTTGAGGAAGATCATTCCGGTTCTCACGGCCCTCGCGGGCCTTGCCATGCTGGCCCCCACGGCCTCCGCTGCTGACTTTTTCGCCTTCGGCAGCCATGACGACGGCAGCAGGATCTGGAAGCCCTATGTGATCGAGAAGAACTGCACGCATGGCTTCAACGGCTGCAGCGTGCGCATGGATTATGCGCCCCACCAGCGCGCCATGGTGGTGAGGCCCGGCAGCTACTGGTACCAGAAGCCGTTCCAGATCTATCGCTACGGCGACTTCAAGCACGGCCACAAGCACCGCCATGCCGCTTCCCATGCCTCGCGGCACGTATCCTGGTGCAGCGAGCGCTACCGGACCTATGACCCCGCGACCGACACCTTCATCGGCAAGGGCAACAGGCACTACCGCTGCAACAGCCCCTATGACGGGCACTGAGCACCACGATTGACCGGCGGCGGCGGGTTTACTAAGTGACGGCCATGCCGCTGCTTCCCATCATCACATTGCCCGACGAAAAGACGCTCCGCGAGGTTTCAAAGCCCGTGGCCCAGGTCGATTCCGGCGTTCGCAGGCTGTGGGACGACATGCTGGAGACCATGTACCGCGCGCCCGGGATCGGCCTCGCCGCCATCCAGATCGGCGTGCCGCAGCGCCTGCTGGTGATCGACCTGTCGAAGGACGGCGAGGACAAGACACCGCTGTTCGTGGCGAACCCCGAGATCGTCTGGTCAAGTGCGGCGCAGAGCGACTACGAGGAGGGCTGCCTCTCCATCCCCGAGTATTACGAGATGGTCACCCGGCCCGCCGAGATCAAGATGCGCTACCTTGACCGCCAGGGCGAGGCGATGGAACTCCATGCCACCGGGCTGATGGCCACCTGCCTGCAGCACGAGATCGACCACCTGAACGGCGTTCTCTTCATCGACCACATCTCCCGGCTCAAGCGTGAGCGGGTGCTCAAGAAATTCCAAAAGGCCCAGAAGCTCGGAAAGCTCTGAGCATGCGGCTCGTGTTCATGGGAACGCCTGACTTCGCGGCCGAAACGCTGAAGTCGCTGATCGGGGCTGGTCACGAGATCGCCTGCGTCTATTCACAACCACCTCGGCCCGCCGGACGCGGCATGGCGGAGCGGCCCTCGCCGGTTCACGCCTTTGCGGCCTCACAAGGAATCGAGGTGCAGACACCCGTATCGCTGAAATCCCCTGAGGAGCAGGCGCAGTTTGCCGCCGTGAACGTGGATGCCGCCGTTGTCGTGGCCTATGGGCTGATCTTGCCGAAGCCCGTCCTCGCTGCGCCGCGCATGGGCTGCTTCAACGTCCATGCCTCGCTGCTGCCGCGCTGGCGGGGCGCAGCGCCAATCCAGCGCGCCATCATGGCAGGAGACGCGGAAACAGGCGTCACCATCATGCGCATGGAGGAAGGACTGGATACCGGGCCGATGTGCAGGGTGGGCAGGATCGCAATCACGCCCGCCACCACCGCGCAGTCCCTCCATGACGAACTGGCCCTGCTCGGCGCGCGCCTGATGGTGGACGTCCTCGCCCAGGAGAAGATCGCCTGCGTTCCCCAGCCCGCCGTGGGCGTGACCTATGCAAGGAAGATCGAGAAGGCGGAAGCCCGCATCGACTTCACAAGGAGCGCGCAAGAGGTGAGAAACCACATCCACGGCCTGTCGCCCTTTCCGGGCGCGTGGTGCGAGGTGAACGGTGCGCGCCTCAAGGTGCTGCTGTGCGAGGTGGCGGACGGGACGGGAGCACCGGGCGCCTTCATCGGCGATGACCTCACCGCCGCCTGCGGCTCAGGCGCCATCCGCCTGCTGAGGCTCCAGCGTGAGGGCAAGGGCGCGATGGACGCGGCCGAGTTCCTGCGCGGCTTTCCGGTTCCGCGTGGAACAGTGGCCCGCTGATGCCGCGCTACAAGCTCACCATCGAATATGACGGCTCGCCCTTCACCGGCTGGCAATCCCAGGCCGGGGGCACCTCGGTGCAGGACGTGCTGGAGCGCGCGGTGGCCACCATCAACGGCGGTCATTCCATGGTTTATGGCGCGGGCCGCACCGATGCCGGGGTCCATGCGCTGGCGCAGATGGCGCATGTCGACCTCGTGAAGCAGTGGGACCCCTTCAAGCTCCGCAACGCACTGAACGGCAACATGCGCGCGCATCCGGTGAGCGTGCTCGAGGCCGAGGAGGTCCCGGAGGACTTCCATGCGCGATTCTCGGCCACGCGGCGCTATTACCTCTACCGGATCCTGAACCGGCGGGCGCCGCCGGCGCTGGACCGCGGCAAGGTATGGTGGCTGCCGGTCGATCTCGACTCCGATGCCATGCATGAGGCCGCGCAGCATCTCGTGGGCAAGCATGACTTCACCACCTTCCGCGCCGCGCAGTGCCAGGCCAATTCGCCGGTGAAGACGCTCGACCGGCTTGAGGTCGCGCGCTACGGCGAACTGATCGAGATCCGCGCCGATGCGCGCTCCTTCCTGCACAACCAGGTGCGCTCCATGGTGGGATCGCTGCGGCTGGTGGGCGAGGGCAAATGGACACCCTGGGAGCTGAAGCGCGCGCTTGACGCTGCCGACCGCGCGGCCTGCGGGCCGGTGGCCCCCCCTGAGGGCCTCTACCTGCTGCGCGTCGGCTATACCTCCGCGGAAAAGTAATCCGCGATGATGCGGCCATAGACGGCCTGCGTGGCACGCAGTTCATCAACGGCGATCCGCTCATTGGTCTGGTGGATCGTCGCGTTGGTCGGCCCGAACTCGAGCACGGGGCAGTAGTCCTTCACGAAGCGCGCATCCGACGTGCCGCCGCTGGTCGAGAGCTTGGGGAAGACACCCGTCTCACGCTCCACCGCGTCCTGCACCAGGCCAACGAATGAGCCGGGTTCGGTAATGAAGGCATCCGCACCCTCTGTCACCGAGAGGGACCATGTGCCGCCCATCTGACCTCTCACACTTGCAATCTGGGCTTCGACCCAGCTCCTCAGTGAGGCGAAGCTGTGTTCGGGTGAGAAGCGGATGTTGAACTTCGCCATGGCGCGCGACGGGATGACGTTGCCCGCCGGGTTGCCCACGTCGAAGGTGGTGACGGCCAGCGTCGAGGGATCGAAATGCTCGTTCCCATCATCAAGCTGTGCCGCCGCGATGCGGTCGATGAAGCGGGCGAGCTTGGGGATGGGGTTGTCCGCCTTGTGGGGATAGGCGGCGTGGCCCTGGCGGCCTTCCACGGTGACGGTGAAACTCATGGAGCCTCGCCGTCCGATCTTGATGGTGTCGCCCAGCGTATCCAAACAGCTGGGCTCGCCGACGATACAGTGATCGGGGATGTGGCCGTTCTCCTCCATCCACTGCAGCACCTTCACCGTGCCGTTGATGGCGGGGCCTTCCTCATCGCCCGTGATGAGGAAGGAGATCGAGCCCTTGAACTTGCCGGAACTCTTCACGAAGTCGATGGCAGCACCCGCGAAGGCCGCGACCGAGCCCTTCATGTCACAGGCACCCCGGCCGAAGATGAAACCCTCGGCGATATCGGCGGCGAAGGGCGGATGCGTCCACGAGTCGACGATGCCTTCCGGCACCACATCGGTGTGGCCCGCAAAGCACAGATGCGGCGCACTCGAGCCGAAGCGTGCGAAGAGGTTCTCAACGTCGGGCGTTCCCTCCTGCCGGAAGATCAGCCGGTGGCAGATAAAGCCGCGGGTGGAGAGCAGGTTCTCGAGATAGGTCAGCGCGCCGCCCTCGGCGGGGGTCACCGAGCGGCAGCGGATCAGGTCCTGCAGGATCGGAACGGAATCGGTGGGGGTGTTCTTCATGAGAGGCAGTGTAGATGAGTTCCAACGGGCCGTCATCCCGGCGAAGGCCGGGATGACGCTCGTTGTGTGGTCAGTGCGGTCTCAGTCCCGCAACAGCTCGTTGATGGACGTCTTGGACCTCGTCTTCTCGTCCACGCGCTTGACGATCACGGCGCAGTAGAGCGACGGGGCGGGCGAACCATCGGCATAGGGCTTTTGCGGCAGGGAGCCGGAGACCACCACCGAATAGGGCGGCACCTTGCCCATGTGGACCTTGCCCGTTTCGCGCTCGATGATCTTGGTGGACTGGCCGATGAACACGCCCATGGAGATGACCGA
>NZ_JBIICB010000288.1:0-5336 GCF_044239095.1 Aestuariivirga sp. | reverse complement strand
ATGCCCTTCACGCCCTGCGTGATGGCGGCCTCGATATCGGCCGTCTGCTTGGGCGAGGACACCTGTCCGTCGGACTCGATGACCTCATAGCCCTGCTTCACGATCTCCGCCTTGAAGGCGTTCATCATGTGCACGAAGAAAGGGAAGCTCAGACCTGGCACCGAGGCCAGGATCTTGTCGGCGGCAAAGGCAACGGACGACATCAGCGGCAGGGTGAGCGAGCCGAGAACGAGCGATCTTCTGGTCAGTTTCATAGTATTCCTCCCATGTTTCAAATTCGTGGCCGGGCGTGATCCTTGAGCGGGCCCGGACGGAGGCTCCCTCTTCGGTGTGGAGAGCGGCCCGTATGAGACCTTAGTTCGCTGCACGCCCCCTGTGAAGAGGAGTTGCAAGATATCATGCCAGACCCTCGTCCGCTGCAGGCGCTGAGCCCGGCCGCAGGACTAGCTGCGCTGCACCGGCGAGACCGGAATCATCGCCCAGAGCCGCAGGCACGATGTCAACGCCACGAAACGGCGGCAGCACGCGCGCATCGACGTTGCGGCGGATCATCGGCCCCAGAAGCGGAAGGGCATTCGCAACCCCGCCGCCAATCACGATCCGCTCCGGGTTCAGCACATGGATGACGGCGGCGAGCCCGAGCGCGATGTCAGCCGCAGCAGCAGCGGCGAAGGCCATTGCCTGGCTTTCACCGGCCTCGGCCGCGGCAAAGGCATCGGCGAGCCCGGCGAAGCCCGCGGCAACCGCCTTCCTGGTGAGGGCTGAGCCGGAGGCTTCAGCCTCCCAGCAGCCCGGCTGGCCGCAAAAGCAGGTGGCGCCGCCCTCGGGCCTGATCGGGATGTGGCCGATGTGGCCTGCAAGGCCAAGGCGCCCGCGCAGCAGCCGTCCCTCCGACACAATGCCGCCGCCGATGCCAGTTGAAATGGTGACGTAGACGAAGTCGGCCGCACCCCTTCCGGCCCCGCACATCCATTCACCGAGCGCGGCGCAGGGGCCGTCATTCTCGATGACGGCGGGAAGGCCTACCGCCTCTTCGACCGCCTGGCGCAGCGGGAAGCCGGTGAAGCCGCGAATGGTCGGTGTTGCGAGCGCCACGCCGCGCCGCGCATCAAGCGGGCCTGGCGCGCAGAGGCCGAGTTTGAGGTCCTTCATGGCGCCGCACTGCGCCATCACCGCCCGGCAGGCGGTGGCGATGGCATCGACCACGGCTTCCGCGCCTTCGTTGGCAGGTGTCAGCATGGCGTGGCGGTGCATGACGCGGCCCTCCACGTCCACCAGCGCCGCACGAAGCCGCGTTCCCCCGACATCGACCGCCAGCGCGGCATCGCCCGGCATGGGACTCATGCTCCTGGAAGAGCGTGCAGCCAGGCGATGCGTGCGCCCAAGTCCGGTGCACCGAAGGCGAGCGAGCCCAGCACCACGGTTTCCGCCCCATGGGCCACCAGCGTGGGCACGGTGTTGTCGCGGATGCCGCCATCCGCCGCCACGATCTGCCGATGCCTCGCACCGGATGCCGCCACCTTAAGCCGCATCTCCGCGATGCGGCCCGGCGCGGTTTCGGACAGTCCCTGCCCTTTGACGCCAATCGCCGTGCCAAGCAGCGTCACCATGCTGAGCTTCGGCAGCAGCGGTGCCACGACATCGAGCGGGCTTTCAACCCGCAGCACCGCGCCTGCCAGCAGCCCGCGCGCGGTGATGAGCGAAACGGCCTCCGCCGCATTGCCATTCTCGGCATGGATGCTGATGAGGTCGGCACCCGCATCGGCGAACTGCCCGGCCTGCGCCAGCAGGATCGCGTCATCCACCATCAGATGCACGTGAATAGGCACTGCACTTCTGGCCCGGATGGCGCTCACAAGGTCTGGGAAGAACAGCAGTGCGGGCGCGAACACGCCATCCGCCACGTCGATGTGCAGTATGTCGGCATGGGGTGCGATGCGCTCGAGGTCGCGCGCGAGGTTGCACAGGTCGGCCGACCACATGGAGAATTCGGCAAGGCAGCGGCCGCTGGCGAGGCGGTCAAACCAGCCGGGCTGGGGATGAGGCATGATGAATCTCCTGAATGAAGCGGCCAAGTGCGCCGCGGAAGCCTGCCTCATAGGCCTCCCGCCCGCGCGTCTTGGGCGGAATCTCCACAAGCTGCGAAGCGGGAATGAGGTTGGCGAGATAACGTGCATGGGCCATCGGGTGGACCACGTCTTCACCGTGGCCGATGACGAGTGTGGGGATGGAAAGGGATGACAGTTGGTTATCCGTCACGCCCGGACCATCACGCGAGATGCGCGTCAAGAGCTCCGCCGTTACATCGCGCGGCTCCCTGCGGAAGAAGCCGGTGAGAGAGGCGAGGTTGTCCGGCGCGTCCACGGCCAGCATCCGGCCCGTTGCGGTGGCGAGGAAATCATTCACCTCATCCGCCGAAGGCGGTTGCTGAAGCATCAGGCCAACTTCAAGATTGGGTATCATGTTGGAAGGAGCGGGATGCGTGGTCCATGCCGGCCGTGCGATCACCAGTCCCGCCACGCGCTTCGGCGCAAGGCAGGCAATCCGCATCGCAATCGCAGCGCCCATGGAGATACCACCGACGATCACGGGGCCGCCGCCGAGCATTGACATGGCAGCGAGCACATCGTCGGCAAATGTCGCGATGGAGAAGCTCTCAACCGCACCCGCGGGGCTCTCGCCATGGCCACGGCACTCAAGCACGGCAAGCCGCGCGCCCTCGGGAAACACTGATGCAGGCTGCGCAGCGTCTCCACAAAGCCCGTGCTGGAAGAACATGATTGGCCCCTCCCCTTCCTGCACATGCAATGCAAGGGCGAGCCCGTCACGCTCCAGAGAAATGGTGCGGAAGCCCTTCACAGCGCCTGCCGCTGCTGCCTGAGGAAGGCTGCAACGCCTGCCGCCTCCTCCGCCCCGAAACCATGCGCCACCAGCGGGCCATCGAAGCCCGCAGCTTTCAGCGCCGAGAGGAAATGGCCGAAGTCGATGACGCCCTTGCCCGCTGTGGCAACACTGCCGTCAGCCGCCCTGTCCTTCGCATGCGCCATCACGATGCGGTCCGCCAGCAGATCGACGGCGCGCGCGATGATGTCGCGGCGTTCGGCATCCTCCGCTTCCTCCGTGAGGTTCGCGGGGTCGAGCACGATGCGCAGGCGATCCGATTTCATGTCATCAATGAGGCGGCGCGCGGCGGTAGCACCATTCACCACATTGGCGAGCTCGGGTTCGATGCCGAGCAGAACGTCATGTTCATCCGCAATCCCGATCGCAACTTCGAAGGCGCGCTGCAGATCCAGCCAGGCTTCGGGTGAGCCGTTTTCAGGATGATGCCGCCACTGATCCTCCGCGTCACGCGTACCGGTGCAGAGGGTGACGAGCGGGCAGCCCATCTGCCGGCTCGCGGCGGCGATGACGGCGAGCCGCCGCTCGCCAACGCGCCTGACGGCCACGTCCGGATGGATCATGTTGTAGGTGCCAGACAGCGCCATGATCTGCTGGCCCGTCTCTTTCGCCGCCTGCGCCACCGCGCGGGTGATGTCGGGCGAGATCGCATCCGGCATGGAGGGCAGGCCGGAGCAGGCCATGTTGTACTGAACGCCCTCGAAGCCCGCCGCTTTCGACTGCGCCAGCACCGTTGCGGGGTCGCTGCCGGGGAAAGTCTTGGCGAAGACGCCGATGCGCATCACAGCTGCCCGGACACCTCGTCGAGGCGGACCTTGCGGCCCTCCGCGGCGGATCTTGCGATGGCCAGCATGGCGCGCACGGAAGCGATGCCGTCCTCGATGCCAGCACCTGTCAGCGGCGCATCATCGAGAATGGCGCGGGCAAAACCTTCGAGCTGGCGGCGGTAGAAATGCCCATCAGCGCCCAGCGGGCGGTAGGACGCGCCGTCACGCTCCCGGAAGATGTCGACCTCGGATGTCTTGTAGTACCAAGGATTGAAGGTCTTGCCGATGACGGAGCCGTTCTGCCCGTAGATCTGGAAGCCCTCGTGCCAGTCCATCCGCACGGCAACAGTCAGGTCGAGATGGCCCAGCGTGCCCGATGCGAAATCAACGTCGACGAACCAGCAATGCATGCCCTTGGCGCGTGACAGCCGCGCATTCACCGCCGTGATGTCGCCTGCAAAGTAACGCGCCGTGTCGACGAGGTGGCAGCCATGGGCCAGCATGTAATAGCGCGTGAGATCGGCCTTGGGATCCTGGCTGGGCTTGAGCGCATTCTTTGATTTCACGATGAGCGGCTGCACCGCATCCGTCATCGCGTAGCGGTGCGTGCTGTCGCAATACCAGGCCTTCAGCGCGACGATCTCGCCCATCTCATCCGCAATGAAGCGCTTCGCCTCCTGCAGGCCGATGTCATAACGCTTCATGTGGCCGACCTGGAAGCGCTTGCCGCTCAGCGCCACTTCGCGTTCGAGTTCCAGCACCTCCTCGAGGCCTATGCCCACGGGCTTCTCGCACAGCACGTGCTTGCCCGCCCGTAGCGCCTTGATGGAGGCTGGCACATGGAACGCGTCCGATGTGGCGATGATGACGGCATCGAGCTTCGGATCCGCCAGCATCTCGTCATAGTCGCCGTAGGATTTCTCCGGCGCATGCGTCCATGCCATGCGCTCGCGCAGGTCGGCTGCCACGTCACAGATGGCATAGAGCCTCGCGTTGGAGGCCTTGGTGCAGCTTTCGAAATGTCCGGCCTGGGCGATGGGGCCGCAGCCCAGAACGCCCACATTGAGCTTGGCCGTCATCCTCTCAGCGGACCCGCGTACCCGTCGCGGCGTCGAAGACGAAGAGGCGGTCCTTGCTGAAGGAAATGCCGATGTTCTCGCCCGTGGCGCCCGCGAAGTCCTTGTGCGCCTTGACGGTGAGCATGTCCTCGCCCGCCTTGACGGTGACGAGCGTGTGATCGCCGATGAGTTCCACCGTATAGATTTCGGCGGCGAGATTGCCCTGCCCCGGTGCTGTCACCGCGCAATCCTCGGGCCTGGCGCCCAGGATCGCCTTGTCGAGCCGCCCTGTTACGGGAACCTCAACCTTGCCGCCGCGCGTCTGGAAGGTTGAGCCTTCCAGCGAGCCATGCACCACATTCATCGGCGGCGAGCCGATGAACTGCGCGACGAAGAGATTGGCGGGGTCATTATAGATCTTGGCCGGCGTATCGAGCTGCTGCAGCACGCCGCGCTCGAGGATGGCCACGCGGTGGGCCAGCGTCATGGCCTCGATCTGATCATGCGTCACATAGATCGTCGTGGTGCCGAGCGTTGACTGCATGTGCTTCAGTTCCGCGCGCATGTGGCCGCGGAGCTTGGCATCGAGGTTGGAGAGCGGCTCGTCCAT
>NZ_JBIICB010000287.1:0-5349 GCF_044239095.1 Aestuariivirga sp. | reverse complement strand
GGAGCTTGGCGTCGGTTGGGAACATGATGTTCTTGGGCTGTATCGTGGTATCGACGATCACCCGCCTCGTGTCCTCAGGCCGCATCGCCCCGGTCTTCACCGCCACGGACAGGCTTTCCTGCAGCAGGGACATGATGCGCTCCTCGCCCATCCTCTGGCGCCAGCAGGTCATTGAGGAGCGGTCAAAGGAAAGATCATGCCGGAAGAACATCTCACCGCAGCGGGCTTCGAGGGCCTCCCACGACACGGTCTTCGCCAGCCGTACAAGTTCATGGGTGATGTTGGTGATCTGGTCGAGGCGTGACCGGAACAGGTCCATCTCTCCCGTCTCGCGCCGCTCACATGGCTTCATCACCCAATCCTCCGCCGCTCTCCCGGCAGAGTGAATCACGCCTCCTGACCGTCGTGAACCGGAAAACGAATTTGCAAGGAAACCAGTGCCATCAGCCCGCTTTCCTGCAAAACTGAAGGCTTCGAGCGTCGAGATCAGAGTCTGAAATCAACCGCTTGGAAATTGTTCACGGGGGACTGCTTTCGATCCCACCACGACGGTGCAGTGCCTCTGCTTCTGACTTTCACCCTTGCGGCGGCAGAGCGCTACAACCGGCAAGGCCTGGAAGGCCTCCAGGGAGAGGCATCAATCTTTGCAGCCGAGGCCAAGGGCAAGCCTGAAGGTCTGCAAATCCAACAGCACTTTGAATTGAAGCCAGGCGCTCGCGTCATGCGTTCCAACTCAAACCAATGGAGACTTTGTCTTTAGGAACGAGAAATCAACATTCCCGGCGAGCAACAGGCAGACATCAGCGGCTTGGCGATCCGGTGCTGCCATTTGCCAAGGCCCGATCTTACCAAAGCTGCAGACTTGCGTGATACAAAATCTCTAGGCGGTGGTCATATGGTGGATGTCAGCTAATCAATTCAACGACATTTGTGGCCGACCCGCGGGTCAAGCGGGCGCTGCCGAAAGAACGGGGATCTTGGAGGTATATCATGAAAAAGACCGATCTTGCGGCACTATTGCCTTCAATGCTCTTTTCTGTCCATGCGATGGCCGCGGATGTCACGGACATTCCGGCTCCCTCAGCAACAAGCTTTTACACTGGCGCACAACTTGGCGGGGCATCAGCCGACGTTTCGGTGACGGATTATTATGCCGGAACATCCTACGAGAGTGGATATACGTGGGACGGCGACGACACGGGGCTGATGGGCGAGGTCTATCTGGGCCTCAACTACATGGCAACGGAGACGTTCCTGATCGGCGTTGAAGCGGACTTGGGATATGCCTCGCTGAGTGACGAGAGCTACCTGGATTACGAGGGCGTTCAAGACGAGAGATATCGGTATGGATGGGAATCGGGGCTGCAGGGATCGCTGCGGGCACGCGCGGGCATTATGGCGGGCAATGCCCTGCTTTACGCCACCGGCGGCCTTGCCATTGGCCAGCAGTCTTTCGATGTCTACGAGCGGGTATCCTCCACCAATTTCGAAAGCTTCGATGAAACGATGGTGGGCTGGACTGCAGGCGGTGGCCTTGAATATGCCTTCTTGTCCAACTGGACGGCGCGAGTCGAATATCGCTACACCGACTTTGGCGACGTCACGATAACGGCCGACATTTATGACTATAGCGGAAGTTACGACGATGAGATTAAAGTAACCCAGCAGAGCCTGATGGCTGGCGTGGCCTACCATTTCTGAGAAGGACGGTTGAGAGGCCGGTGTTCACCCATCGGATCGCAACAACCGCCAGAGCCTGAAGGGCACTCTTCAAAGCAGCTTCTGATTGGCGTCGAGGCTGCTCTGTTTTTTACGTTATCCTTTCAATCAAGAGGGAGGCCGCTTAAAGAGGCATACGGACCATCGCAAGTTAATTTGTTTGAGCAAGACCAATACCGCTTGCCGCCGCGGCGGGCGTGTCGTTTCGGTCGCCGCCATCATCGCCACGGGGGTCAACAGCGATGGCCGGCGCGAGGTTCTGGGTATGGAGATCGGGACCTCGGAGGCCGAACCCATCTGGACGGCCTTCCTTCGCAAGCTACCCCGGCGCGGACTAATACCAACGGTCATTGGGTCTGACCGACAAGAGCCCATTGGCGTATTCCGATTGAAGTAATGGTCTCTGGTTAAGCAATGAGCTTCTGCCAGGCGTCGCATGCAGCCTCGATGATCTCGACGTAAGTTTCGAAGACGCGGTTGGAGAGCCAATTGGCACGAAGGTACTGCCAGATGTTTTCGACGGGGTTGAGTTCAGGCGCGCGCGAAGGCAGAAAGATTGGCGTGATGTTGTCGGGCACGTCGAGGTTGCTCGTTGTGTGCCATCCGGCCCGGTCGAGAAGCAGAACGGCGTGGGCACCCCTGGCGACATGGCGGGATATCTCATTGAGGTGCATCTGCATGGCCTCAGTGTCGGCATATGGCACGGCGATAGCTGCGCCAGTTCCACGTGCCGGACATATGGCGCCAAATAGATAGGCATTCTCATAGCGCTGATCGGCCGGTTGGCGGGGCCTCGATCCACGCCTGCTCCATTGGCGGACGATGCCATTCTTCTGACCGATGCGGGCCTCGTCCTGGAACCATATCTCCACCGGCGTTTTCTCTGGCAACTCAGCGAGATGGGCACTCAGCGTTTGGGGGAAGTTTTTTTGAACGCTGCGATGGTTTCAACATCCTGCCCGGGGTGGCGCGGACGGGCGCTGACGTGTGAGAACCCCAGCTTCTTCAAGAGTGTCCCGACATATCGCTCATGAAAGTCCACACCGAACCGCTTCTTGATCACCAGCTTGAGGTCGATACGCCGCCAGCGCACCACACCGTCAGCTTGTCTGTCGGGGCCGGCGTCAACGAGGGCCGCCAGCTCGCTCATCTGCTCCGATGACAGGCGTGGCGTGGGGCCGTTGGTCCAGGCATCCAGCAATGCCTCGGGACCTCCCGTATTGAACCGGTGAACCCAGTCGCGAAGCGTTTGGCGGTCCATTCCACCGATCCGGGCCGCATCGTCGCGGCTCATACCATCCAACACCGCCGCCAGCGAAAGCAGCCGTCGGCTCTGATTGTTGTCCCGGGACTGCTTCGCCAACCGGCGAAGCTCACGAGCTGAAAAATCCGTCCGTAAGGGTACTGCTGATGGCATGGCCCGAATCCTCCTCGCGCCCAGTGAATCAGAACTCCAACTTCAGGGGAATCCCCCGTGAGTCAGGCACAAGCGCCCTTGGTATGAGTCAGCCCCAGAAACCTTTAGTATTAGCCCTTGGGCAAATCTCTCTCCCCGAAATTTGAGCTGCAAAAATCCCCAGTACTTGCAGATTGCTTCACGCCAAGCTCCTGACTGCCAGAATTTGGAACGAAATTCATAAGAAAATGAAATTGCGTAACAAGACGTAGCGCCTCGTTCTGGACTTCGCGGTGGATAATTGATCTTCGGAAAGCACTGGGATCGAATCTATCCTGCCATTGCCTGTGTTTCGAGACGTAGCCTGAGGGCCGGATTGTCAGGAAGTGCCTCGACAGCATCTCTGCTGATGATTTCGCCAACCTTGATCGGCTTGGTTACCTTCACTCCGTGCGCGAGGCCAATGGGTAGGGCTCTGGCTTCGACCGAGCGCGCGGCAGGCATCAGTTTGCCCCATACTGTATATCCACCTTCACCGTCGAGCATGTCGCCGGGCGCTAGATTCCGCTTTGCTGTTGCCACGGCGTCACCACGGAACTGCCGGCTGTGTCCTGTGGGCTCATGTCGAAGCGCGGCCGACAAGATCGAGATGCCGAGTTCCATGCCGATAAGGTGGAATGGCTTGTACATCGCTGCGTACTGACCAGTCGAATGGACAGGCAGGCCATACTGGGCAAAGCATGCGGCTGAATAGTCATTCGGCGCTTTGAGAACCACATATACGCCCCAGCGAAGATCGCGGAAGACTGGTCTGCCGTCACGTTCCATTGACGATATGACCTCAACCATGCCCTCGCCGGCTAGCTGTCCGCCAGCCGATACGGGACGTAATGTGCGGGACAGGTCATCGACTCCACACGGAAGGAATGAGAGGCCATCGTCTGGAACGTTGAGTGCGCAGCTATTGGCGACGGCCGCCATCTCAATTGCAGACTTGGTGCCATCCAGGAAAGAGTTGAACATCTGGCTGTTCATGCCAGCAGCTTCTGCGGACTCCGCTGTGATGCCATAGTGTTTCCAGACATCATCAGGTGTAACCAGATTGTATCCAGGCAGATACTTCGTTCCCTTTCCCGCAGCCTGGACAATAAAGCCAGCTGCTCGGGCCCAATCGACCATTTCAGATATCAGGGCCGGTTGATCGCCGTAGGCCATCGAATAGACAACACCGGCCTTACGCGCGCGTGCAGCAAGGGCGGGGCCGGCCAAGACATCTGCTTCAACATTGACCATGACAATGTGCTTGCCGTATTCGATCGCGGCTAACGCGTGAACAACCCCTGCGCCTGGCGACCCGGTTGAATCAACGACGACGTCTACGTCGTCGGAGGCGCAAAGCAGGCTTCCGTCTTCCACAAAGCGCGTCGCGGCGATGCGATCGTCATTCCAGCCCACCCTTTTGCAGGCCAGTTTCGCTCGATCCGGAAGGAGATCGGCGATGACGCTCACCCGAAGACCCGCTGTCGAAGGCACTTGCGCGAGGAACATGGAGCAAAACTTGCCAGCCCCGATAAGTCCGACCCGGACCGGCTTGTCCTGCAATGCACGCTCTTGGAGTTTGGAGTACAGGTTCACTTCGACTTTCCGCGTTTCCCTGAAATTGAGAACATATTGCCTCCCACCATATAGGGAGAGATTGCACGATCAAACCCTGGCATCAAACTGGCCTGACCGACATTTTGTACCATGCGCAGTGAGAGACTATTGCGTGTTTGCGGTTCTGTCGAGTGCGGGTGGCCTCGGTGCCAGCGCGAGAGAACTCGCGCAAGATCAACTACCTGAGCAAGATATTGCCACCAAAGTGGCTTCTGCTTTTGCGGATCATGCTCTAAACTGCGCCGCTCCAGTCCAACTCCGCGAACACCGGCTGGTGGTCGGACGCATCTGCCGCCTCGTCGATCCAGGCGCGGCGGACCAACCCTGCCAACTCCAACGTGACGAAGATGTGGTCGATCCGCTTGGCTTGCTCGATGCCATTGGCGGGATAGGTGATGCCGGCATTCTCGCTCACCCCGGCGAGGGTGAGCGCATCAGCGAATAGGTCCTGCTCAGCGAGGCGTCCGTAGTCTGGGCCTACAGGCCCAGTCAGCATCGCATATTCTGGTGAACTTGGCATCATGTTGAAGTCACCCAGCACGATTGCCGCACGGGGCATTGGAAAAACATCCTCCTTC
>NZ_JBIICB010000286.1:0-5355 GCF_044239095.1 Aestuariivirga sp. | reverse complement strand
GGGCGCTGCCAGTTCGCCCGTCGCCGGTTCGAAGGCTGCGACGGCAAGATCGATTTCGGCATCCTTCGTCTCGGGCACGACGAGCTTCAGGTCCTTCAGCTCCGCCAGCGTCAATGCCCAGATCTTGTCTTCGTCCTTGCGTCCGGACGTGAGATAGGCACCCTCCGGAATGCCGGAAACCTTAAGGAGGATGTCGTTGCCTGTTTCGGCTGGTGCCGCATGGAGTGCCAGGGGGATGAAGCTGTTCGTCTCGCCGGCGGCGTCGGATACTTCCAGCGAGGCGGTGGCGACCGGCTTCTTGGCGATCACCGTCACCTTGTCCGTCTGGGCGGCCGGGGTGGCCGCCTTCAGCGCGCTGGTCTGGACCGGCGCCAAATCAGAGGCCGGCGCCACCGGCGTTCCGGCACCTGAAAACAGATGTGAATTGATGATCCCGACGCCCGCTCCGGCGGCCAGCGCCATGGCGGCGGCAACGGCAAAGGTCTGGGGCAGGCTCAGCGTCATCCGCTGCGGTGGCGTGGGTGCCTGTGCGCCCTCAGGCTGCAGAAACTGCGACGGTGGCCGCGGCTGGGACATGATCCGGTCCCGGTAGCCTGGCGGTGGTATGGGTTTCCCGCGCTTTTCAAACGGATCATCCGGCAAGGCCCGCTGCCGGCGATAGCGGGCCAGAAGCTCCTCGCGGGAAAATGGTTCAATGAAAGCGGCATGTGGCCAGCTGTTCTCCTCCGGGCCGGTATCGGCCTGCTCTCGAACTGGCGATTGCTTGCCGGAAGGACTTTGGCTCTTCTGCATCCCCTGCCAGCTCCTCTGTTTGCGGCCGTCCCGCACCTCATGCCGCAATTCTGCGTGCGGTCACTCAGGTGAGGAGACCGTGAACGCCCAATGTGGCGTTGACCGGGCGAGAATGTGGATTCACATGTCCTTGCGGCTGGCGGCTGGCACATAGGGGCGGGCCGCGGGCCCGTCATACAGCGTCAGCGGACGTATCAGGATGTTGTTCTGCAACTGCTCTATGCATTGCACCGTCCAGCCGGGCACGCGTCCTACCGCGAAGATTGGCACGAACAAATCCGGCGCAATGCCATTCAGGTAGTAGATCGCGCCCGAATAGAAATCAACATTCACATTCACACCGAAGCGTGCGTAAGGTTTCATGGCGTCAACGACGGCCTGCAGGATCGCGAACCACTTGGGTTCGCCCATTTCCCGCGAGAGCGTCTCCACGCCGTCGCGCATGTGCCGCGCGCGCGGGTCTTCCGTGCGGTAGACGCGGTGGCCGAAGCCTGTCACCGCCTCGCCTGCGGCGCGCTTGGCCTTCACATAGGCCGCGGCGTTCTCGGGCGTACCGATTTCCTGCGCCATGCGCATCACGTCCTCAGCCGCACCACCATGCGCTGGCCCCGAGAGTGCTGCGATGGCTGCGGTCATCGCAGCATGCAGGTTGGCTTCGGTGCCGATGACGACACGCGCAGTGAAGGAAGAGGCGTTGCTGCCATGCTCGGCGTGAAGGATGAGATCGCGGTCCATCAGCTCAGCCGCCTGGGCCGAAGGCTTGCGGCCAGTGATCATCCACAGGAAGTTCGCCGCGTGCGAGAGCGATTGGTCCGGCTCGGGGATCGCGCGGCCATTGCGGATCGCCTCATGAAACGCAACGATCATCGGCACCATCGATGCAAGACGGATGCCCTTGTCGCGGGTCGCCGAGATGGAATTGTCGAAGCTGTCAGGCTCAAAAGCGGCAAGCGCGGAGACGGCCGTGCGCAACACGTCCATCGGGTGCGCCTGCTTCATCGTCTCGATGATCGAGAGCACCTCCTTTGGAAGCCTGCGCGCGCTCTTGAGCCGCGCATCGAATTCCGTGAGCTGTGCGGTGGTGGGAAGCTCGCCGTGCAGCAGCAGGTAGGCCGTCTCCTCGAAGGAGGACTGCTCCGCAAGATCGTGGATCGAGTAGCCGCGATAGCGCAATTCCCCCGCCTTGCCATCGATGAAGGTGGTGCCGGAACGCTCGAAATAGACGCCCTTGAGGCCGCGGTGGATTTCGATCTTTTCTTCTGCTGACATAGGCACCATCCGGAGAGGTTGTCGAATGAACGTGATTGACGAAGCCAAGGCCAAAATCAAGGGCAGAGGGCTGAAACTGGTGATGCCAGAAGGCGAGGATGCGCGGATCCAGGAAGCAGCCCGGCTGTTGCGTGCGGAGGGCCTTGCGGAGCCCGTGGTCTTCGGCGCCGGGGATGTGCCGGGCGTTGAGCCGCAGCATGTCGCCATTCTCCGTTCGCGCCGCGAAAAGATGAGTGATTCAATATCTGCGCGTCTGCTGAAGAAGCCGCTCTACCGTGCGGGCGCGGCCGTTGCCGCGGGCGAGGCCGACGCCATGCTGGCTGGTGCTGCGAATCCGACGGCACGTGTCATCGAGGCGGCCCTGATGACTGTCGGGCTGGCGGACGGAATCGACACGCCTTCGAGCTTCTTCCTGATGCAGTGGCCGGACAGGCGGCTGGTCTTCGCGGATTGCGGGGTGAACATACAGCCCAGCGCGGCAGAACTGGCCGACATTGCGATTGCCTCGGCGCAGAGCGCATCGCGCACCCTCGGCGAGGAGCCCCGCGTGGCGCTGCTCTCTTTCTCCACGAAAGGCAGCGGCAGCCACCCTGATGTCGACAAGGTGGTGGAAGCGCTGCGCATCGCCAGGCAAAAGGCCCCGCATCTCCTGATCGATGGCGAGTTGCAGGGCGATGCTGCGTTGTCACCGGGTGTCGCCGCCAGGAAGATGAAGGATGCAGGCGAGGTGGCGGGCCGCGCCAATGTCCTGGTGTTCCCCGATCTCGACGCCGGCAACATCGCCTACAAGCTGACGCAGTATCTGAGCGGCGCCCGGGCCATCGGCCCCGTTCTGCAGGGTTTCGCCCGCCCGGTCTCCGATCTCTCGCGCGGCGCCACGGTTGATGACATCGTGGCCACGGGCGCGCTGCTTCTGGCCATGCGTTGATGCAGTCCTTCTAGAGCAGCGATCTCACATTGCGGGCGATGGTGAGTTCCTCGTTCGCCGGCACGACATGGATCCTGTCCAGCGGTACATCCAGCCACTTGAGATGCGACAGGATGCGGGCGCGCACGGGCCCTGCATTCTCGCCCACGCCGCCCGTGAAGGCGATCGCGTCGACGCCGCCCAGTGCCGGGATGAGTGAAGCCGCATGCCGGGCGGCCGAGAAGCAGTAGTAGTCGACCGCCTCGATGGCCTCGGTGCGGTCGCTCGCCAGCAGAATGCGCATGTCGGGCGAGATGCCGGAGAGGCCAAGAAGCCCGCTCCGGCGGTAGAGCAGGTCTTCGAGCTGGTCGAGGGTCAAGTGCTCGTCCCGCATCAGGGCCACCAGCACGCCGGGGTCGATCGAGCCGGTGCGCGTTCCCATGACCAGCCCGTCGGCGGTGGAAAACCCCATGGTGGTGGCGACGCTCTTGCCATCATGGATCGCACACATCGATGCGCCCGAGCCGAGGTGGGCGGCGAGCAGCCGGCGCGGCAGGGGCTTTCCCGAAAGGCGGGGCAGGGCTTCAACCACATGCTCATAGTTGAGGCCATGGAAGCCATAGCGGCGATAGCCCTTGTCGAAATAGGCGCGGGGCAGCGGCAGCCGCGTTGCAAGCTCGGGCTGGGTGGCATGAAATGCCGTATCGAAGCAGGCAATGTTCGGAACCTCGGGCGCCACCCGGCGCATCTCGCGCAGCACACCGAGCCCGAAGGGCAGGTGCAGCGGCGCAAGCGCCCTGAGTGCCTCAAGATCGTGCTGCACCGCATCGTTGACGGCGACCGGCGTCACGTACTGCGTCCCGCCATGAACGATGCGGTGGCCTATGGCGTTGAAATGGTCCGGCTCATGGCCATTGTCGGAGAGCCATTGGGCCGCCACGAGCAGTCCTTCGGTGGGTGTCGTGACATCCGGCACATCGCGAACCGGGTCGTCGCCGGCCTCCAGGCGCGGCCTCGAGCCGATTCCGGAGACCTGCCCCTTGATGATGAGCCGGAGCCCGCCGTCGAATACGGCAAACTTGAGGGATGAAGAGCCCGCATTGAGAACCAGGATCTTCATCGTTCCCGCCCTTCCGGATGCATCAGCAGGCCCTCACGCCGCTGCCGCCGGAACGGGGCAAGGCAGGCTGCGGGCAAGCGTTGCACGGCGCATCATTCCTCCACCTTACTTGAGTTCGATCTCGATGAAGGCGTATTCCGTGTCATTGGCGTTGATGACGTCGTGTTCCACCCCGGCCTGCCGGAAATAGGGCACGCCCTTCTTCATATCGGCATGGGCGGGCCCCGTCGGGGTCTCGAGGCGCACCCTGCCGTCCATCAGCGGGACCACCACATAATCGTGGCCGTGCTTGTGCCAACCCGTGTTGGCGCCTGGCGCGAACCGGTATTCGGTGACGATCACCCGGTCGTTGTCGATGAAAACCGTGGCTTTGGCTGTGCCGGACATGCTGGGACTCCTTCAAATGATGGATGCCATGGTGGATGGAACTGGAACTCACTGCAAGAATGTAATATTGTAACAGGATGAGTTTCCCCGCGACCCATCATGATCATGCACACTGCACGGCCGAGTTGCTGAGCCGCGCGGAGCGCACCTGTGAACGGCGCGGCTCCCGCCTGACCGGACAGCGGCGCGACGTGCTCGACTGCGTGGCGCAGAGCCATTTGGCGGTTGGCGCCTACGACATCATCGAGCGCATGGCCAGCCGTGGTCCGCGGCCGGCCCCCATCACGGTCTACCGCGCGCTGGATTTCCTGGAGGCGCATGGGCTCGTTCACAAGATCGAGAGCCGCAACGCCTTCATTGCCTGCACCCACCCTCATGACGGCAAGCCTGCCGCCCTTCTGGTATGTGAGCGCTGCGGACTCGTGGCCGAACTCGATGCACCTGCGGCATTCGCCAATCTTGAGGCGGCAGCCACCGAGCAGGGCTTCCATGTGCACCGCCGTGTGGTCGAACTCTCAGGCCTGTGCAGTGCCTGCGGCAGGGAGGGCTGATGCTGAAGGTCGCCAATGCCATCCTCAGCGCGCGCGACGCCAGCCTGGTGATCGGCGGACGCACCATTCTCGACCGAGTGAACCTCGACGTCAGGCCCAACGAGATCGTGACCGTGATCGGCCCGAACGGTGCGGGCAAGTCCACTCTCGTGCGCTGCCTCCTCGGCCTTCAGCCGCTCACCTCGGGCGAGATCATCCGTTCGAAGGGGCTGCGCGTGGGCTATGTGCCGCAGCGGTTTCCGCAAACGCTCAACGTCCCGCTCGATGTGCGCCGCCTCCTGTCGCTGACGCTGAAGCCCGCGGAGGACGAGATCGACGCGGCCCTCTCC
>NZ_JBIICB010000285.1:0-5357 GCF_044239095.1 Aestuariivirga sp. | reverse complement strand
GATATCATCGCAGCTCGGAACCGTGGGTTCCAAACGTTGGAGTCAATCCACTAGAGCATGATCCGCAAAAGTGGAAACCACTTTTGCGGCAAGATCATGCTCAAGCAATTGATCTTGCGCGAGTTCTTTTCGACCAGGTGATTCCACCTGGTCGGAACACGCGCTAGCCGTTCAGCAGGAAGGTGACCTTCATGTTGACCCGCCACTCGGCGATCTTGCCGTTCTTGACCACGCATTTGATGTCCTGAACCCAGGCGCCCTCGACATGGTCGAGTGTGGCGTCGGCGCGCCTGATGCCGTTTTCCACGGCGTCCTCGATGCTTTTCGAGGAGGATGCGGTGAGTTCGATGACCTTGGCGACGGAATCGGACATGCGGGTCTCCTTTTCGGCATGGCTGGGGAAAACGAGGCACTTGGGATTTCCAAGCGCGGTCAGACTATCCTATGAGAAGCCGGTCTCTGCAACTCCGGGTGCCATGCCTCTCAACCTGCTCAAGCTCTGTGTCGGCGTCAGCGAAATCGAGGAGCTCGAATCCTGGGTGAAGGACTGCCGCCATGGCCGCGATACGCTGGACCATGTGACCCGCATGTTCCCCAAGCGGAAGGATGAAATCCTGCCCGGCGGCTCGCTCTATTGGGTGATGCGCGGCATGATCCTGTGCCGCCAGCCGATCGCCGCGCTCGACGAGGTGACGGGGGCCGACGGCATCGCGCGCTGCCGCATCGTGTTCAAGCCTCAGGTCATCCCCGTGCGGCCCGTGCCCAAGCGCGCCTTCCAGGGCTGGCGTTATCTGGAGGAGTCCGATTCTCCGCCAGACCTGCCGAAATCCGCCAAGGTCGATGGCATGCCGGATAAGATGCGGCGTGACCTTTCTGAATTGGGGTTGCTGTGAAGGTCAGGCGTCTTTTGCCTGGTGAGGACCCGGGCAGCGCGATCATCCTGCTGCAGCGCTTCTTCCGTGAAGAGGGCTTCGAGACGCCGGACGCGGCGATCGCCGCCAACGCCCGCCGCATGCTCGACGTCGCGGCCTGCGCGATCCTGCTCGCGGAGGCGGAGGGACAGGCCATCGGTGTTGCGACCGTCTCCATGGAATTCGGCATCGAGTATGGCTGGTCGGCTGAACTGGGCGATCTCTATATCGTTCCCGAATGGCGCGGCCGCGGCGTCGCACGCGCGCTGGTGACGGCGGCGGAACAGTATCTGCGCGAGCAAGGTGCGGCAGGCTACCAGGTTACGGTCACGCCCGCCGGAGAGGGCCAACACGGCCTGCGCGCCTTCTATCGCGCGCTCGGATTTGCGGAAGAGGGGCGGGAGATTTTGTTTCGCAAACTCCAGGAATAGGTCTTCTCCTAGACGGGAATGTTGTCGATGAGGCGCGTCTTGCCCGCCCAGGCGGCGGCGATGAGGCGGAGCGGTTCGTTTGCGTCCTTCGGCAGCAACAGCGTCTCCGCATTGCGGGCGGCGACGTAATCGACCTTGAAGCCGAGGGAGGACAGCTTGCGCGCCGCGGCACGTGCGGCGGCTTGCGGGTTCATGCCGGACCGGATGCGCTCTGCGGCATTGGTCAGGTTCCGGTAGATGGCGAGGGCCTGCTGGCGTTCTGCGGCTGAGAGGTAGACGTTGCGCGATGACTTGGCCAATCCATCCGCCTCGCGCACGGTGGGAATGCCCACGACCTCGATGGGGATGTCGAGGTCCTTCGCCATGCGGGTGACGACCTTGAGCTGCTGATAGTCCTTCTCGCCGAACATGGCGTAATCCGCGCCCGTCTGGATGAAGAGCTTGGCAACCACGGTGGCGACGCCATCGAAGAAGTGCGGGCGGAACTTGTCTTCGAGCCCGGCCTTGGCAGGGCCCGTCAGCGATACGGTGGTGGCGAAGCCTTGTGGATAGATGTCCTCCGGAGATGGCAGGTAGATCGCGTGGCATCCGGCCTTGCCGAGCTTGGCGGCGTCGCCTTCCTCGTCGCGCGGGTATTTGCCGAGGTCTTCATGCGCGGCGAATTGCTTGGGGTTGACGAAGATGGTGGTGATCACGCGGTCAGCGCGCTTCAGGCCCTGGGTGACGAGTTCCGTGTGGCCGGAATGGATGGCGCCCATGGTCGGCACCACGGCATAGCTCAAGCCCTGGGCGCGCCAGCGGGCGGTTTCGCGGCGGAGTGCGGCGAGGGTGCGGAGGCGTTTCGGTTTCATGGGCGGGCCCGGCTGACGTCAAGGAACGGCTCTTCCTTTACTTCCTCCATCACGAAATATGAATGGGTGCTCTCCACCATCGGCAGCGCCCCCAGCTTGCCGCCGAGAATGTCCCGGTATTCGCCCATGTCGCGCACGCGGATCTTCAGGAGATAGTCGAAGCCGCCGCCCACCATGTGGCATTCGAGGATCTGCTTCACCGGCTTCACCGCGGCGTTGAAGGCGCGGAGCGTCTTCTCATCCGTGGACTTGAGGCTTACCGTGACGAAGACCATCAGCCCATGGCCCAAGGTGCGGGGCGCGAGATGGGCGTGGTAGCCGGTGATGATTCCCTGCTGCTCCATGCGCCGGATCCTGAGCGTGCAGGGGGTGGGGGAGAGGTGAACGCGCCTCGCGAGTTCCACCACGGGCATCCGGGCATTCTCCTGCAGGGCAGCGAGGATGGCCAGATCAGTGGCGTCAAGATTCACTACAGATAATGATGATTCTGGCATGAAATCCCTGCAAAAGTCCAAAAACAACAGAAATCAACCATAGCAGACCCGCAGTTTGGTGAGAAGCACCGTACGCTTTGTGGCACAAGATCCGTCATCATCCAGGAGGTCCGCCCATGACTGCATTGCCCAGCCGCTCCGCCATTGCCGCCCGCTTGTTTGCCGATGAAACCGCCACTGTGCGGGCACTCGCCGCCGAGGCGGCACTGTCCGCCGATGACCAGAAGCGCGTGGCGGAACTGGCCAGGCAGCTCGTGGCGGCGGTCAGGGCAGGGCGCACGAAGCAGGGCGGCATCGATGCCTTCATGCAGGAATACTCGCTCTCCTCCGAAGAAGGCGTGGTGCTGATGTGCCTGGCCGAGGCGCTGCTCAGGATTCCCGATGCCGAGACCGCCGACAAGCTGATCGCCGACAAAGTGGGCGGCAAGGATTGGGAAAGCCATCTTGGCCAGTCCGACTCGCTCTTCGTCAATGCCTCCGCCTGGGGGCTGATGCTGACGGGGCGCTTCGTGGACCTTGGAAAGATGGCGCTGGGCGATGTGGGCTCCTACCTCAAGAAGCTGGTGACGCGCTCGGGCGAGCCCATCATCCGCAATGCCATGAAGCAGGCCATGCGCATCATGGGCAAACAGTTCGTGCTGGGGCGGACGATTGACGAGGCGATGTCAATCGCCGCACCGCTGGAAGCGGAGGGCTACCGCTTTTCCTATGACATGCTGGGCGAAGCCGCCTTCACCATGGAGGATGCCGGGCGCTACCTCGCCTCCTATCGCAATGCGCTGAAGACGCTGGGGACCAAGACCAGGGGGGCTGACATCTTCGCGCGTGCCTCGATCTCGGTGAAGCTCTCCGCCCTTCACCCGCGCTATGAGGAAAAGCAGGAGGCTCGCGTGATGGCGGAGCTTCTGCCGCGCGTGGCCGATCTCGCTGTGGAGGCCAAGGCGCTGAATGTGGGCCTCACCATCGATGCGGAGGAGGTGAACCGGCTCGACCTGTCGCTCGAACTCTTCGGCAGGCTGGCGCAGGATGAGCGGCTCAAGGGCTGGAACGGCCTGGGGCTTGCGGTGCAGGCCTATTCGAAGCGGGCCAAGCCGGTGCTGGAGTGGCTGGCGAAATGCGCGGAGGAGACGGATCGCGTGATCCCCGTGCGGCTCGTCAAGGGCGCCTATTGGGACACGGAAGTGAAGCGCACGCAGGAGCAGGGCTTCGAGGCCTATCCGCTGTTCACCCGCAAGGTTTCGACCGATGTCAGCTACCTGGCCTGCGCGCGCTTCCTGCTGGCCCGGCGGGATGTGTTCTATCCGCAATTCGCCACGCACAATGCGCATTCGCTTGCGGCGATCTCGGTGATGGCGGGCAATGACCGCCGCTTCGAGTTCCAGCGCCTGCATGGCATGGGGCAGGCGCTTTATGAGCAGGTCGTGGGCAAGGACAAGCTGAACCAGCCCTGCCGCATCTATGCGCCGGTGGGGAGCCATGAGGACCTGCTGGCCTATCTGGTGCGGCGCCTTTTGGAGAATGGCGCCAACACCTCCTTCGTCAACCGCCTGGCCGATGATGAGGCGCCGATTGCCGACATCATCGCGGACCCGGTGGTGGAGGTGGCCAAGCTTGCGGAGATCCCGCACCCGAAGATTCCGTTGCCGCGCAACCTGTTTCAGGGCCGCGCGAACTCCCGTGGGATGGCGCTGTGGGATGACGCCACCAGGGATGGGCTCGTCTCCGGCATGACCGCGGCCTTGCGTGCGCCCGTGGAGGCCGCCGCACTGGTGGATGGCATGGCGCTGAAGAGCACACAGATGCGGACCATCACCTCACCCGCTGACCGTTCCGTTCCTGTGGGAAGCGTGTGGGAGGCCGATGAGACCGCCGTGGCACGGGCCATGGTAAGCGCGTCCGCCGCGCAGGGCGATTGGGACCTGATGCGGGGCGCTGCGCGCGCAGCAATGCTTGAGAGGGCGGCGGATCTTTATGAAGCCGCGACGGTGCGGCTTTCCGCCCTGCTCGTGCGCGAGGCGGGCAAGACCATGGAGAATGCCATTGCGGATATCCGCGAGGCTGTCGACTTCCTGCGCTTCTATGCTGCCCAAGCGCGGGCGGAGTTCGAAAGCCCCATGCTGCTGCCGGGGCCCACGGGCGAGCGGAACGAAATGTCGCTGCACGGGCGCGGCGTTTTCGCCTGCATCGCGCCGTGGAATTTTCCGCTGGCGATTTTCTCAGGTCAGGTGGCGGCCGCACTTGCTGCTGGCAATACCGTTGTGGCGAAGCCCGCCGAGCAGACGCCGCTTGTGGCCTTCGAAGCGGTGAAGCTGCTGCACGAAGCGGGCATTCCGAAGACTGTGCTGCAGTTCCTGCCCGGTGACGGCGCGCGCATCGGCAAGGTGCTGCTGGCGCATCCGGCCCTGTCGGGCGTGGCCTTCACCGGCTCGAACGAGACGGCGGCGATCATCAACCGGGCGCTGGCGGCGCGCGATGGCGCCATCCCCGCGCTCATCGCCGAGACGGGCGGCATGAATGCGATGATCGTCGATTCCTCCGCCCTCCCCGAACAGGCGGTGCGTGACGTGCTGGCCTCCGCCTTTGACAGCGCAGGCCAGCGTTGCTCGGCCGCACGGCTGTTGTTCGTGCAGGAGGATGTGGCAGACCGCGTCATCACCATGCTGAAAGGTG
>NZ_JBIICB010000041.1:0-21439 GCF_044239095.1 Aestuariivirga sp. | reverse complement strand
TTCGACGCGATCTCGCTCTGCGGCATGTCCTCAACGAAGGAGAGAAGAAGAATCTGGCGCTGCTCATCGGGGATCGACTGGAGCGCCTGTGCTACCAGCCCGTCCTCCTGCTTGCGGCCCAGCAGCTCTTCTCCCTCCGGCGCCTCCGACGGCTCGTCATAGTCGCCGAGCTCGGTCGTCGGCATGTGCACGTCACGCCTTATCCTGTCGATTCGCAGGTTCCGGGCGATGGTGAACACCCAGGTGGTCACTGACCCCTTCGACGGCTCGTACAAGCCCGCCTTGGTCCACACCGCGATCATGGCTTCCTGAACAAGATCCTCAGCCAGTTCAGCCGAAGCGTTCTTGCGCATCATGAAGCTTTTCAGGCGCGGCGCAAAATGATCGAACAGCTGGGCGAAAGCCTGCCGGTCATGGTTTTGCGCCACCTTCTTGATCAAGGTGCGGAACTGCGTCTCAAGCCGCAGTTTTTCGTCGTTTTGTCGCTTGTCTGCCGAATCCATAACGGCATACATAGCATGTTTCTCCTGTTCCGTCGGGTTTACGCCTCGGTCTGTCAGACGGATCACCTGATCCGCCCCTGGAAACGGGGCGTAGCTACTGCAAACTAGGGGTAAACCTCTGTGAAAACACGTCATATTGCCGTCGTCGGATCGGGCATTTCCGGATTGTCCGCCGCCTGGCTGCTCTCACATACGCACCGGGTGACCCTCATAGAGGCTGACGCTCGGCCGGGCGGGCACTCCAATACGGTCGACTGTGAGGTGGACGGGGTGGATGTGTCCGTCGACACAGGCTTCATCGTCTACAATCCCCCGGCCTATCCCAATCTGACCGCGCTGTTCCGCCACTTGGAGGTGCCGACGGCGCCATCCAACATGAGTTTCTCCGTGTCGATGGGGAAGGGCGCCTATGAATATGCAGGTTCTGGCCTTGCACAGGTGGTCGGGCAGGCTGGCAATCTTCTCAGTCTCGGCCACTGGCGGATGATCCGTGATATTCCCCGCTTCTTCAAGACCACGCTGGCCAAGCTTCCTTCCCTTTCCGAGGAACTGACCATCGCCCAGTTCCTCAAGGCGGAAGGCTATTCCGACTTCTTCCTCGAGCGGCACCTCTTGCCCATGGCGGGGGCGATCTGGTCTGCGGCACCTGGCGACATGCGCGACTATCCGGCCAAGGCTTTCCTGCAATTCTTCAATAATCACGGGCTCTTGAAGATCACGAACCGCCCGCTCTGGCGTACTGTGAAGGGTGGATCCCGTGAATACGTTTCGCGCCTCATCCGCAGCGGCACGTTCGAAACGAGGCTGCGGACCCCCGTCGCCGCAATCAGGCGTCATGCCGATGGTGTCACCATCCGCGCGGTGAACGGAGAAGAGCAGGGCTATGACGATGTTGTGATCGCTGTACATGCGGACCAGGCGCTCTCGATGCTCGCTGATGCCTCAAGCGAGGAGCGGCGGCTCCTGTCATCTTTCCGTTACTCCAGGAACCGTGCAATCCTTCACCGGGATCCGGGCCTCATGCCCAGGCGGCGCCGGTTATGGTCCAGCTGGAATTACCTCTCGGAATTGCCACCGTATTCCGCTACGACAAGTGCCGTGACCTATTGGATGAACAAGCTTCAGCCCTTGCCCGTCGAGGCGCCCCTCTTCGTGAGCCTCAATCCGCTTGATGAGCCGCGGATGGAGAAGGTCCTTGCCGAGTTCGACTATGCCCACCCCATATTCGACCCTGCCGCCATGGCGGCGCAGAAGGAACTCTGGAAGATTCAGGGCACGCGCCGCACTTGGTTTTGTGGTGCCTACTGGGGTTCAGGATTTCATGAAGACGGGATTCAGGCAGGTCTTGCCGCTGCCGAAGCACTGGGCGGCGTGAGGCGGCCCTGGTCGGTGGAGGATGAATCAGGCCGCATCCACCTGGAACCGCCCCGTCCCGAAATCGCCCCTGCCACGGAAGCTGCGGCGTAAGATGCCGGAGACCTGCCTTTACCGTGGCGAAGTCGTGCATCGGCGGCTCAACCCGGTTCGGCACGAACTCCGCTATCGGGTGGTGAACCTGTTCGCAGATGTCGATCGGCTGGAGGAGACAGGCGCTCGGCTGCGCCTGTTCAGCTACAATGGCTTCAACCTGTTCTCCGTGATGGACCGCAACCACGGACCCGGAGATGGTACGCCGATCCGTGAACATGCCTGGAAGCTGGTTCGCAATACGTCAGGAGGCGAGGACGTCAAGCGCGTCTTCATGTTCTGCTACCCTAGCGTGCTGGGTTATGTCTTCAACCCGCTTACCGTCTATTACGGCTTTGATGCCGATAATCGCTTGCGGTTGATGATTTATGAGGTGAACAACACTTTTGGCGGGCGGCACTCATATGTGATTCCGGTTTCCGGGAATTTCGCCCAGAAGGCGCCGAAGCAGTTTTTTGTTTCGCCTTTCAATTCCGTCGAGGGCAACTATACCTTTCACTTTACGTCACCCGGGGAGAAGATGGCTCTGGGCATAGCGCTCTCGGTCGGCGGAAAGCCGGTTTTGAACGCCTATGTGAGCGGGACGCGGGCGGTCCTTGGCGACTTGGCGCTACTGCGTTCCTTCGTGAATGTGCCGTTCCTCACCCTCAAGGTGATCGGCGCCATCCACTTGCAAGCATTGCGGCTATGGTGGAAAGGTTTGACGCTCAAGCCCAGGCCACGCGTGCCTAACCATAGAGTTGACTTCCTGCCCGAGGTGACGACCAAGCCATGACAACCGAAACCCTGCAAGCCCGGGAAGGCCTCCTCGGTCACGCCATCGCCGCACTGGGGCGGAAACTCCTGCCCCGGGACATTTCCGGTGGCCTCACCCTTACACTGCCGTCCGGAAAGGTGCACCGGATCGGGTACATGAAGCCGGGCGCCTCCTGCGACCTGCAGCTCAAGAACTTCAGGCCGATCTGGAGCGCTGTCCGCCGCGGCGCCATCGGCTTTGCCGAAAGCTATATGGCGGGTGATGTCGAAAGCAGCGACATCACGGCCGTGCTGCGATTCTATCTGCAGAACCGGGAACCTCTGGACAAGGCAGCTCGACCCGTATTCCACAAGAGCATGGTCGACAGGCTGTTCCATCTCCGGAGGGCCAACACAAAGGCCGGTGCGCGCCGCAACATCAGTGCTCACTACGATCTTGGCAACGAATTCTACGCTGTCTGGCTCGACCAGACGATGAGCTATTCTTCCGCCTTCTTCGGGCAGGAGGGCGAGAGCCTGAAGTCGGGCCAGATTGCCAAGTATCGTCTCGTTCTCGACGCGCTTGGCCTCCAGGGCCGGTCGGATATCCTCGAGATCGGCTGCGGCTGGGGCGGTTTCGCGGAGGTGGCGGCGGATCAGGGCCACCAAGTGACAGGTCTCACCATCTCTCGCGAGCAGCTCGATTATGCGCGCAGGCGCCTCGGGGATCGTGCGGAGATTCGCTTCCAGGACTACCGTGACACTGCTGAGCGTTTCGATGCCATCGCTTCGATCGAGATGATCGAAGCGGTGGGTGAAGCGAACTGGCCAACCTACTTCCGGGTGCTGCACGACAGGCTCAAGCCAGGTGGAAATGCCGCAGTTCAGGCGATCACCATCAGCGAGCGGCTGTTTCCCGGTTACCGCGCAAAAACGGATTTCATCCAGCGCTATATTTTCCCAGGCGGCATGCTGCCAACGAAATCCATTCTTGCCAGCCAAGCTGCCGCAGCAGGGCTGAATTTCGAAACCGTTGCGACATTCGGTCAGGACTATGCCCGAACCCTGGCTCTCTGGCGCGAGCGTTTCGAAGCATCATGGGCTGCCGTGTCCCGCCTCGGCTTCGATGACCACTTCCGCCGCCGCTGGCGGTACTATCTCTGCTACTGCGAAGCTGGCTTCACCGAGGGCGCCATCGACGTGGGCGTTTACAGGTTCACCCGCGGCAGGTGATCGGCTTTGGCTCATGTCCCGTATCGGGCTCATGCTGAAGCGCAATGAAGCGGCCAATTTTGATCTCCTCACCTATTTCGAAGGCAAGACCCTGGCCTCCGGAGTATTCGAGAGCCGTTCCGGTGACGTGAAGCGGCGCTTCACTGTGGAAATGACGGGACGGGCGGACGGCAGCACCCTCGTGCTGGAAGAGCAGTTCGACTTCGACGATGGCGAGCGCCAGCAACGGACATGGACGCTGACCCGCGGAAATGGACAAAGCTTTACCGGAACCTGTGCTGACGCCGTCTCCGGGGCCCATGGTGGTTTCGACCAGGGCCGGGCCTATATGCGCTCGTCCCTGCGTCTCAAGGTTGGCAGCCGCCTGGTCGCGATGCGGTTCGACGATGTCTTTTACGATGCCGGGGGCGGCGCCGTTGTCAATCGGTCCACGGTCAGCAAATGGGGCATCACGCTCGGCCAGGTTCTTATCCTGTTCCGCAAGTCGTGATCACTGGTTCACGTAGAGCATCTCGTACAAGACGGGGCGGAGTGTGAGCATCATGCCATCGGCCATGGCAGCGTGGCCTTCGGCGGAGGGGTGAAGAGCACCCGTCGTCTCCGAGAACACGGCCGCGGAAGCTTGCTCGTCGATCTTGCCGAAGCGGTCAGTCACCTTCTGGTTCACGACCATGTAGGCATCGTTGAAGGAGCGCACCCAGCGCTGCCGCAAGGCATAGGGGAAGTGCTCTGTCGCGGGGTTGTAGGGGCGCCAGCCTGCCTCCCTCGAGGTGAATTGCGGCTGGCAAGTCTGCGTATCCCGGCTGGCCGAGCCGAAGCAGGGTATCATCAGTTGTTCAGCGGGGTCATCGAGCCGCCTGACGTTGCGGGCACAGAAACCATGGCCCTCGAACATGCGGTCAGCATAAATCCGTCCGGCGAAAGTCCAGCCGTGGTCGCCGGCAAGATCGCGCATACGCTTGTGGAGGATCGCAAACTGATCACGAACCGCGGCAAGTCGCGAGTCGCGCGCAGTTAGCCATGATGAAAACATGTCGAGCGACTGATTGGCCGCATAACGGTCCTCCTCATCGCCCTCGGACGGCGCTGCTTCGCAGATCTGGCCCGCCTCGTTGGTGACAAGGTCCGGATAGGCTGTCAGGACGATCCGCGACGGATCGAACAGACCGTCTGGCGCTGATGTGACGGGAATGGTGTCCTCCAGCGCGGCCGCAAGTTCGGCATATGAGCCGGGAAGTACATCTCGCATGCGTCTGGAAAATTCCTTGTCGCTGACCGTTGCGCCAAAGAAACCGGCAATGTTGGTCGAGGCTGTATCGCGCAACGACGCCCATGCGACGATATTGGAGAAGCCGATGTCGTTTCCGCCGACCGAGAGAAAGAGGAAGTCGAGCGTACGCCGGAATGCATTGCCGGGGCAGTGCGGCAACCCCTGGCGCATCTCAGGCCGCTCTCGGCAGAGTTCCCGCACGAGGCGGTAGAGTTGGGAGTCGCGTTCCCCGCCTGCGATCGGCCGGGCGATGGTCGTATTGCGCCGTTCGCCACCAGAAATCCGCTCAACGTAGGTCTGCGGCCCCAAGATGCCGTCAACGATGCCGGCACCCGAGCAGGAAAGGTCAAGAAATGTCACGGAAGCCTGAGGATTCTCGACCGCGATCTGCAGCGCTGCGCGGAGTTGCTGGCCATAGAGCGAGCGGTGGCAGAGCTCATCGGTCCAACGGGCATTTCCACCCGCATCATTGCGCTTGCGCACGGGAAACAGATTGCGAAAGCGCCTCGTATCGGTGAAGGCCACGGGCAGGTTGGGATTGCCTTCTCCCGAGGCAAAGCTGTCTCCCAGCCCGGCGATCAGCAGGTCCCTGACACGCGCCTCGGCGATGATGGGCGATTCACCCACGACGTTGACGGAGATCTCGGCACCGCCGGGATAGGGCAGTTCGACGCCGGGGCCGCTCACCCGTTCGTTGCAGGAGGTTTCGGCGACGATCCGCCCGTCGATCCGCCATTCGCATGTCGCCGCTGCGGGCACCGTGGTCCCGCTTCCCGCGAGCCACAGTTCGACAGCGTGGCTCTGCGGGTTCAAGTAGGCTTCAGTGCCGCCACAGGCCGAGTGGTTGCGCCGTTTCGAATCATAGCAGAGTTGATCCTGGCCGCGCGCCGCCCATCCCCGCCAGTCGAAGTTCTTTCGCAGGATATTGCTGAAGGCGATGTAGCGGTCATTCAGAACATGTTCCGAACCGAGTATGGACGTACGAGCGACGAAGGTGTCGCGCTCGTCGGATGTCATGCCCTGGTTGTCGACATGGAGCAGGTACTGCCGCCAGGCATTCTCATGAAGCTTGAAGAATTGCGGGTCGCTGAACAGGCGGAAGCGGTTGACGACTTGCCACTCGATCCTGAACTGGCTGGTGCCAAGCGTCTGCGCCTCGGCAGGCCCGGCGAAAAGACCGGCAATGACGGCGATGAAAAGAAGCAGTTTCGGCATTCGTCAGGCTTATAGGTCGAAACCGGGCCAAGTTTGGGCAGACTTCAAGGAATCTCGGGATTGCGCCGTGCGATGATGACCCGGATACCGGCATCGAGAAGCATCTTGTGGTTGGCGTCCGAAATGCCGTCATCAGTGATGAGCGTGCTGATGCGCGTGAGCGGCATCATTGCGTTGCGGGCGCGTAAGCCGAACTTGCGGCTGTCAGCCAGCAAGATTGCCTCATCCGCACGTTGCAACAGAAGTTCGGTCTCGCGCACCACGAGTGGGTGGGACTCCTGCATGCCCGATGGCGTGATGGCCTGGGCGCCGAGAAAGAACTTCGAGGCATAGAATTCGGGCGGTCCTGCCTTGGGGGAAAAGACGATCCCCGGTTCACGGTACAATTCACCACCTGCCAGTGTGAGATGGCAGGTGCCGTTCTGCCAGAGCGTTGCCGCCAGAGGCATCGAATTGGTGTAGATTTTCACGTTGCGGTTGGCCAGCAGCATGGCAAACAGGTAACATGTCGATCCGCCATGTATGATCAGCGCGTCGCCATCCTGCACCAGTGCTGCCGCTTCCTGGGCGATGGCCTTTTTCGCGGTGACCCCGAGCATCTGGTTCTCGGTAAAGGGACGGGCGCTTACCCTGTCGAGGATGCCACCCGCATCAGCCGCCGCGATGCCGCCAAATACCTTGCGCACCGCACCGGTGGCGTGAAGCTTGGCAATATCCCGCCGGATGGTGGCAGGTGATGCATCCAGCACGGACTGTAGATCGCGCACGGAGGCAAAGGGGCGGTCCCTCAACACTTCCAGCACCCGCTTAAGGCGTTCAGTCTCTGTCATTCCAACGGCCGTTGGTGAGCGAAGTTAATCAATTGTGCAACGCAAAAATCATACTTCAATCTTAAACTAACTCACTTGACGCTTTTTGATCACCAATGTTTATTATCGATCACGGTCAGGGACAAGTAAACAGGGACAAGAAATTCCTTCGATCGGAACCGCGGGCGTCAGATACGAGGGAGCGACACGCATGGGGAGCGGAAGACCAGTTGAGTCTGCGGCAGATCACGCTGCACTCCCGGTTGAGCTTCGGTCAGTTTCCAAGTCATTTGCCGGCATCAAGGTCCTGAGCGGCGTGAGCTTCGACATTCGCCCAGGTGAAGTGCATGCACTCATGGGCGAAAACGGCGCAGGAAAATCCACGCTCATCAAGATCATGGCCGGACTTCACCAGGCGGATGAGGGCGAAATACTGGTGAACGGGAAAGCCGTGAGGTTTTCCTCTCCCGGGGACGCCCACAACGCCGGAATCGCAACGGTTCACCAGGAGTTGCTGCTCTTTCCCGAACTGACGGTGGCTGAGAACATTTTTCTCGGACAAACGCCAAAGACCTCACTTGGCACCATCGACTGGCGAACCATGCGGCACCGCGCGCGGGAGCTTCTCGACACCCTGGACAGTGGCGACCTCGACATCGACCAGAAGGTGGCAACACCTTCCTCGGCCTTGCCACACCGAACGCCATGAAGCCTTATGTCGAGAAAGGCTGTGTCAAGTCCGTGGTGCTCTGGAACCCCGTTGACCTTGGCTGCGCCGCGATGCATGTGTTGCGCTCGGTGGCTGACGGCACGCTGCAGCCGGGAGCGACCTCGGTGAAGGCCGGCAAGCTCGGCGATCTCCAGGTCATCAATGGTTCGGAGATCCTGCTGGGCGCGCCTTACGTCTTTAACAAGGAAAACATCGGCCAGTTCGACTTCTGATCATCCGCAATCCAGGCGCGCCGGCATTGAACCGGCGCGCTTCTTCACTTCCAAAAGCGAGAGTCTCATGAGCAATTCCGTAACCGTTCCCTCTCTGTGGGACGACGCCAAGGCCGCCCAGATGGACGAACCCGGCCTCCTTCTCTATCGTTCGAATCTGCTGGGCGCGGATTTGCGCATCACCAACTTTGGTGGCGGAAACACCTCTGCCAAGGTTGAGATGAAGGATCCGCTGAGTGGCCAGCCCGCCACAGTCCTGTGGGTAAAGGGCTCAGGCGGCGACATCGGCTCGATGAAACTTGATGGTTTTGCCACGCTCTACATGGAGAAGCTTGAGTCTCTCAAGTCTCTTTACAAGAGCCTCGACCAGGAAGACGCGATGGTGCACGCTTTGAACCATTGCACCTTTGATCTCAATCCGCGCGCGCCGTCGATTGATACGTGCCTTCATGGCTACGTTCCCTATCCGCACGTCGATCACGTCCATTCGGATGCCGTGATCGCCATCGCCGCATCGGATGATTCCGAAAGGCTGACGGCAGAAATCTTCGGCGAAGAGATGGGCTTTCTGCCGTGGCAGCGGCCCGGCATCGACCTGGGCATCAAGCTTGGCGAGATGGCGAAGAGAAACCCGCAATATGTGGGGGTGGTCCTTGGAAGCCACGGCCTGTTCACCTGGGGCCGGACGGCCAAGGAGTGCTACGACACAACGCTGCGAATCATCAACAAGGCAGCTGTCTGGCTGGAGCGCAGCCGCGAGAAGCCGCCATTCAAGGGCGAGAAGGCCAGTTCACTGTCAGACGCTGAGCGGCGCGACGTGGCGCTTCGCCTGTTGCCAGAGATCCGCGGCAGGATCTCGAAGCATGAGCGCAAGATCGGCCACTTCGTCGATTCGCCCGAGGTCATGGAATTCGTCAATTCCAACATGCTGGAGCAGCTGGCGCCGCTCGGCACCTCTTGCCCCGATCACTTCCTCCGCACCAAGATCCGCCCGCTCATCATTCCACATGACGCGGATGGTCCAACCCTCGACAGGCTCATCGAGGGCTATAGAGCGGACTACGCAGCCTACTACGAGCGCTGCAAGCACCCTGATTCACCAGCCATTCGTGATCCGAATGCGGTGATCTATCTCGTTCCGCGCGTCGGCATGCTCTCCTTCGCCAAGGACAAGGCCACGGCGCGCATTGCGGCTGAATTCTATGTGAACGCCATCAATGTCATGCGCGGGGCATCAGGTGTTTCGGCCTACAAGGGCCTGCCCGAGCAGGAGGCCTTCAACATCGAGTACTGGCTCCTTGAGGAGGCGAAGCTCGCCCGCATGCCGAAGCCCAAGAGTCTTGCCGGCCGCGTGGCTTTCGTGACGGGTGGCGCGGGTGGCATCGGCTCGGCCATCGCTTCGAAGCTCCTCGCTGAGGGGGCATGTGTTGTTCTGGCCGACATTGATCAGGTTTCCCTTGATGAGGTGACGGCTGGGTTCGCCAGGACCTATGGCAAGGACAACGTACGCGGCGTGAAGATGGACGTCACGTCGGAGGCGGCCGTGATTGCCGCCATGGATGAGACGGCGCTCTGCTTCGGCGGTGTCGATATCATCGTTAACAATGCCGGCATTACCATTTCAGCTCCCGTCGAGGATACAACACTTGAGTTGTGGAACCGGAACCACGCGGTGATGGGGACGGGTTACTTCCTCGTTGGCCGTGAGGGCTACAGGCTGCTGAAACGGCAGGCCCTCGGTGGTTCCATGGTGTTCATCTGCTCGAAGAACGCGGTGGCTGCCTCGCCTGGCGCATCCGCCTATTGCGCCGTGAAGGCTGGGGAGCTTCACCTCGCCCGCTGCATGGCGCTGGAAGGTGCACCGCTCGGCATTCGCGTGAATGTCGTCAACCCGGACGCCGTTCTGCGCGGTTCCAAGATCTGGCAAGGCCCCTGGCGCCAGCAAAGAGCCGTGTCACTCAAGATCACCGAAGATGAACTTGAGGAGCACTACCGCAAGCGCTCGCTTCTCCAGCGATCCGTCTATCCGGAGGATATTGCCGAGGGGGTGTATTTCTTCGCCTCCGACCTGTCCAGCAAGTCGACTGGTAACTTCCTCAACGTAGATGCGGGCAACGCCGCGTCCTTCACGAGGTGAGCCATGAGCTTCGCGATCACTGAAGATGTTATTGGATCGGGAAATGCAAAGCTCGCGCAAGCGCTGGCGGAGGATTTCGACGCCCTCGGCAGGCAATTGTCACGCCGCGGCATTTCCATCGAGGCCATGACCGAGCGGGCGATGGCCTTCTCCGTAGCCGTGCCGACCTGGGGCGTGGGAACAGGAGGCACGCGCTTTGCGCGTTTCCCCGGACCCGGTGAGCCGCGCCACATCCATGACAAGCTTGAGGATTGCGGGGTCATCAACCAACTGACGCGGATCACGCCCAACGTCTCCCCGCACTTCCCTTGGGACAAGGTGAGCGACTACAATGCCCTTCGCCAGGAAGCGGCCTCGCATGCGCTGGGTTTCGATGCTGTCAATTCCAATACCTTCCAGGACCAGAAGAGCCAGCGGCTCTCCTACAAGTTTGGTTCGCTCACCCACGCTGACAGCGGCACCCGGACCCAGGCGGTGGAGCATAATCTGGAATGCATGGAGATCGGCAGGCAACTGGGGTCAACGGCGCTGACCGTCTGGATCGCCGATGGATCGAATTTTCCGGGTCAGACGAATCTTGGCGCTGCCTTCGACCGCTATGTCGATTCGCTGAAGACGATCTATGGAGCACTGCCGAAGGATTGGTCCGTCTTCCTGGAGCACAAGCTTTATGAACCTGCATTCTACTCGACCGTGATCTCGGATTGGGGCTCGAGTTTCATGGCGGCTCTTGAACTCGGGCCGAAGGCGCGATGCCTGGTTGATCTTGGCCATCATGCGCCCAACACCAACATCGAGCAGATCGTGGCGCGGCTGATTCGCGCCGGCAAGCTTGCAGGATTTCACTTCAACGATTCGAAATACGGCGATGACGACCTCGATTCCGGATCGATCGATCCGTTCCGGCTGTTCCTTGTGTTCAACGAACTGGTGGATGCAGAATTGCGCAAGGCCGATGGGTTCGCACCAGCCTACATGATCGACCAGTCTCACAATGTGACGGACCCAATAGAAAGCCTGATGTCATCTGCGGTGGAAATCCAGCGCGCCTATGTGCAAGCATCACTGATCGACCGGGACGCGCTTATGGCAGCGCAAGAATCAAGCGACGCGCTGCTCGGTCACCGGCTCGTCAAGCAGGCCTTCGTGACGGACGTTTCCCCGATTCTTGCCGAGGCGCGCCGCCGGAAGGGTGGTGCCATCGACCCCATCGGTCTGTATCGCGACAGCGGATACAGGGCACAGAAGTCCCGGGAGCGCCCCGCGGTCGAAGGTACCTCGGCCGGCATCGTCTGATGCCGGCCGCTCAGGTCTCAGGCGACGAGGCTGTCCAGCGCCGAACTGGTCTTCTCGATCTGCTGTGTGATCTCGGCCTGCCGGTTGCGCAGCGTATCGAGGTGTTGCCTTAGCAGGCCGACGGTCTTTTCGCTGGCGAGCACATCCTCATCGGGCGACAGCATCGCCAGAATGTCCCGGATCTGGGCAATGGGCACTCCCAGCCGGCGCAGCGTGAGCACATTCTTCAGCCGGCGGACATCACTTGCCAGATAGGTGCGGAAACGGCCGTGGCGGGGGGGAGAGATCAGCTCCGCGCGCTCATAGAAGCGTATCGTCTTGGGGTCCGTCCCGGTCAGCTTCGCCAGTTCGCCAATGAACAGGAAGCCATTCTGGGGCTCGCCGTCAGTTTCCTGATACAATTCAAAGTTTTGCTCCATTTCCTGTTCCACTGTCTTCTCCCTTCCGTCCATGCCGCGTCCAAACCGGCGATTGCGGTGAATTTGAGTAGAATATTCCCGTATGGGGTGCAAGATAAATCTTCATCTATTATTGCGTGTATGCAGAGAATCCCCGCCGCACTGCCTAATCGCAACATAGGTGATGTCTATCATCTAAGTATAACTGAATCTTACTAAGTAATAATAGTCTTTAATTCAATTTTGTGGCGCATGTATAGCAATATAATCCAAGTCTAAGTCCTTGAAATAATAAGACATTAACTTCATATTAACCATATCTTCTTGATGATTGGTAACACCATGACATTACGTCTGGTGCTGAATACCAATGGAAAGAAGATTGCCATCATGATCATTCTGGTTGACGACCGTACCGACGTGACCACGGCCTATCGCGCAAGCTTCGGCCGGGAGGGCGTGTCCGCCGCAAGCTTCACCCCGTCCGACTTCGACAACTGGTTTCACTCGACAAGCGGGCCGGATCTCGCTGCGGTTGAAGCTTTCATCCTTGGCGACTTCGACAGGCGGGAAACGATCACGCGCGTGATCAAAACGCGAACCGAGGCCCCTGCCATTGCGCTGAATGATTCGACCGGCCTCGAGTCAACGCTAAAGCTGTTTGCTGCCGGGGTTGATGATGTCGTTCGCAAGCCAGTGCATGCGCGGGAGATCATCGCCCGAATCGGTGCCATCCGCAGGCGTGCCACGCCCGGCGCCAAGTCCGCCACGGTCGGCGATCTTCGCGTTTTCAGCGATGGCAGGGACCCTGAAGTGGGAGGAAGCGTGCTGACATTGCCGAGGCGAGAGCGGCGCATACTCGAATATCTCGTTGCCAACCGCACCAGGCGTGTAAGCCGCAACCAGATATTCAACGCCGTGTACGGCCTCTTCGATGAAGAAGTCGAGGAAAGCGTGGTGGAAAGCCACATCAGCAAGCTGCGGAAGAAACTCCGGACTGCCCTTGGCTACGACCCCATCGATACCAAGCGCTACCTTGGCTACCAGATCGTCTCGTCAACCTCAGATGCTGCCTGACAGGCCGGCGGCAATCTCGCGGAAGGCATCAATCGAGGCTGGCTCGGACGTTGACTGGCTGAGCACGCCATAGAGTTTCGGAACCGACTCGACCGCCCGGTCGAGTTCCGGATCAGCCCCCGGCAGATAGCCACCCATCGCCCGCAGGTCGCGTGTGTCCTCGAAGCGGGCAACGAGTTTCTTGAGTTCACGAACAGCCTTAGACTGGTCTGGCGTCCACACAAGATGCGCCAGGCGGGACAGAGAGGAGAGAAGATTGACAGCGGGATAGCGGCCCTGTTCGCCGATCGCGCGATCCAGCACGATGTGACCATCAAGCGTGCCACGGACCGCATCTGCGACGGGGTCGTTGTGGTCGTCCCCGTCAACCAGCACTGCGTAGATGCCGGTAATCGTACCTTGACCCTCTGCGCCTGGTCCTGCCCTCTCGAGAAGCTGCGGCAAATCGCTGAACACCGACGGAGGGTAACCGCGCGCCACCGGTGGCTCTCCGGCAGAAAGAGAAACCTCCCGGCAGGCATGCGCGTAACGGGTCACTGAATCCATCACGAGCAGTACGTTCTGGCCGAGATCGCGGAAATGTTCGGCCAGAGCAGTCGCCAGCTGCGGGGCAAGGCGGCGCATCATCGGGCTTTCATCACCCGTCGCAACCACGGTGATGGCATTCTGAGCAGCCGCACCCAGCGTATTCTCGACAAACTCCCTTACCTCACGGCCCCGTTCACCGACAAGAGTAACGATGACGATGTCAAAGGCTGCCGCTCGCGCTATCATGCTGAGAAGCGTCGACTTGCCCACTCCCGAACCAGCAAAGATACCAATCCTCTGGCCAAGGCACAGCGGCGTAAAGCAGTCGAGCACGCGCACTCCGGTGGACACTCCCTGCGAGACCACCCGGCGCGCCATGGCCCTCGGCGGGCTCGCTGCCACGCCAACGGTAACCATTCCCTGGCGAAGCGGTGGCCCACCGTCAGCCGCCCGGCCAAGTGAATCGACAATGCGCCCGCGCCAGTCAGGCCCGGGAAGGTAGTGAAGCTCCCCGCGCGGGGAGACGCGGTCAGAAAGAGCCACCGCGGCCCGATTGTCGTAGGGCTTGCACTGGGCGATGTCATGGTCGAGCCGGATAACCTCCGCAAGTTCTGGTCCGCGCGAAGTGGCGATCTCCACCAGTGAACCGATTCGCAGCACCCGAGAAAGACCCGCGATCTCGATCGAGGAGGGCCCCACCGAGCGCACCTCGCCAAGAGCCCGCGCAAAAGGCATCGACTGAGCCGCCGCTGCAACGCGAGCCGCCATCGCCGTCAGTGGGCGCTGGTTAGGTGACATTAGGATCCGCGCGCGCCCAGTGCCTGGATCGTGTCCCTGATGGCCGAATCACGCTGCTCCAGACTGGCGCTCACTGCCTCGAAAGCCCTCTGGACCTCAATGAGACGGGTCATCTCAAGTATCGGGTTCACATTGGATCCCTCGACGAACCCCTGCAGGATTCCATCCTTTGAGAACTCTTGCACTGGTTCCACCGGTCCCGCCGTCAGAAACGCGGCGTTCTCGTAGCGCCGGTATCCCCGCGTGAGATCTATCGCAAAAAGCCCGAGTGAGCCGACGACCCGGCCATCTTGCCGGATGACGCCATCCCGGCTGATGTCCAGCGCGCCCCCCCGCGGGTCTGCTGAGAGTGGCGAAGCGCTAGCGTCCAGAACCGGGTGCCCGTTGAGGGATACGATGTCGCCAGTCGGCAGCATTTGCATCCGCCCGTCACGCGTATAGGCCGTTCCCTCTGGTGTCAGGATCGCCAGAAAGCCCGAGCCCTGGACAGCAACATCAAGGGGGTTTCCTGTTGCCGTGAAAGCACCGCTGCGGGTATCCGCGTGCGACCCGCCTTCAAATGCAAAACTCGTATCGAAGGGCGCTGTCTTGGAGACGATCGTGGAGAAGCCGACACCTTCCGCGCGGAACCCGGCCGTCCCAGCATTCGCCACATTATTTGCGATGGTCTCGAGCCGCCGGGCCTGCGCCAACTGTCCCGATACTGCAACGTGGGAATTGACATCCATCAGCGATTAACCCCTCTCAAGAGTTGCATGCTCAGAAGGAGTGAGTTGTCAAAGTTCGTGAGCATGGACCGGCTGAGCCCAACGACAGGAGCAGACTGCATGCCGCTTCCGTTCGCAGCCTGCCATCTGGCTGTAAACCGCGTGATGAAGGCGTCGAGCTTTGCTGGGCTTCCGAAGTCTGCAACTTCGATTCTGGAACGAATGAAAGCGGCCTGCGTATCGATATTGGTGTTCGAATATGAAGCCGGAAGGCCGAGTACCGTCTGAACCACCTTGTAGAGTGCGGGATCACCCATCAGACCAAAGATGCTGCTCACCTCGGGAGCCTTGCGTTGGAAGTAGAGTGACAAGCGCAGGCCCTCGTCACTCCGTCCCGCCTCCGATTCCAGCTGGATGCGCAGATAGCGGTCCACCGCGCCTTGCTGGACACGGTCGAAAGCCGTCGCCGTACCGCCGTAGCGGGCAAAATTGAACGCCTCGGCGAATTCGCGGAAACGTGGATCCGCGAGTTGCAGGGCAAAACTCTTCTGGCTATCGAGTCCCTCTGTCAGGACCTTGCGCATGAAGGCCTTGCCATAGATCATGTCCTTCAGCCCGAAGGCGGTCATGGCGAAATTATAGAGCCGATCATTCTTCAGAAGGTCCTCGGCTGATTTAACGCTACGGATATTGGCGAGATAATAGTCAGACTCGCGTTTCACGTCGGGACGTTGCGACAAGTTGCCAAGTGTCCGCTCTATGTTCCGCGAAATCTGCTGATAGCGTGCAACTGTTCCGGTCATCTTTTTTCCCTCGCAAGGGAGATTGGCTGCTTTGCCTTGTCCCGGCCTGAAGACAGGTGCCTACAGGCCCGCGCAAGCATCCAAATCTAGCCAGAAGAGCAGATCACTGCAGGAAAAAGCCGCACATGACCTTCGTCATCGGCATGGTCATCGTTTTCGGATGTCTGCTCGGCGGTTTTGCGGCCATGGGCGGGCATATCGGCGTGCTGTGGCAGCCCTGGGAGTATGTGATCATTCTTGGCTCCGCCATCGGCACCTTCTTCGTGGCCAACTCGATGAAAGTCGTGAAGGATACCTTCAAGGCGGTCATGGAAGCCATTAAGGAGGCCACGCCGAAGCCACGTGACTACCTCGACACGCTCGCCATTCTCTATGCACTGATGCGTGAACTCCGAACCAAGACGCGAACAGAAATGGAAGTACATGTCGACAATCCGGCGGAGTCCGACATCTTCAAAGTCTTTCCGAAGATTCTCGCTGACAAAGACCTGACGAATTTCATATGTGATTATTGCCGCCTCATCATCATCGGCAATGCCCGTACCCACGAAATCGAGGCGCTGATGGACGAAGAGATTCAAACGATCCAGCGCGACAAGCTCAAGGTCTATCTGGCCCTTTCCGCCATAGCTGACGCGTTGCCGGCACTCGGAATCGTGGCTGCGGTGCTTGGCGTCATCAAGGCCATGGGTTCCCTCGATCAACCGCCGGAGGTTCTTGGCCATCTAATCGGTGCGGCACTCGTTGGAACATTCGCCGGCATTCTCTTTTCCTACGGCATTTTCGGTCCACTCGCGACCAAGGTGAAGACCGTGCGAGAGAAGAGAGTCAGGCTTTACGTGATCATCAAGCAGACACTTCTCGCCTTCATGAATGGCGCAATGCCGCAGGTGGCGCTTGAGCATGGCCGAAAGACGATCTCGGCCTATGAGCGCCCGACGATTTCCGAGGTTGAGCAGGAAACGATGAACGCCGGCAATGGCGACTCCAAGGCTGCGTGACCGGCAGGTAAGGCCAGCTTCATGAAACACCCGCTCTCCGCATCGCATTTCAAGGCCCGTACCCGTGAGTCCGTCTCCACGATACCCTCCGCAGTAAAGCTGTCGGTCCTTCTGGCTGAAGCCTGCAGAAGGGCATTTGCAAGCTTTGTCTCGATTTCCTGGCGTGTGACTCCGGACCGCATTGAAGAGTTGAACACTGAATCAGCTGACTCTTCTGTACGTTCGATCCGCTTCGAATCGGCCAGCGGATCGCTGACGATAGACATCGTGCTCGATCGCCCGCTCATTTCAGCCTTGCTGGAGGCATTCATGGGTGGAAGTGGAACAGAGGCACCGTTCGACCTGGGCGAAAGACCGCTCTCGGCGATTGAGAACGGTCTCCTGGACCTTGTTAGCGAGAGACTTGCCAGTGAGGTGGCCGAGACCATGGGCAGTCATTTCGGGCGGCCGTTCAGCCACTTTCAAGAACATGAGGCACGCAATCAAAGTCCCGCCGCCAAGGAACAGACATCGTTCCGGCTTCTGGTTAACGTCTTCGGCCATAGCGGCGAAGTTCTCATGAGCATGGAGAGCAACGCACTGATTCATCAGATAAGATCTTCGGATCCGGCGGGCGGGAACGCCGAAGACGACGTTGCACACAACCGCCTGCAGCGTCAGGTTGGAAGGTCGGACGTGGAACTGACCGTCACGCTGGGCCCCGAAACACTTTCCGTGGAGGACATAACCACCCTACGGCCAGGGCGAATGATCACGCTTTCCTCCACCGTCTCCACACCAGTTACGCTTTGGAGCGGTGGTATTGCTGCCTTCGAGGGAAGTCTCGCCCGTTCGGGCGACCGGTTGGCTGTCACCATCGCCGCGGCCATTGCCTGACCAACTTCAAGCAAGGCCGTTGACGTAAGCAAGTAAAAAATTGAAAATCAGGCTGGTTTGATGTCTTCCATCCTCAGTGAACAGTTGCCCGAACTCAGTCCTCCCTCCCCGGAACCTGGTCCCGAACCCGTTATCTCCCGGCGGCTTCCAGGCGCTGTTCTGCGGATCCCCGTTTCCGTGCAGGTCGTCATCGGAACTGCACGCATGCCCTTGTCAGAAGTGGCGGAACTCAAGCCCGGCGCCAACGTCACGCTAGAGGAGAAGCTCGGAACGGCAGCCAGGGTCCTGGTGAACGGGCGGGAAGTCGCAAAAGGTGAGCTGTTCGTGCTGGATGGAGACGGAGACCGGTTAGGGCTGACCATCACGGAAGTGGTGGAAAGCGGCCCCACCGGGCCCTGACGGAGCCCCCGTGTCGAACTTTGCCTTTCCGGCCATGGCCTCCGCTGCGCCGCGCAGCGGCCGCGAGCGCGTGGCCATACTCTTGCTGGCGCTTGGCGACAAGCTTGGTCCTCAGCTCCTCCAGAGATTCGACTCCGCAGAGGTCAAGGCGATCATGGAGACCGCCACCTCGATCAGCCGTGTCGAAAAGCAGGATCTTGACCTTCTGGTCGACGACTTTGCGGCGCAGTTCGCCAAGGCACTGGGGCTCGGTACGGACTTCGAGGCCGTGAAGAGCCTCGTGGAGCGCGCCTTCTCGCCCGGCGAACTCTCGAAGATGCTGGGAAACCAGATCATGCAGGCGGGTGAGCCCGTCTGGAAAAAGTTCGAAGCCGGGATGGAGAACGCTCTCGTTCCGTATCTGCTGGACGAACACCCGCAGACGATTGCCTTCGTCCTCTCCCGGCTCGATTCAGAGTTCGCCGCAAGATGCCTGTCCATCCTTCCTGGTGACTTCCGCGTTACTGTTGCGCGGCGCCTTCTCAAGGTTCAACCCGTTCGCGAGGAGGTAGAGAGCATCGTCGAGGCCGCGCTGGAGCGTGATTTGTTGTCGAAGGCCGACGCAGCCCTGGAGGCAGAGGGTCGAGGCCGGCTCGCCGCCATGTTGAACAAGATCGAACGTGACATGTCTGGCGAAATCCTCGCTGGTGTTGCCGCCTGGAAGCCGGATGAGGCCGTCAAGCTGAAGCGCTTGATCTTCTCCTTTGAAGATATTGGCGCTCTCTCACAGGAATCGAGGCTCTCCCTGTTCGACAAGCTGCAACCAGACCAGATCGTACTCGCACTCAAGGGAATGGACGCTGCCATCAAGGAAGTGGCACTGTCGTCGCTCGGGGCAAGAGCCCGGCGCATGGTGGAAGCAGAGCTGGCCAGCGACAAGGGAGTGCGCAACAAGGAGGGAGACGCCGCGCGAAGCGCCATCGTTGCGAAAGTCCTGGAGATGGCTCAGCGCGGCGAAGTCGAGTTGCCCAAGAGCGATGAACCTTCTGGCTGATGCGCCTTCGGGCCGACCATGGCAGAGGATCAAGACCAGGAAAGCAAGACTGAAGAGCCAACCGAAAAACGGATCGCGGATGCCGTCAACAAGGGAAATGTGCCGATTGCGCGGGAAGCGACCCTCTTCGGCTCTCTCGCAGCAATACTGGGAGTGCTGCTCCTTCTGGCGCACTGGTCGGTCAGCCGAATCGCGAACACGCTCAGGGAAGCCTTGGGTGCAGCAGGTGGCATTCGACTCGAGGACCGTGAGGCAGCGGCCAGCTTCATCGCCAGCCTGTTGATTGATCTCTCGGCTGCCCTCCTCCCTTTGATGGCGGTCGTTGCGGCCGGAACGGTTCTGGCCTCTCTGGCGCAAAACAAGCCGGATGCGGCATCGGAGCGGATCACACCCCGCATGTCCCGCATATCGCTGTTCGCGGGCTGGAACCGGCTGTTCGGCAAGCTCGGCCTTATCGAATTCGCAAAGTCAGTGCTGAAGATCATGGCAGTCACGGCTGTGCTCTGGTTCGCAATGAAGAATGACCTGCAGGAATTCGCCTCTGCACTCTATGCCGATCCCTATCTGCTGCCAGCGATGCTGCAAGACTGGACAGCTGCCGTTCTCATTCCTCTCCTCGTTCTCGCACTTTTGCTTGCAATCGCGGACATGGTGTGGTCGCGGCTCCGGTGGCGCAGAGAACTTCGCATGACCCCCGATGAAGTCAGGCGGGAGATGAAGGAAGCGGAGGGTGACCCTCTGTTGAAGGCGAGGATGCGGAACGTTGCGAGGCAACGTTCTTCCCGCCGCATGCTTCAGAATATTCCTATGGCCAGCATGGTCATCACCAATCCCACGCACTACGCCGTGGCGCTGCGCTACGATCGCAACGAAGGTGGTGCACCCGTGGTCGTCGCAAAGGGAGTGGATCATCTGGCACTTCGCATTCGCGAGCTTGCCTCTGAACACGCCGTTCCGCTGGTCGAGAACCGCCCGCTTGCGCGAGGTCTTTACGAGCAGGTCGACGTCGATCAGCAGATTCCTCCGGAGTTTTACCGCGCCGTGGCCGAAATCATCCACTACCTCAATAGCCGGGGCCGGCTTCCGCGTCAGCAGCGCGCTGGTTGATCACTGCAAGCCCGGGACAAGCTCAATCCCCTAGAAGCACAGTCCTCTATCCAAGGAGACCGCGCGATGTATCTCTTCGAAGTCGCTTCACGCCACATGACGTGGATTGCCGAACGCCAGATGGTAACGGCGGCAAACATCGCAAATGCTGACACGCCCGGTTACCGCGTCCGGGAAATCAATCCCTTCTCATCATATCTTGAGGGTCCGGCCGTTCAGCTGGCAGCCACGTCTCCCATGCATCTCTCGATCAGTCCCGGAGAGCTTCGATCTGCCGGCACGCGCGCCGGAGAGGGATGGAATGCCTCCCACTCCGGCAACGATGTTTCGATCGAGAAGGAACTGATGGCTGCCAGCTCGAGCAACAGAATGATGAACATCGATTCGAGTATCGTGCGCTCCTTCCATCGTATGCTGCTCTCCAGCGTTAAGGCGTGAACATGGCGGTTGATCCACTCCTCTCAGTCATGCGCACGGCGTCGTCTGGCTTACACGCGCAGTCGACACGCCTGAAGATCGTGTCCGAAAACCTCGCCAACACCGAATCGACAGGAACACGCCCCGGCGCGGATGCCTATCGCCGCAAGATGGTTACCTTCGAACAATCGCTTGACGAGGTCACCGGTGCGTCGCTCGTCACCGTCAACCGTGTCATTCGCGACATGGAGCCATTCGAGAAGGAATACAAGCCTGGGCATCCGGCGGCGGATGTCGCAGGCTACGTGAAGTTGCCCAACGTGAACATGGTGGTGGAGATGGCGGACATGCGCGAAGCCAGCCGCTCCTACGAGGCCAATCTGCAAATGATCCGGCAGGCACGTGAAATGACATCAATGATGGTTGATCTTCTAAAGGGGCAATAGCGTGACGATCTCCTTCTCGTCAATTTCCTCACTGCCGGAGCTCGCCATGAAGCCGCCGCAGGCGGCCGCGCCTTCGGGGCATGCTGCCGCGGAAAATGGCGGTGGATTTGCCGCTGTACTCAAACAGTTTGCCGGAGACGCAGCAAATACCGTGCGCCAAGGGGAGGCCGCAGCGCTCGCCGGCATCAGCGGAGACTTGCCGCTGCAGACTGTCGTTGAGCGCGTCATGGCGGCGGAGCGCA
>NZ_JBIICB010000040.1:0-21520 GCF_044239095.1 Aestuariivirga sp. | reverse complement strand
TGGCGGGTTTTTTCCGGATCTTCAAAATTGATTCGGTTGACCTTCACCAGAGCGAAATATCGCTCACCGTCCTTGGGGCTCCTAATCTGCCCCTCGACCGTGTCACCGGTTCGAAGCGTGAATTTCCGGATCTGGCTGGGGCTGATGTAGATATCATCAGGGCCAGCCAGATAATTCGCGTCAGGAGATCGCAGGAAGCCGAAGCCATCCTGCAGGACCTCAACCACGCCCTCGCCGATGATCTCGACGTCCCGGATGGCAAGGTTCTTGAGTATGGCAAACAGGAGCTCCTGCTTGCGCAATGCGCTCGCGTTCTCGACCTCGAGTTCCTCCGCCAGCGAGACAAGCTCAGCGGGCGTCTTCAACTTGAGGTCCTGAAGCTTGATTTCTTTCAGCTCAGATATGGCAGTCATTTATCTTTTCACAATGGGGGGTTCCGGCCAAAGGCGGGAACATTGAGGAAGGGCCGCATCAAGCCGAAGCGATGCGAAGTACTCACAGTATAGCTATTCGCCGGCCCCTCGCCAACAACAAACTCAGAAGGGCTTCACAATGACCAAAATCACAATGCCAACAAGCAATAACGTCGGGACCTCATTCATAATCCTGAAATAGCGCCCTGAACTGTCCTCGCGGCCATCCCGAAACCGTCCCACATGAGCCTCGAGTAGCCCATGGAATGCCAGCATTCCCAACACCAATACGATCTTGAGCCACAGCCAGAGCGGAATCGGCCCAAACCAGCTGCCCACCCAAATGAGCCACAGTCCAGTCACCACCGATACCAGGCCCGCCGGACGCATAATTGCCTTGAGAAGCCGGCGCTCCATCACGGCAAAGACCTTCACAAGCTCATTCTTGTCAATGTTTTCAGCATGATAGACGAACAGTCTGGGCAAATAAAAGAGACCGGCCATCCAGGAGATCACCGCCAGAACATGGACAACCTTCAGCCAGGAATAGGCCTCACCCATCGAAACGCCTGACCGCGTCTACAACAGCGCCTACCACAGCAGGATCCGTCCCCACCCTGATGCCATGGCCAAGATTGAAGATATGCCTCTGCCGATCAACTGACGCGCAGATGCGGTGAACCTCGCGACGCGCGACATCCTCGCCGGCAATCAGCGCGACGGGATCCAGATTTCCTTGCACAACGATGTCCTTTGGCAAGAGGCTCAAATCGAATTCCGTTTCGATGCCAACCGCACTTGCCCCCGGCAACGCCGCCGCCCGCTTCTGATGAACGCCGATTCCCCGCGCAAACACGATCACCGGCAAGCCGGGGTGGCACTTTCCGACACCCTCAACGATCTCAGCAATCGGCTTGAGGACAAATTCCTCCAGTTCAGAATCGATGAGGTCTCCAGCCCATGAATCAAAAATCTGCAGCGCCTGGGCCCCAGCGTCAGCCTGCGCGCAGAGATAATCCACCGATTCCACAACAAGGCGGGTGATCAACTCACAAAACCACGGCTGCCTCTGGTAGGCGGCAACCTTTGCCACCACCCTGTCAGAACTGCCTCCTGCAATCATGTAGCTCGCCACCGTCCAAGGCGCACCACAGAACCCGATCAGAGCCTTTCCAGGACCGAGTAACGACCGGGTAAGGCTTACCGTACGGCAAACCTGTTTCACCTCGTAAGATTGCGCGACAGGCTTGAGAGCTGCCACCTCTTCCGAGCTTCTTACCGTCTGCAGGACTGGTCCTTCGCCTTCCTCGAACTTCAGCGGTAGCCCCATCGCGTGCGGCACCACGAGGATATCCGAAAACAGAATAGCGGCATCGAGGTCGTAACGCCGGAGCGGCTGCACCGTCACTTCAGCCGCCAGTTCCGGGTTGTAACAGAGATCGAGGAAAGACCCCGCCTTTTCCCGAACGGCACGATACTCGGGAAGATAACGCCCCGCCTGCCGCATGAGCCAGATTGGCCTGCGTTCAGCATGCCTGCGCATCAAGACATCCAACAAGGCACTGCGGGAGGTCTGAGCGTCCTTCCTCATATCTATCATTCTGACTCTTCTTGTATCTTTTGTTTGTACCGTGGGAAGCGGGATACATCCCAATCCAATGATCGTCCACAGGTCAAGAGCTTCCTTGATACGAATTCGTGTCTCCTCTGGCGGTAACCGAAAATTAACACGTGTTAACAGATCGTTAATCCGCTAGACGTCGCTTGAAACCTCTTCTCCCGGACATCCAGGGCGGGAATTGTCCACAGATCGGCCAGGTACTTCCCTGTGACGGTCAGCCTGTGGACGGCGTGCCTGAGAAGCCGGGATGAAACGGGAGCCACCGGCCGGATATCCAACGGATCCACATTTCATCAACAGCAATGCCTCAGTCCGGTTCACAACGTTTCTTTCATCTTCACCTCGTCTCCGACGCCACCGGAGAGACGTTGAACACCGTTGCAAAGGCTGCAGCTGCTCAATATGCCGACTTCAGGCCGATTGCACACATCTATGCCCTGGTGCGGACTCCTTCACAGCTCAATCGGGCCCTGCGTGAGATTGAGGCCCAGCCCGGCATCGTGTTGTTCACGCTGATAAATCCGGATATCCGCCGGCATCTTGAGCAACAATGCGAGGCCATGGGCGTACCCTGCCTGTCGATCCTTGATCCCATCATTTCTACCCTCTCACAGTATCTCAACGCCACATCACGGCCGCAGGTCGGCGGACAGCATGCATTGAATTCCGACTACTTCCGCCGTATCGATGCGCTGAACTTCACCATGGCGCATGACGATGGTCAGGGCCTCGACGACATTGCAAAGTCGGATGTGATCCTGCTCGGCGTCAGCCGCACCTCCAAGACGCCGACATCCATCTACCTTGCCCAGCGGGGGATCAAGACGGCCAACATTCCGATCATCCCCGCCATCCCCGTGCCCCGCCAGCTCACGGAGGCACATGGTCCCCTCGTGGTGGGACTGATCGCCAGTGCCGAAAGAATCGCTCAGATCAGACGGCACCGGCTCCTGTCGCTTAAGGAAAGCCGATCGACTGATTATGCGGATCCGCGGCTCATTACGGATGAACTCATGGTGATGAAGACTCTGTGCTCCAACAATGATTGGCCGATGATTGACGTGACCAGGCGTTCGGTCGAGGAAACCGCCGCCACCATTCTCAACATGTTATCCGATACGAAACGGCTGGAGAAACAATGATCATTCTCGCCTCAACCAGTCCGACGCGGCAAACGATACTGACGAACGCAGGCCTCTCCTTCACAGCCGCGGCTCCAGGCGTCGACGAGGGTGACCTCGTTGCCCGCAATCCATCCTGGTCACCGCAGGAGGTTGCGCTCAAGCTTGCGGAAGCCAAGGCGGCTGATGTGTCACGGAGATATCCTGATGCACTGGTCATCGGGGCAGATCAGGTCTTGGCCCTTGGCAATCGCATTTATGCGAAACCAGCCACACCGCAACAATGCCGGCAGCATCTGCTCGAACTGAGAGGCCGGACCCATATGCTGATCTCGAGTGTCGTCTGTGCCCGTTCTGGTGAAACACAATGGTTCCAAACGGCAGAGGCCTCTCTGGTAATGAGACAGTTCTCAGATGAATTTCTCGAGCAATATCTCGGCAAGGTCGGAATGGACTGCATGTCTTCCGTCGGGGGCTACAAGATCGAAGGCCTGGGGCTTCAACTGTTCGAGAAAGTCGAGGGCGATCATTTCACCATTCTCGGACTGCCACTCCTTCCGCTTCTTTCATACTTGCGCTCGACGGGAAAGATCATGTCATGATCCGCGCCTGTGTTATCGGCTGGCCAATCAGCCATTCACGGTCACCACTCATCCATGGCTACTGGCTGGAGAGATACCGGATCGATGGCAGCTACACCCGCCAGCCGGTCGAGCCCTCCTCTCTTGAGACCTTCCTGGCTGTATTGTCCGAGGCGGGTTATGCAGGATGTAACGTCACCATTCCGCACAAGGAAAAAGCGTTTGATCTTGTCACGGCCGCCGATGAGACGACCGAACGGCTGCGCGCCGTCAATACCGTGTTTGTGAGGGACGGAAAGCGCTATGGTAGCAACACGGATGGAGAAGGCTTCATCAACAGTCTACAGCAATCTGCTCCCGGACATAGCCTGAAGAATAGCCGTGCGGTTGTACTGGGAGCCGGCGGCGCAGCAGTGGCCGTGGTGAATGCTATTCTGGAACAAGGTGCTTCCGAGGTGGTTGTTGCAAACCGCACCATGGAGAAAGCTGAGCTTCTAAAGCAGCGCTTCGGATCGCGCGTTGTTCCGCTCGACTGGAGCAAGGCGGCGGACCAACTCTCTGAATGCAGCTTGCTCGTCAACACGACATCGCTCGGCATGAAGGGACAGCCGGAGATCACGCTTGACCTCTCGCGCCTCGATCCGGTGGCCGTGGTCAGCGATATCGTCTATGTCCCGCTCCGCACTAAACTTTTGGTGGATGCGGCGGAAAGAGGAAACACCGTTGTCGAAGGCCTCGGCATGCTGCTGCACCAGGCGGTTCGTGGTTTCTCTTTATGGTTCGGGCCGACACCCCAAGTTACCCCGGAGCTTCACACACTGATAGCCCGCGATATAGATCCGGATTATTCTTCATGATCGTGTTGGGCCTCACAGGTTCGATTGCGATGGGGAAGACCGAGACAGCCAGAATGTTCGCCGCACGCGGTGTGCCGGTCTTCGACAGCGACAGTGCTGTGCATTCGCTCTATGCGCAAGGTGGAGACGCCGTGCCGGAAGTTGCTGCCCTTGCACCGGATGCCATCGTCGACGGCAGCGTTGACAGAAGGCGGCTGGCCGCCCTCGTTCAGGCGGAACCGTCTCTTTTGCGCAGGATCGAAAGCGTGGTTCATCCACTGGTAGCGGCCATGCAGAGAGAGTTCTTGGAGAGTGCCGCAGCCAAAGGCGCCGACATGGCGCTGCTTGATATTCCGTTGCTCTTTGAAAAGAACCGCGAAGATGATGTTGATGTCATCATCGTCGTTTCGGCTGGAGAGCAGCTGCAGCGGCAGCGTGCGCTGAGCCGCGCCGGCATGACGGAGGAAAAGCTCGATTTCATTCTTGCGAGGCAACTGCCGGACGCGCAGAAGCGGGCCCGCGCGGACTATGTGATCGACACGTCGGAAAGTCTTGCAGAGACGGCACGTGAGGTCGAACGCGTCATCGCGGATGTGAGGAGAAAGGCACGTCAATGAACCTGTTGCGGGAAGTCATACTCGACACCGAAACGACCGGACTTGACCCCGCCAAAGGGGATCGCGTGGTCGAGATCGGCGCCATAGAGCTCATGAACCACCTGCCAACGGGGCGGACATTCCATGTCTACATCAACCCCGAACGCGACATGCCGAAAGAGGCCGAGGCCGTGCATGGCCTGTCAGCAGCATTCCTGAAGGATAAACCCGTTTTCGCAGCTGTCGCACAGGATTTTCTCGACTTCATTGGGGATGCCACGCTCATCATTCACAACGCCAGCTTCGACATGGCATTTCTCAATGCGGAACTTGGCTTTCTGAAGCGTCCCGCGCTGTTGCCGGAGCGTGTCTTGGATACGCTTCACATTGCCCGCCAGAAGCATCCGGGCTCCGGGAACAGTCTTGACGCGCTGTGCCGGCGTTACGGCATCGACAACAGCAAGCGCACGAAGCACGGAGCACTCCTCGACTCCGAACTCTTGGCTGAAGTCTACCTCGAACTCATCGGGGGCCGCCAGACGGCGCTTACCCTTGAAGCATCGCGTGTGAAGCGGACCACGACCGTGGTTTCGGCCACGATCGCACTTCAGCGTCCTTCGCCCTTGCCTTCGCGCCTGACAGCGGAGGAACGGCAAGCCCATGCTGCGTTTCTCAGCGGGCTGGGTGAAAATGCCCTTTGGAAGGAGCATGATCTCTCCGCAAGGGTGAAGGCCACCCCCGACGACCGCAGCTAGCCCCCGTTCCGGCCAGGTGGATCACCTGGCCGAAAATAATCCGCGCAATATCAATAGCATGAACATAATCTTGCCGCAAAAGTGGTTTCCACCTTTGGCGGTCATGCGTTAGGCCTGACCTGCCGTCTGCTGTTGCAGCCTGCGTTGGTACATAGCGGCGAAATCGATTGGGTCCAGCATCAGGGGCGGGAACCCGCCGTTCCGGGTTGCTTCCGCCAGGATCTGGCGGGCGAACGGAAACAATAGGCGCGGGCATTCGATCAGGACAGCAGGATGCAACATCTGCTGGGGGAAATTCTCGAGGCGGAACGTCCCGGCATAGACCAGTTCGGCCGCAAACATGACCTTGTCCTGCGACGAGGCCTTGGCATCAAGGTGAAGTTCCACCTCGAAATCGGTGGGGGCCAGGTTCTTGGCGTTGACATTCACCGCGATGTTGATGTCCGGCTGGCCCTGCTGCGCTGCAAGCGCTTGGGGAGCATTGGGGCTTTCGAAGCTCAAATCCTTGAGATACTGCCCAAGGATGCGGATCGAGGGCTGACTCTGTGGCTTCTGGCCTGCAGCCGCCTCCGTCTCAGGTCCTGCAACGGCGGATCCATTCTCATTCACTTCACGCGCCGGATCGGACTTCGGGGTCTTTGACATCTGAGCCTCTCTAAAAAACGGCCTTGGCTATCACGCAGGTTCAAGTGCCGCAAGCCGTCAGACGTAAACTACCTCAGCGGCCGCCTGCTCCGTCTCTGCCCCGTCCCTGGCCCGGCTCCGGTTGCTGGAGTTCGCCCGTCACTTCAATCGCTTCCGCGTCAATGATGGTTTCGCCGCGACCGTACGCCGTTCTCCTTGCGGAAGCGCTTTCGACCGGAAACCGCGAGCCCAGCCACTGCCTGACAGGTGGCAGGAGCAACAGAAGTCCGGCAAGGTCGCTGAAGAAACCCGGCAAAAGGAAGAGAAGCCCAGCAACGCCACGTGCCACGGCCTTGCCCGCAATCCCCTTTTTGACCGAGGATGCTTGAACATGCGAACGAAGCGCCACAGCCAAGCCCGTCCCTGCTGACCTGATGAGACTGATGCCCAGGACACCCCCCGCCAGTATCAAGAGAAGTGTCGGAATCACGCCCAGGGCGTTGCCGACCATGATGATGGAGGCAAGCTCGGCGGCAAGTCCGGCGAGTATCAGCAGCGGTAACAAGCGTGTCATGGCTGAAAAGAGCGTCCTTTGGCCTTGGACCTCACGGTCTGCACCTATATATAGAGCGAGAAAGCCGTGGCGCCAGCTTCGCGGAGCGTGCAGTCTCTGGAGCCGGACAGTCTGGATGATGGAATGAACCTAGACCCCTTGAACATCCTTCTTCTTGCCGTTGCCCTTGTGGTCTTCTGGCGCCTGAAATCCGTGCTCGGAACCAGAACCGGCACGGAAAAGCCTCCTGTGGATCCTTTTGGGACCAAACGGAGCGACGAGCAAAGAGGCCGCGAGTCGAACGAAACCGTCGTCCGCTTCCCGCAGAACGCTCCACCTCCTGGCCAGCCTGATCCGGAGCGTGAGCCGCCCGCGCCCGTCTGGACAGGCTATGCGGAGGCAGGATCCGAGCTCGCGTCCTCGCTCGAAAGGCTTTCAGAGGCCGATCCTGGCTTTGCGCCCCGCACCTTCATCGAGGGTGGCAAGATGGCCTATGAGATGATCGTGGATGGCTTTGCCAAGGGTGACAAGGCAGCACTCAAGAACCTTCTGTCAAAGGAGGTCTTCGACGGTTTCGCGCGCGCCATCGATGAGCGCCAGGCGCAGGGTCATCGCGTTGAGTCGCGTTTCGTGGGTATTGACAAGGCCACCATCCAGTCCGCCTCCCTGGTGGGCGGGCGCAAGGCCACGGTCACTGTGGCCTTTGTCAGTGAAATGATCACCGCCACCTACGACAAGGCAGGTGAGGTGATCGATGGCGATCCAAAGGAAATCCGCGAAGTGACGGATGTCTGGACCTTTGAGCGCGATGTCACCTCCCGCAATCCGAACTGGAAACTCGTCGCCACCGAAGCGCCGGACTGATAAGGGCCGATCGCTTATGGGTCCCGTCGGTGACGCAGCTGCTGTGCTCGAGCGGGTGGCATTCAATGAAATTGCCGGGTGGAGCAGCGGGAGCCAGGATGAGGCGCTGGAGGCTTTCCGGCGGTCGTGCCGCGAAATCATCGAAAGCGGAGCGGCGTTTTCTCACCGCGCCCGCTTTGGCGGAAGCCGCAGTTCCTGGCTCGAAAGCTGTCAGGCCGCGCTCACGGCACGCGATGCAAAACAATTCTTCGAGACGTGGTTCCAACCGTTCCGCGTAAAGGATGCCGAGCGGCCGGAAGGACTGTTCACGGGTTATTTCGAACCTGACGTTGCCGGGAGCCGTACCCCTTCCACCACCTATGCTGTGCCCATCTACCGCCGTCCGCCCGATCTCGTGACCTTTTCCGGAGAAGTCCGCGCGCGAACAGGCCTTGGCTTTGGGCGGATGATCGACGGCCAGGCGTCCCCTTATCTTACCCGCAGGGAAATCGAGGAGGGCGGTCTATCTGGTCAGGGTCTTGAGCTTGTCTACCTGCGGGACTGGGCCGATGCCTTCTTTATCCATATCCAGGGATCAGGACGGGTGAGGCTGGAAGACGGTGGCATCATGCGCCTCTCCTTTGCGGCGAAGTCCGGTCTTCCCTACACCGGCATCGGCAGCCTGCTTGTGGAGCGGGGAGTCTTGACGCGGGACCAGATGTCTATGCAGGCGATCAGGTGCTGGATGTCGGCACACCCACAGGAGGCGCGCACGCTGATGTGGGAGAACCGTTCCTTCATATTCTTCCGGGAGGCCAAGCTCGACAGTCAGGATCTCGGGGCACTGGGTGCCCAGCAGGTGCAGCTGACGCCCCGCCGGAGTCTTGCAGTCGACAGGAGAGCGTGGATGCTCGGCACACCGGTCTGGCTGGACACGGAAGTCCCGTCGGGAGAAGAAGCCACCATGATTCCCTTTCGCCAACTCCTGATCTCGCAGGATACCGGCACCGCCATCACAGGGCTGGCCCGCGGCGACATTTACTGGGGTTTTGGCGAGGAAGCTGGCGCTATTGCGGGTCATATGAAAAGCCCCGGCCGCATGACCGTCCTTCTGCCCGTCGCCGTGGCCGAAGAGCTTGGGCTTGTTGCATGAGCCGCAAGCCGCCCGATTTCGATCTCTGGCTTGAAGCGGCGAAGACCGTGAAGCCTCTCCGCTTCCGGGCCGCGCGCCATGCGCCGGCATCGCCCCCAGGAAAGGCTGCCACTGTAAAGCGTCACCTCAGCCTGCCTTCGGCGCCGCATGTGGCAATACCGTCGCCTCTCCACAAGCCACCGCCGCAAATCACCGGTCTTGACCGGCGAACCACACAGCGCCTGACGCGCGGCCAGGTCGATATCGAGCGGCGCTTCGACCTGCATGGCAGCGGAGTCGAGATGGCCCGCGTCAATCTCCTGGGTTTCCTCCGCGAGGCCCAGGTGACGGGTGTGCGCAATGCGCTGGTCATCACCGGCAAGGGCGACTCACCCTTCTCGCGCCACACCTTGCATGGGGCCGATCACTTTCATGCCCCGGAGCGCGGCGGACGGCTTCGCCGTCTGGTCACCGAGTGGTTTCATGAGCCGGAATTCAGGTCGCTCGTCGCGGGGTTTCAGCCCGCCCACCCCAAACACGGCGGTGGTGGCGCCTATTATGTGCGGATCAGGCGGATCAGGGACGGGCAGTGACCCCCTTCGGCGACAGAATGCGAAAGCTCCGCGCCGAACGTGGCATAACGCTCAAGGACATGGCGGATGGGATTGGCGTTTCCTCTGCCTATCTCTCGGCTCTGGAACACGGAAAGCGCGGCCGGCCCGGCTGGCATTTGATTCAGCGCATCCTGACATTTTTCAACATCATCTGGGACGATGCGGAAGAGGTGGTCCGACTTGCGCGCATCTCTCATCCGCGCATCACCATCGATACCTCGGGCCTCAGCCCCAAGGCCACCGAACTGGCCAATCGCCTCGCCGATGACATCGGACGGTTGGATCCCTCTGCGCTTGAGGAAATCCTCAACGTCCTCGAGCGGAAGAGGCAGAAGCCGAGAGCATGATCAGCTAGGTATGCGTCAGAGAATGAACTTTGAGAGGTCCGCATTCTTCGCCAGCATGCCGACATGCTTGTCGACATAGGCCTTGTCGACCACCACCGTCTCTCCTGAACGGTCGGGCGCAAGATAACTTACATCGTCCAGCAGTCTTTCCATGACCGTTTGCAGGCGCCGTGCACCTATGTTCTCGATGCTTGCATTGGTCTCTGCCGCGATCTGGGCGATCGCGGCGATCCCCTCTGCCGTGAAGTCGAGGGTTACGCCTTCGGTCTGAAGCAGGGCACGGTACTGCTTGATCAGGCTTGCCTCCGGTTCCGTGAGGATGCGCTCGAGATCCTCGCGGTTGAGCGCCTTCAACTCGACGCGGATCGGCAGCCGGCCCTGGAGTTCAGGCAGCAGGTCGGATGGCTTTGCAATATGAAAGGCGCCGGAGGCGATGAACAGGATGTGGTCCGTCTTCACCGGGCCGTGCTTTGTCGATACCGTTGTCCCTTCAATGAGCGGCAGAAGATCGCGCTGCACGCCTTCGCGGCTCACATCGGCGCCCTGCCGCTCCGCGCGCGCGCATATCTTGTCGATCTCGTCGAGGAAGACGATGCCATTGTTCTCGACCGACTCGATTGCTTCCTGGACGATCTGGTCCTGGTCCAGCAGCTTGTCGGATTCCTCCGCCAGCAGAAGTTCATGACTGGTCTTCACCGACATGCGCCGGCTCTTGGTGCGGCCGCCGAAAGCCTTGCCCAGCATGTCGGACAGGTTGATCACGCTTGCCGAGCCGCCGGGCATGCCCGGAATTTCGAAGCTTCCCGTACCCGTATCCGCCACCTGGATCTCGATCTCCTTGTCGTCGAGTTCGCCGGCGCGGAGTTTTCGCCGGAATGCCTCGCGCGTCGTTTCGGACGCATTGGCACCCACGAGCGCCTCGATCACCCGGCGCTCTGCATTGAGATGCGCTTGGGCTTCAACATCCTTGCGGCGGGCGGATTTCGTCATGGCGATGCCCGCCTCGAGCAGATCGCGCACGATCTGGTCAACGTCCCGCCCGACATAGCCGACTTCGGTGAACTTCGTGGCCTCGACTTTGAGAAATGGCGCGTTGGCCAGCCTTGCGAGGCGGCGGGCGATCTCTGTCTTGCCCACGCCGGTCGGGCCGATCATCAGGATGTTCTTTGGCATAACCTCATCGCGGAGAGGGCTTTCCAGCTGCTTGCGGCGCCAGCGGTTGCGGAGCGCAATGGCGACAGCACGCTTGGCATCCGTCTGGCCAACGATGTGGCGGTCAAGTTCCGAAACGATCTCGCGGGGGGAAAAATCGGTCATTCTCTCTTGATGTCCGCTCAGGCCGTGGCCAGTGATTCAACGGTAAGGTTGTTGTTGGTATAGACGCAGATCTCGGCAGCGATGGCCATGGCCTTGCGGGCGATGGCCTCCGCATCGAGATCACTATCAGCAAGCGCGCGGGCCGCTGCCAGCGCGTAGTTGCCCCCTGAGCCGATGGCGATGACGCCCTTCTCCGGTTCCAGCACGTCGCCGGTTCCGGTCAGCACAAGGGTGACTGACCGGTCGGCGACGATCATCATGGCTTCAAGCCGCCGGAGGTAACGGTCGGTGCGCCAATCCTTGGCCATGTCCACGCAGGCGCGGACGAGTTGGCTTGGGTATTGCTCCAGTTTCGCTTCGAGCCTTTCGAACAGTGTCATGGCATCCGCGGTCGCCCCGGCGAAGCCGCCGATCACCTGCCCGGTTCCCAGTGGCCTCACCTTGCGGGCATTGCCCTTGATGATCGTCTGGCCAAGGCTAACCTGCCCGTCGCCTGCGATGACGACCCTGTCCCCCTTCCTCACAGATAGGATGGTGGTGCCGTGCCAAGTCGGAGGCTCTGCCATGAAAAGTCCTTTCACATCCGTGCCCCCCATGTAGGCTGCCCGTTGACCAAAGAAAAGCCGGTCCGCAAAGCTGGTCTTGGCCATTTCCTATTGCATCTGCTAAGAGGCGCGTCAGTCATCAGCTGGAACCAAGCGCCATGCGCCAGGCCTCGATCGAACGGAATACGACCGAAACCGGGATTTCGGCGGCTGTCGCCCTCGACGGCACGGGGTCCTACGACGTGAAGACCGGTGTAGGCTTTCTCGATCACATGTTGGAGCAGCTCTCGCGCCACTCTCTCATCGATATCACGCTGCGGGCAAAGGGCGATCTCCACATCGATGCGCACCACACGGCGGAGGACTCCGGCATCGCTCTGGGTCAGGCAGTTGCCAGGGCGCTCGGTGATCGCAAGGGAATTCGCCGCTACGCGAGTGTGCATTTGCCGATGGACGGCACGCTGACCCGCGCCGCGATCGATGTGTCCGGCCGTCCGTTTCTCGTCTGGAAGGTGCAATTCACGGCGCCCAAGATCGGCGACTTCGATACTGAACTGGTACGCGAATGGTTCCAGGCATTCGCCATGAATGCAGGCGTTACTCTGCACGTCGAGACGCTCTACGCCGACAACCACCACCACATCGCGGAATCCTGCTTCAAGGCACTCGCCCGCGCCCTGCGCGAGGCGATCGAGATCGATCCGCGGCAGAAGGACAGGATTCCCTCAACCAAGGGTTCACTCGCAGGCTGATGACGATCTACGCTGTTCTCGAGCCGCCGGACGGCAAGCCAGACCGCGTCGCCTTCATTCCCGAGGGCTTTGCCGGGGGCGCATTCATCCTGACATTTATATGGGCAGTATGGCACCGCCTGTGGGTCGTTGCGGCGCTGTTGTTTGCGGTCTTTGCCGTGCTCAGCATCGCCGTCAGCCTGGAGGTGCTCAATGCAGCCGTCGGGTCCTTGCTGCAATTCGGCGTTTCCCTGATCTTCGGTTTCGAAGCGCGGCAGTTGCAGCTCATTTCCCTGGAGCGGGCCGGCTTTCGCCGTTCCGGTCTCATAGAGGCCTCCAGCCTGGAGGCGGCGGAACTCGCCTTTTTCTCCCGCCCCGTCCGGCAAACTCCCGCTCCCGCACCCTCCCGGCGCCGCCCCGGCCCGGAGGACACGCTGGGCATCTTCGGCAACGTTTGAGCTGGTCCGATGAACCTTGCCATCATCGACTACGGGTCGGGAAATCTTCACTCCGCCGCCAAGGCCTTCGAGCGCGCGGCGCGTGACAGCGGGCATGATACAAGAGTGACCGTTACGTCCGATCCGGCTGAACTCAGAAAAGCGGACCGGATCGTCCTTCCTGGCGTGGGCGCCTTCAAGGACTGCCGGGACGGCCTCAAGGCCGTGCCCGGCATGTGGGAGGCACTCGAGGATGAGGTGCTGGCCAAGGCCAAGCCGTTCCTCGGCATTTGCGTCGGCATGCAGCTCATGGCCTCGCGCGGCCTGGAACATGATGTGGCCGAGGGGTTTGGCTGGATCCCGGGCGACGTCAAGCCAATCACTCCCCGCGACCCCTCCTTCAAGATCCCCCACATGGGCTGGAACACGCTCGACAGCCTGAGGCCTCACGCGCTGCTGGACGGAATTGCACTGGGCGACAACGGGCTGCACGCCTATTTCGTCCATTCCTATCATCTTGATGCACGCGACAGTGCGCATGTCGTCGCGACCGCGCAGCACGGCGCGACGATCACGGCCATCGTCGGGCGCGACAATCTTGCGGGAACCCAGTTCCACCCCGAGAAGAGCCAGACACTGGGCCTGAGGCTGCTGGCCAATTTCCTGAAGTGGCGTCCATGATCCTATTTCCTGCAATCGACCTCAAGGACGGTCAGTGCGTGCGCCTGAAACTCGGCGACATGGCGCAGGCGACGGTCTTCAACGACGATCCGGCCTCGCAAGCACGAAGTTTCGCTGGCCAGGGCTTCGAGTGGCTGCATCTCGTTGATCTCAATGGCGCCTTTGCGGGCAAACCCGTGAACGGCCCGGCGGTGGAGGCTGTTCTCGGCGCCGTCTCCCTGCCTGTGCAACTTGGCGGGGGTATTCGCACGCTCGGGCACATCGAGGCTTGGCTGGAGAAAGGTGTTCGCCGGGTCATCCTCGGCACGGTCGCACTGCGCGACCCGGCGCTCGTCTTGGAATCATGTCGGCTCTTCCCCGGGTGTATCGCCGTGGGTATCGACGCCAGGGGCGGCCGCGTCGCGGTTGAAGGCTGGGCCGAGACCTCGGAACTGACGGCAATCGACCTTGCCAAGCGGTTTTCCGATGTGGGCGTTGCCGCCATCATTTTCACTGATATCGACCGCGACGGGGTGCTGACGGGGCTCAACATCGACTCGACACTGGAGCTTGCACGATCCGTTCCGGTCCCCGTGATCGCCAGCGGCGGGCTTGCGTCCATGGATGACATCCACCGGCTCCTGCAGCCTGACTGCCGGATTCTCGAAGGAGCCATATCGGGCCGCGCCCTCTATGACGGGCGTATCGACGTGCCCAAAGCCCTCGCGATGATACGCGGAGCAGCGTGATGCTGAAGGCCCGCCTGATTCCCTGTCTCGATGTGAAGGACGGCCGTGTCGTCAAGGGTGTGAACTTCGTGGACCTGCGGGATGCAGGCGATCCTGTTGAGATTGCAAAGGCCTACGATGCGGCGGGCGCTGACGAGCTGTGTTTCCTCGACATCACCGCAACGCATGAGAACCGAGGCATCATATTCGACGTGGTTCAGCGCACGGCGGAAGCCTGCTTCATGCCGCTCACCGTCGGTGGCGGCGTACGCGCCCTCGAGGACATCCGAAACCTCCTGCTGTCTGGCGCGGACAAGGTGTCGATCAATTCGGCAGCCGTAAGCAATCGCGATTTCGTGCGTCAGGCGGCCGAGAAATTCGGCGCGCAATGCGTTGTTGTGGCCATCGATGCCAAGGCCGTGGCGCCTGGCCGGTGGGAGATCTTCACCCATGGCGGCCGCAGGCCCACCGGGATCGATGCCGTGGCCTATGCTCGCGAAGTCGTTTCGCTGGGTGCGGGCGAACTCCTCCTCACTTCCATGGACCGTGACGGCACGGGCAAAGGTTTCGACATCGAGCTGACCCGCGCAGTTGCCGATGCCGTCACCGTGCCGGTCATCGCATCGGGAGGTGTCGGGACGCTCGATCACCTGGTCGACGGCATACGCGACGGCCATGCCGCTGCAGTTCTGGCGGCCTCAATCTTCCATTTCGGTACCTACTCAATTGGCGAGGCCAAGCGCCATCTTTCGGCCAATGGCATCCCCATGCGCCTGTGTTAGGAAGTGAACATGACCGATCACCGACTTGATATTCTGGCGGCACTGGCGGATGAGATCACGGCACGGAAAGCCGTTTCGCCGGACCAGTCCTATACGGCGAAGCTCCTCACCCAGGGCGTCGAGAAATGCGCCAAGAAACTCGGTGAGGAGGCGGTTGAAACAGCACTCGCCGCGGTGCTGCGTGACAAGGCCCACATCACCTCCGAAGCAGCCGATCTTCTTTATCACCTGCTGGTTCTGCTCGAGGCGTCGGGCGTGGCGCTGGCCGATGTCATGGCCGAACTCGCGCGGCGGAAGGCGATGAGCGGCCTTGCCGAAAAGGCGGCGCGCCCGAAGGACTGATCATGGAAGAACTTGTCAAGGAAGTTTCCCCTTTCCGGCGGTTTTCGCGGGACGAGTGGTCAGCGCTTCGCGCCGACACACCGATGACGCTGACCCAGAAGGACCTCGACGAGTTGCGTGGCCTGAACGATCGCATCGACCTTGCTGAGGTCGAAGCAATCTATCTTCCTCTCTCTCGGCTGCTCAATCTCTATGTTGCAGCCACACAAGGGCTGTTCCGCGCAACCAACAACTTCCTCCACCTCAGTGACCGCAAGGTGCCCTATGTGATCGGCATGGCGGGCAGCGTGGCTGTGGGCAAGAGCACGACAGCGCGCATCCTGCAGCGGCTTCTGGCGCGCTGGCCCAAACATCCGAAAGTCGATCTGGTAACGACTGACGGGTTCCTCTTGCCCAACGCCGTTCTCGAGCGCGAAGGGTTGATGACGCGGAAGGGCTTTCCCGAAAGCTACGACCTTCCCGCCATCCTGCGCTTTCTGTCGGACATCAAGGCAGGCAAGCGCAACGTGACCGCGCCGCTATACTCGCATCTGACCTACGACGTGCTGAAGGACGAGCGCGCCGTCATTGACCAGCCGGACATCCTGATCGTCGAGGGCGTGAACGTCCTGCAGACGGGCCGCCCACCGCGCGACGGCCGCGGCATACCGAACACATCGGATTTCTTCGACTTCTCCGTCTATATCGACGCTGATCTCGATGATCTGCGCCACTGGTACATCGAACGGTTCCTGACCCTGCGGGACAGCGCCTTCCGCAATCCCAGGTCCTATTTCCACCGCTATGCAACGCTCTCTGACAGGGAGGCGCGCGATACCGCGTCTCGCATCTGGGATACGATCAACCTTGTGAACCTGCGGGAAAACATCCTGCCGACCCGGCCACGTGCCGATCTCGTGCTGCGGAAAGGTGCTGATCATTTCATCCGCAGTGTTTTCTTGAGGAAGCTATAGCAGGCCCAGTGCGTGCGCATGGGCTCCGAGATTGATCTCGGGCCTCGCGCCGACATGGGAAATCACCTCGGCTGCCGCGACCGACCCCAGCCGCGCCGCCTCGGGCAGGGTCTTTCCACTGGTGAAGCCACGCAGGAACCCGGCGGCAAACAGATCGCCCGCACCTGTCACGTCGACAACCTTGCTGACTGGATGAGCGGGGATCGCATGTACCTCCTCGCCCCGCAACACGATGCAGCCCTTCTCGGAGCGGGTGAGAACGGCGACAGGGCAGTCCTTGGCGATCGCCTTCATTGCGCCGTCGAAATTCTGGGTCTGGTAGAGCGACTTGATCTCGGTCTCGTTGGCAAAGACGATGTCGATGTCGTGGCGGATGAGATCGAGAAAGCTCTCGCGGTGGCGTTCGACGCAGAAGGAATCCGAAAGCGTGATCGAAGTCTGGCGGCCTGCTCCGCGGGCAATGCGGGCGGCAAGCTTGAAGGCTTCCTTCGCCTCCGGCCTGTCCCAAAGATAGCCCTCCATGTATGTGACCTGGGCGGATTCCACCGCTTTCCTGTCGACGTCCTTCGAGGTGAAGTTCACGCAGGCACCGAGATAGGTGTTCATGGTGCGCTCGCTGTCAGGCGTGACGAGAATGAAGGACCGCGCTGTGGCCGGCCCGTCCGGCGCGGGGGGCGTATCGTATGCCACCCCCTGGGCGCGCATGTCATGGCGGAAGATGGCGCCCAGCTGGTCATCCTTCACCTTGCCGAAATAGGCTGCCTTGCCGCCCAGGGAGGCAACACCGGCAGCGGTGTTGCCAGCCGACCCGCCCGAGACCTCGATTGCCTGTCCCATGGCGGCGTAAAGGTATTCCGCACGGGCCTCGTCGATCAGGTTCATGGAACCTTTCACCAGGCCGTGGCGGCTCACGAAGTCCTCCTCCACCCGCGCGATCACGTCGACGATCGCATTGCCGATGCACAGGACATCGAAATCGGAACCCGTCATGAAGTCTCTCCTTGCCTCCGGAGGCTCCCGCCTAGCGAAGCCCGCTTGCGCTGGCAAGCGGGGGCCGTTAGGTGGAACCATGCTGAAGGCGTCTTTCAAGGCCCTGGGCGATCTGTTTTCGCCTGAGTTCCGCTCCGTGCTGTTGAAGGCGCTGGGGCTTACCCTTGCCTTGTTTCTCGCCGTGCTGATCGGCGTCGAGGTGTTGCTGGTGAGCCTCACTCAGTTTTCCTGGCCCTGGGCAGACTGGGTGCTGGGGGTCGGCAGCGGCATCGCCCTGCTGGTCGCGTTCTTCTTCCTGATGTCGCCCGTGACCGCTGCCTTCGCTGGCTTGTTCCTCGACCAAGTGGCAGAGAAAGTGGAAGCGCGGCACTATCCGCAGGATCCGCGTGGAACGCCCCTTCCGGCGGCCCGGGCCATCACGATGGCACTCCAGTTCTTTCTCGTGGTCCTTGTGGTCAACCTGGCGGTATTGCCGGTCGTTCTGTTCGGGGTGGGGGCCATCGCACTGGTGGCCGCGAACGCATATCTCCTGAGCCGTGAGTACTTCGAAATGGTCGCGATGCGACACATGCCGGCTGAGCAGGCGAAGATGTTGCGGCGCGAGAATGGGCCCTCGGTGTTCGTGGCTGGCCTCCTGCCGGCGGTGCTGTCGCTCTTGCCGGTGGTCAATCTGGCCGTACCGCTCTTTGCGACATCCTATTTCACCCATCTGTTCAAGTCGGTGAGGGCGTCTTCGGCCTGAAGCGGCAGATATCGGAAATGAGGCATCGCCAGCATTCGGGCTTGCGTGCCTTGCAAACATAGCGCCCGTGCAGGATCAGCCAGTGGTGCGCATGGCGACCGTATGCTTCGGGCACCACCTTCAGAAGCTTGTCTTCAACTGCGCGGGGTGTCTTTCCCGGTGCAAGGCCGGTGCGGTTCCCGAGCCGGAACAAATGCGTGTCGACTGCGATCGTGGGGTGCCCGAAAGCCATATTGAGAACCACATTGGCCGTTTTCCGCCCCACACCGGGAAGGGCTTCCAGCGCCGCCCGGTCATCGGGAACCTGGCCGCCATGGTGGTCGATCAGCTGCTGCGACAATTGGATCACGTTCTTGGCCTTGCCCCGGAAGAGGCCGATGGTCTTGATCATGTCGCGGACCGTATCCTCGCCGAGGACCAGCATTTTCTGTGGCGTATCGGCGATGGCGAACAGCGGCCCCGTGGCACGGTTCACGCCCTCGTCTGTCGCCTGGGCTGACAGGACGACGGCAACCAGCAACGTATAGGGGTTCACATGATGGAGCTCGCCCTGAGGTTCAGGATTGGCGGCATGGAAGTGGCGGAAGATTTCTTCCACGTCGCCGCGATCGAGACGGGTTGCCTTGGCCATGCGTTCGATGTTTCCTTACGGAGCGAGAGGTAGAACGGTCCATGGATACAGGCAACAGCAAAGCATGGCAGGCGACGCTCACGCCGCACCGCAGCCTGACCCGGCAGGGGTTTCTGGCGGTGATGCTCATGGTCGTGGCGGTGAATTTCGTGGTGGGCGGGCTGTTCGTGGCCCTCGGCGCCTGGCCGGTTGCGGGCTTCGCCGGCCTCGACATCCTCATCATCTGGTGGGCATTCCGCGCCAATTTTGCCGACGCCCGCCAGATGGAGCGGATCAGCATTACGGATCATGAGCTGATTCTGGACAAGGTGCGCAAGGACAAAGCCCAGGAGCAGCAGCGTTTCGTCCGGCGCTGGGTAAGGGTTGAACTGGAGGAGGATCGCGAGCGCGAATTGATCGGGCGGCTTCTGCTCGTGTCCGGCGGCAGGCGCGTGCCGGTTGGCGAGTTTCTTGCCCCTGAGGAGCGCAAGACCCTGGCGGTGGCACTCAAGTCCGCCCTCGCCATTCCTCACATCTGATCCGTTTTCGGGTGGGCGGCGCCTGCCGGGAAAGCTAGGCTGTGGCCCATGAGAAACACACAGCTCCTGAGTGAGGCGGCCAGCGACTATGAAGTCGTCCGGCAGAACCTTGAATACCTGCGCCAGCACTGGCGCGAACAGCCGTCCCTCGAAGGGCTGGCAGAGCGCAACGGCCTCAGTGCCGCGCATCTCCAGCGGCTCTTCATGCGCTGGGCGGGCCTCAGTCCGAAGGCTTTCGTGCAGGCTCTGACCATCGATCATGCCCGGAAGCTCCTGCGGGACTCCGCGAGTGTTCTCGAGACCACCTATGAAGTCGGGCTTTCGGGCCCCGGCCGGCTCCACGATCTCTTCGTTAGCCATGAGGCCATGTCGCCCGGTGCATACAAGGCAAGGGGCAAGGGGTTGACGATCCGCTACGGCTTTCATGACTGCCCGTTCGGCCGTGTGCTGCTGATGACGACGGAGCAAGGGATTTGCGGACTGGCCTTCGCCAATGGCGGCGAGGAGGCCGAGGCCCTTCGCGACATGCGTAGCCGTTGGCCAGAAGCCGTCTATTTGGAGGATGCGTTGACGACCGGCCGGCATGTCATACGGATCTTCAGTCCAGCGGCGTGGAAGGCTGATCAACCTCTGCGGATTGTCTTCATCGGGACCGAGTTTGAGACGCGCGTCTGGCAGACCCTCCTGAAAGTGCCGCTGGGCCGGGCGACCACCTACTCGGACATCGCGGGGCACATCGGCAAACCCAGCGCGTGCCGCGCCGTGGGATCAGCCGTCGGCCGCAACCCGATTTCATTCGTGGTTCCTTGCCATCGCGTGCTGGGAAAATCAGGTGGGCTCTGTGGCTATCACTGGGGCCTGACCAGGAAGCAGGCCATCCTCGGTTGGGAGGCAGGTGTCAACGCGGGCCCAGAGGCCGCATAAAGCTCAGCTGCCCGATCTCCGCAACCTGACGATCACGTCGATGCGGTCAATCTCGGTGCCCGGAGGCAATTCCGGAAGGCCTTTGACCTCGAGATCGGTGGATCCGATGTCGACGAGCTGGTCCGTCTCCTCGAGATAATAATGGAAGTGATTCGACGTGTTGGTGTCGAAAAACGTCCTGTCACCCTCGAAAGCAACTTCCCGCAACAGTCCGGCAGTCTTGAACTGGTTCAGGGTGTTGTAGACGGTTGCGAGCGATACGTGAATGTGCGCGGCGAGCGCCTCCTGATGCAGCGATTCCGCGCTTACATGGCGATCGCCGCAGCCGAACAGAATGGCGGCAAGGCACACCCTCTGCCGGGTGGGTCGAAGACCTGCGAGCCTCAGGCGCTCAGCGATTTCCGTCTCTTGCGGTTTCATCTTGGGGTTCTTTATATGCGAAATCCTCCCTGTAACGCAATCTTGGTGCCAGTGTGGCGGCTGGTCTCATCCCAAACCGGGCTTGGACCGGAAATTTGCCTGTGATAGGAACGGCAGGACCTTTTCCACCGGGTTGAGTTGAGGGCAACGAGACAGAATGAACGAGCCGAAATCCAAGTTTGACTACGACGATCTTCTGGCTTGCGGCCGGGGAGAGCTGTTCGGGCCCGGAAACGCCCAGTTGCCGTTGCCACCGATGTTGATGTTCGACCGCATCACCGAGATATCCAAGGATGGCGGTACCGCGGGCCTTGGCAAGGTGGTCGCGGAGTTCGACATCCGGCCGGACCTCTGGTTCTTCCCTTGCCATTTCAAGGGTGACCCCGTGATGCCCGGCTGTCTCGGCCTCGATGCGCTGTGGCAGATGACCGGCTTTTTTCTCGGATGGCTCGGTGAGCCGGGGCGGGGCCGTGCGCTGGGTGTGGGCGAAGTGAAGCTGACCGGCATGGTTACCCCGCTGGTGAAGAAGGTCACTTACGAGGTCGAAATCACCCGTCTTGTCCTACGCAGGCTGAAGATGGCTGTCTCGAACGGCATCATGAAGGCGGATGGCGAGACGGTCTACCAGGTCACCGACATGAAGGTGGGGCTGTTCCAGCCCGCTCCTTGAGAAAGGGATGAATATGCGGCGTGTCGTCGTCACCGGCCTGGGCATTGTATCGAGCATCGGCAACAATGTGCAGGAAGTTCTGAATTCACTCTTT
>NZ_JBIICB010000284.1:0-5383 GCF_044239095.1 Aestuariivirga sp. | reverse complement strand
GCGGCAAGGTCAATCTGCAGGCGTCACAGGCCGACCTTGACGCGCTGCTGAACTCCGCCGGTGGCGGAAGCGGTGCCAAGACGGGTGGAGGCGGTGGCGGGAAAGCTGGCAATGGTTCAACCTCGTCGAGCCCGTTGCAGAATTCTCAACTTCCGCCGATCTTTCCCCCTGGCACCATTGATGACATTTACGGCGCTGGCGACGCCCTGCAGTCCTTCTCGGACCAGGTGCAGCAATCCACGTCGCTCACCTTGGGGCTTACTGACGGCTTGGCCTCAGGCCTCGCATCATCGCTTACCGGCATCGCATTCTCTGCGCATTCCGCCGGTGATGCATTTGAAGGTCTCAGGCAGTCGGCCATGAATGCGCTGCAGAGTATCGCGGAACAGCTGCTCAACAGCGGCCTTAACATGCTGCTCGGCGGGCTGGTGCCGGGCGGCGGCCTGCTCGGCGCGCAAGGGCTCGGCAGCTTCGGTGGCTTCTACGCCAACGGCGGCACGCTCGGCGCTGGCAAGTGGGGCATCGCTGGCGAGGCGGGCCCTGAGATCATCCACGGCCCGGCAAGGGTGACGCCGATGGACCGCGCGGGCGGTGGTGGCGTGAAGGTGAACATCATCAACCAGACCGGGGCCAAGGTCACAACCGAATCGCAGCGCGCGCCGGATGGCTCAATCAACATTCGGGCACTGATCCAAGACGAGGTTGTCGATACCTTGGGCGGAGGCCGCGCCGCGCGTGTGATGGGCGGACGCTACGGAGCCCGGATCATGCCGCGGCGGACGTGACCCGCCGGAGATGGGCGAGCTATGGACCGCGCTGCTGCAAGCCGTCCATATGCTCGGGTGGCCATGGCTCGCCATCGCGATCGGTGAGCTGGTGTTCTGGATTGTCTATTGGCGCATCGACAAGGGGCCGCCGCGAAATTTGTAACGATTGCATTTCGGAAACCGGCCACATTGCGCGGTGAGGATGTTCTGAAGGTTGAAAAGCCCGCCCGTCTGTGGCAGCCTGAAGCGGACCGAAGGGAAGGTTGCAACTCCCCTTCGGCCCTAACCAGTCAACCTTATGAGGAGGCCAACATGGCTGATCTTGCACTTAACGCTGTCGAGATTTTTTCGCAAAGAGTCCAGTGGCTGGATGCCGCTCTTGCCCCAGACATGCCCGATCTGTCGCGCCTTTCGCTTCGGGAACTCGACATGCTGTTTGAACTCCACATGGCTGTTACCGAAGCCGCAAAAGCGACCTGCAACCAACCTCGATGCACTCACGAGGTCGAGCGAATTGTCGACGAGACTGAAACCCGCTCCTGGCATTACATCAACACCATTGCCTTGGAGGCCGCATCACGGAAGCCGGAGCCTGGCAGCGATGACGAGTTGATCCGCGCGCAGATTACGCTTCGGGCTTTGTTCGAGAAGGAAGACCTTGACGTGATGATCCTCCAGCTTGCCGACGAAATCAGGGCGGGCAAGACCGGCGCAGCCTGACGCACAGGCTCGACCTATCCACAGGCCGGGGCGGGCGACTGCTCCGGCCTTCTTCTTTGGGTTGAATATTTCTCTTGATCGAAATCTCGAACCGAGCCATGTGAGATTCACCAAGGGAGATTCTCACATGCCGACGCTTACCGATATCTGCCGCGCCGCGAAACTGGACCGGGATACCCTCAACACACTTGAGCGGTCCGGACGCACAGCCGATTGGGGAGACCGGCAGTCGAAAGGCTACGCCATCCGCGTTGGCCTATTCGCGGCCTTGCGCGTGTCCGGTTTCCTCGCTCCGGCTGCCGCTGCGATGGCGCACAGCATGGCTGGGCAGGAGTTTCCGAGGCTTCTGATTCGCGGACCGCTCGAAGGACCGGCGGGAACCGAACGCCGGGTCTATTCCAACGCGCTCGACAATGCACCGCTGCAAGACCTCTTCGAGTTGGCTGCAGCTGACACAGGCCGCCAGGTCATCGGCGACGGGCCTCCCGATCCCGAGCTCGACGCGGTGCCGAAGGCGGACGTGCTGGTCGTGATCGACGTTCCCGCGGTCGTTCGGCGCATGACGCGGCTTTTCGAGGAGGCGTGATGCACGAGCTCGGCAAGCTTGAAACACCCCGGCAGCTGGCGGAACGTGTCGGCCTGTCGGAAGGCGCGATTAAGCGATTGATCGATGACGGCAGGCTTCCCTTTGTCGAGGTGGGAAAGCGGCGCCGCATCCCGCCCGGTGCCTGGCAAGAATATCTGGACAACTCCACGGTGAGACAATGCCGAGACGCAACGAAGGTCCCAAGCTCAAGTTTCTCGCCAAGCGTGGCTGCTTCTACATCGTCTGGACCGAACACGGACGCAGCCGCGAGCGCAGCACTGGCACGGCAGACAGCGCAGCGGCTCAAATCGAGTTCGCGCGATTCCTCCAGCGGTTCACGCGCAAGCTCGGCCCCCGTGATCCATCTGAAATCCTGATGACGGATATACTCACCGACTACCTGGAGAAGCTCGAGGCCAACGGCAAGGATGGCGAGCGTGCAGCCTATGCCGTCACTCCCCTGTCGGAGTTCTTTGCCGGCCGCAGTGTCGCGGAGGTTCCCGGACTCGTGGATGCCTACACTCGCTGGCGCGGGCGATCCCTGTCAACCGTTCGCCGCGAATTGGGAGTCGTGCAGTGTGCAATTCGTGAAGCGCTCTTGGATCAAAAACTCACCCGGCCCGTAGCCTTGAAGAGGCCCCCAGAGTCACCCCCGAAAAGTCGCTGGTTGACGCGATCCGAGGCCGCGATGCTACTTGCCGGTGCCTTGGGCTTCTCCCCTGTCGCTTACGATGCTGCCACTCGGTTACCCTCGAAGTGGTCTCGGGTATCGAGGCCCCAATATCACCTGGCGATGTTCATCTTGATCGGACTGTATACCGGGCGACGCAAAGAGGCGATCTTGTCGCTGCGCTGGAGCAAAGTTGATTTCGAGCGCCGCCGCATGGATTTTCTACGCGACGGCCTTCCAGAGACCAAGAAAAAGCGAGGTGGCTGCCGAATTCCTCCCCGCCTGTTGCCGCACCTGAAGCGCGCGAAGGGCCATCCTCATAACGTTGGCCACGTGATCATTTGGTCAGGCAACAGCATCGACGATCTCCAAACGTCTTTCAGTAGCGCTGCCGCTCGCGTCTATCTCAAGGGCATCTCGCCACACACTCTGAAACACACAGCGGCTTCGTGGCTGATGCAATCCGGCATGGACGTCTTCAAGGCTTCGGAGTTCCTCGCGACCAGCGTGCAGACGCTGCTGAAGCATTACGCGCATCACCGTCCAGATCACCAGGACGAAGCCGCTGAGGCTATCGGCTCGCGTCCGGGGAATGTCCGGAGAATCCGCTGATGTTTTCGAAAGGTTCACGCTCTTTTTTGCCACAACAACCCAATGAAATCAGAAAGAAAGGCGAGATGTACAAAACTCCGAAGGCAGAGGTCACAGGTTCGAATCCTGTCGGGTGCGCCATTTCCGAACAAAATCACTCACCTTTCCGGTGGCGGTCTGCTGGCCTGCGATCACGGCTGCCAGGCTGGCCTTCCCGGCGCGGTGAACTTGCCTCACGCCTCTTTTCGCTGAAGGCCGCGGGAGAAGACATCAGAAGTCACACGCGATCCATTTGACTGCCTGCCGCCGTTTCCAGAGGCCGTCAGGTTCCGCAGAAGGTGCGGTATGGTGTGTCCGTCTCTTTGGGCGGTTCGGCATAGCTTTCCGCGCCTGGCTGTTCCTCGTAAGGCGTCATCAGGACACGGTGCATGGCTTCGAAGGGCGTGAAGTCATCGTGCTCCGCTGCAGCCTTGATCATTTCTTCAACCCGGTGGTTGCGCGGGATATAGGCCGGGTTCACGGAGCGCATCAGGGCGCGCCGCTCCTCCGGGCTTTGCGGGTCGCGCGCCAGCCGTGCGCGCCATGCCGGCAGCCATTCTGCGAGGGCGGCTGGCTCCTGCCCATTGCTCAGTGCACGGAGCGTGAGGGTGAAATCGGCCCGTGCCAGCTGCATCGCATCGAGCAGCGCCTGGATCAGGTCGAGGTCGCCGTCCTCCTCCGTGACGAGGCCGATCTTCCGGCGGAAGCCCGCCAGCCAGTGCCTTGTGTAGATGGCCGGAAAGCCCTCGATCCGCTCAGTGGCGATACGGATCGCTTCCTCCCTGCTTTCATGCAAAAAGCCCAGCAGCGTCTCGGCGAGGCGCGCGAGGTTCCACTGCGCGATGGGCGGCTGGTTGGAATAGGCATAGCGGCCGTAGGAATCGATCGAGCTGAACACCGTCGCCGGGTCATAGGCATCCATGAAGGCACAGGGGCCATAATCGATGGTTTCGCCAGCAACGCCCATGTTGTCCGTGTTCATCACCCCGTGGATGAATCCCACCTGCACCCAGCGCGCGACGAGCGCTGCCTGCGCGTCCATCACCTGGTCGAGCAGGCCCAGAGCCGGGGTTTCGATGCCCGAGAGCTGCGGGTAGTGCCGCGCGATGACATGGTCCATCAGTGCTGAAAGCGACTCCTGGTCGCGGCGCACCGCGAAGAACTGGAAAGTCCCCACCCTGATATGGCTTGAGGCCACCCGCGTCAGCACCGCGCCCGGCAGCACCGCCTCGCGATAGACCCTCTCGCCCGTGGCCGCGGCCATGAGCGCGCGGGTCGTGGGGATGCCCAGCGCATGCATGGCCTCGCTCACCAGATATTCACGCAGCACGGGGCCCAGTGCCGCCCGGCCGTCTCCCCGCCGGGAGAAGGGGGTGGGGCCTGCTCCCTTCAGCTGGATGTCGCGGCGCCTGCCCTGCCGGTCCACGACCTCGCCCAGCAGGATTGCCCGCCCGTCACCCAGCTGCGGCACGAAGTTTCCGAACTGGTGGCCGGCATAGGCCTGGGCAATGGGTGCCGCACCGGCGGGAAGGACATTCCCCACTGCCATCTCCGGGGTGAGGCCCGCCGGATCGATGCCGAGTTCAAGGGCCAGCTGCGTGTTGACCTTGATGAGCCTCGGCGCCTCGACAGGCGTTGGCAGAACGCCCGCATGCATGGCGCCCGGCAGCCGGGCGTAGCTGTTGTCGAAGGCGATGGAGGGTCCGGTTTGGTGCAAGTGTGTCATGGCCACAATATAGGCCCATGCGATGGAAAGTTCCTCTTCATCACAACATAAAGATTTCTTTATGTGCGCATGGACAGGGGCGCCCGCCGCTGCTATAGGACCGCGCGATCCAGGAGATGAGGACAGCCCATGACGAGCACCCGCCACGACTATCACGTTGCCGACATCACGCTTGCGGACTGGGGCCGCAAGGAAATCGACATGGCCGAGGTCGAAATGCCAGGCCTGATGGCGACGCGGGCCGAATACAAGGCGCTGCAACCGCTGCGCGGCGCCCGCATCTC
>NZ_JBIICB010000283.1:0-5401 GCF_044239095.1 Aestuariivirga sp. | reverse complement strand
TTCTCGGCCCAGGCGCCAGAGAGAGCCGCAAGGGCAATCACAACGAGCGTAACAAGAGTCAGAGAGATGGATCTCAACATGGTAACAGTTTCTTGGTGCAGGTTCGGTTGCCGATTGTAATTTGGTCCGGTCTCTATCGCTGCTGGGCGTTGAACTGGATCGCGGGTGACTGATAGCAGAGTGATCACTGCTTTACAGGAATTGTTCCTCTTCTGAAGTCCGAGTGCAAGACCCAGGGGAAGCATTGCCTCTGTTTTGCTGTTTGACCTGGTAAACTTGGTAAGGCAGACGCTGCGATTCCAGCCAAAGAGGAAACTGACGGTTGCGCAGCGCCAGCGCGGGCGAGCTATGCTCTCACAGTCGGCTTGGACCATTTGTTGGTGGATAAACAAACCCTCAGGACGATGTGTGCCAGATGTCCGGCAGGGCCAGATCGGGCCGGCCGGGATGGCACGGCCTGTCCAGCGGATGGGGCAGCGTCTTCGCGGATGTCAATTCTGTGCACCGGTCTTTTCTGATCAGTGTGACTTGAAGTATCTGCGGGACTTCAATGCTTCCCGATTGCAGGAACTTTCCTTGGTTGTTCGGATGAACATGAACGATATGGAACCACTTCAGTAGCTTGGCGAAAGCTGCCTCGGCCTGAAGCCGTCTTCCACGATCAGCGCATAGTCCTTCTTCGACTCAAGTAAGAGTTCCCAGGCACGAAGATGGCAGAGGAAACAGCCGAGCGTTCCCTTGAACTTGTGGCTGATGCCCATTCCAAGATCCGGCTCACCAAGGTTGATGCAGTAGACGGCATAGTCTGGCAGGGCGTTCAGATCGCTGCATGCTCACTTCCAGCAGTGTCAAGCTGTCGCTGTCATCCGTCCGCTGGAACAAGCCACGCTTGACGAGCGCCGTGAAATGAAGTTCCGGGTTCAGCGGATTGTGCCGCGTTCCTTTCGACCAGGTGATTTCACCTGGCTGTCGTGCGCGCCGGGTCTCTGAAGCTGAGCTACCTGCGCAACGGATGCTGACCTCGGCAGACGGCCTAAGTTCGTATCCGTCTATACAGAAAACTGATATCGACACGCCCGTGCTTCGGCAATAGTTTGCGGCCTCAGGTGCAGACGGTTAAGCGGTTTTTGGATGGGCGGCCTCACGCTAAAGGTTCACAGACGGAGAGCCAATCTCCTTGCCGGCGTGCCCGTGTTCTCGGTCATGCGCAACGAGACGTATTTCCTGCCGCATTTTCTCCGGCACTACCGCGCCCTGGGTGCACAGAGTTTCGTCATCTACGCCGACAGGTGCGACGAGGCGTTCATGTCTGTGCTTGAGGCTCAGGAGGACGTTTCCATACTGCTCTCCAACAACGCGAAGTTCGGCGACGTGCTTGGGGTTCAGAAGACGGGAGTGCCCAAGAGGCTGCCCACGCTGCTCAGGGAATATGCAACGAACCAGATGTTCTCGGGGCGTTGGCATGCTGTCGTTGACAGCGATGAGTTCATCGTTCTTCCGCCGCCGTTCTCCCGTCTCGATGACTATACGGCGTTTCTCGACCGGGCCGGAATGGACCACGGTTTTGCGAGCATGGTCGACTTCTATCCACGAAGGCTCAGGGAGCGGAATTTTGATCCCGGCATCGATCCGTTCCAGGCATGCCCATTCTTCGACGAAGGCCCATATCATGCGCTTCATGATGCATCGGGCAGGATCCTTCAACAGAAGTTCGGCATCCGCGGCCGGCTCCTGAGATTTCTGCTGGGGAGCTTTCCTAACGAGATGAAGGCGATGGAGGTTGGTCCGGGACATTATGCCGGTGCGCTAGACTACAAGTTCCCGATCATGAAATCATCCAGCACCCGCCAGCGCTTGGCCGACCACTCTATCAGCGGCGTCCCGTCCATCCGCAACGCCTGCACCATCGCGCATTTCAAGTTCTACCCCGAACTCGATGCGAAAGTGCGCACCGCCCTGACGGAAGGCCAGTATTACAAGGGGTCGGTCGAATACAGGATGCTTGACTTCGCGCTGAGGCGGCTCAGTGATGCCGACCTCGTGACCGCCGTCAGCAGACGCTATGCGTCACCGGTGGATCTCGTGGCGGCGGGCTTCATGGGGACGGCCGGCGCCTGACTCCCATGAGGCGCCGCGCCCTTCGGCGCTTGCCACGCCCACCAGCCGATCCTAGACTCATGTCGCACTGATCAACCCTACAGCGCCGATGACCATCGCCCTTTGCTTTCTCACCATTGCTGACCTGTCCCAGCCGGCCATGTGGGATGCCTTTCTCGCACGGGCGGAGGGGGCAACGGTCTATTGCCATGCGAAGCAGCCTGACGAGGTGACGACGGGCTTTCTCAAGGACGGCATTATCGCGGAGAGGGTGGCGACGGGGCATGGGCAGGCCTCGCTCGTTGATGCAACACTGACCCTGTTCAAAGCCGCCTTCGCGGACGCGCGCAACGAGCATTTCATCCTGCTGTCTGAGACGACGGTTCCCATCGTGCCTTTCGCTGACGTGGCGCTGGCGCTCGGCGGTCTCGCCGGGAAATCCCTCATCAGCTTCCGGATACCGGCGCAGGGGACAGAGCATTTCAGGCGGCAGGCCACACTTGCCGAAGGCTGCCGCTTCACGCCCTTCTTCGAGCATGACCAGTGGGTCATCCTGTCGCGCCGGCATGTCGGGCTTCTTCTCGAGAAGCCGAAGTTGCATTGTTTTGCGCGCATGTTTGCGCCGGATGAGCACTATTTCATGAATGTTCTCGTCCATCACTGCGGCATGCGCCCGGATGAGGTGCTGAATCGCCGCAGAACATTCGTCAACTGGAAGGAACGCCAGGTGAAGGAGGTGAGGGACGGATCAGGCCGCCTGGTGAAGCGCACGATCCACCCGCGGACCTATGACGCGCTGACCAGCAGCGACATTGTTCAGGCGAGGGATGCGGGATTCTGGTTTTTCCGGAAGGTCAGCCAGGACGCGGACTGCGGCGGGCTGGTCAACTTCGTGAGCTGATCCGTGCTCAGGCATTCTCTTTCAGGAAGCTGTCGAAGGCGCGGATGAAGGTGGCGTCGCGGTAAAGCCTGTGGCGGCCCTCCGCAAACAGGGCAGCGCAGTGGCGGCGATAGGCTTCCTCGCGGCCGAGCCGCACCAGAATGTCCACATAGGCGTCAGGCGTGGTGGCAATCATCTCGTCCGCGCCGATCATGGCGAACATGGCGCTGGTGTGCCGTCCGCGCATCGAATCACCTGCCAGCGTGGCGAGCGGCACGCCCTGCGCGATGTTCTTCAAGCTGGTGTTGCCGCCGCTCCAGCCCACGCTGTCGACACAGACGTCCATCGCCCGCATCAGGCGGTCGAAATCGGACGGCTTGCAGCGCGGCAGGAACATCACATGCCGCCCGGCGTCAAGCCCGTGCTCCGCGAAGGCCCTCTCGAGGCGTTCCCGCATCACCAAGGTCATGTAAGGGGGACTGCCCTCGAGGAACACGAACAATGCGTCAGGTACCTCGCGCGCGATGCGTGGCAGGATCGCGTCATGGCGGGGGAGGTACTTGAACAGCGATTGCAGGCAGCCATAGAGCACGCGGCCCTCCGGCAGGCCGAAGCCCGCTGCCGGGGCGGGGTGTTGAGCCTCACCGTCCCGCTCCTCGAGATAGAGTGCCAGGTTCGGCATGCGGACGAGCTTCTCCGTGTAGTGATCCTGCCCATCCTCCGGCTCCATCAGGTCGCTGGAGAGATAGAAGTCCATCTCGGGCGAGCCCGTCGTTACCGGATGGCCCCAGGCGGTGAACTGGCAAGGCGCGATACGGTGGAGAGACAGGAAACGGCTCACCGCCGTCATTCCCACGTCGGTGAGCATGAGGATGTCGAGCCCGTCGCTGCGCATCTGGCGCACGATCTCGTGCGGATTGTTGCGCGACCAGGTGAGCGTCCGGTGGCTACCGAGGGCGGCGAATTTCTGAGAAAGATCGTCCTTCGACGTCTCGAAGGCATAGGTGAAAAATTCATAGTCGCCGCGCGGAAGATGGGCAAACCAGTTGTAGGCCCAGTTGGCGCCATTGTGGTTGCGTAGCCGCTGCGAGGCGATACCGACGCGGATGGGCCCGGTCCGTGCCCGGGGCGCTGCCTCCCACGGCGGAAGCGACAGCAGCCGCGCGGCGGCAAGGGAGAGCTTGCGCATCGTCTCGCGGTCATTGCGCTGGTGATAGGCGAGGTAGAAGCCCGTGAGCTGGCGGATCGCCTGTTCGGACACCCGGGTCTCTTCCCCGCCGAGCGGTGCAACGCCGTCATAGACGCGGAGCAGTTCGTCGAGCACGTTCTCCACCCTGTCGCGCGTGGCTGCGAGTTCGGCCTCTGAGGCATAGATGGCGGGGATCTTGTCGACAGACAGGAGGGACATGCAGTGGCGGGCCACCGTTTCGGCCGCCGCATTGCCTGCCGCCATGATCCGGAGGCTCTGGCCGAAGTCCTCGAGCGCTTCTTCGGTCTGGCCCATTTCGCTGCGCAGCCCGCCGCGCGTGCCGTAAAGCAGGTGACGTTCGGGGGCGAGCGAGATGGCATGGTCGAAACAGGCTAGAGCCTCCTCGAAGCGGCGCATGCTGCGCAACGTGTCGCCCTTGCCCATGTGGGCGTCTGCCGAGTCCGGTTGCATGGCGATGGCTTGGTCATAGGCGGCGAGCGATTCATCGTGCCTGCCCAAGCCGTCCAGAACGCTGGCCCGGCGCAGCACGGGGGAGAGCCATGCGGGGTCAAGTTCGGCAGCCTTGTCGTAGCTCATCGCGGCGGCTGGCAATTCCTTCCGGGATTCCAGCGCCTTGCCGATCAGGAGATAGGCCTGGGCCTCTTGCGGGTAGGCCTTGATCACGATGTCGCACAGCGTGATTGCCTCATCATGCTGGGAGAGTTGGTAGAGCAGATCGGCCTTGCCGAGCAGCGCCTCTTTGTTCTGTGGGTCAAGCGCCAGGGCGCTCGTATAGTCGCCAAGCGCATCCTGCTCGCGCCTGGCTGACGTCAAGAGCCCGGCGCGCGCGAGGAGGGAGTCCACCGAAGAGCGGTCGAGGTCCACGGACCGCGTCGCGGCGGTGATTGCCGCCTCTGACTGGCCGAGCTGCCGCAGGCATTCAGCCAGGCTCCTGTACGCCTCGACGTGGCCGGGGTTTACCGCGATGGCCTTCTCCAGGATGTCCTGCGCCTCGGCTGGACGCGCCAGTTCGAGGAGCACGGCGGCGGCATTTACATAGGCCTCGCCATAGCCGGACTTGAGGGTGTAGGCGCGCGCATAGCTGGCAAGCGCCTCTTCCTTGCGGCCGAGGAGCGACAGGCTGTTGGCGAGATTGTTGTGCGCCTCGGCAAAATCCGGGCGGAGCCGCAGCGCCGCCTCGTAGCTTGCCACCGCCTGTTCGGTGAGGCCGCAGT
>NZ_JBIICB010000282.1:0-5430 GCF_044239095.1 Aestuariivirga sp. | reverse complement strand
GACGAGTGCAAGGTCGGCCTCGTCCTTCAGGTCCAGAACCGTGCTTTCCTTGCCGCGGTTGAGCCAAACAAAATAGGCAGAAACGCCGTTGACCGTCTTGTCATAGTGCCGGGCCGTGTCGCCCTCTGCCCGCTCGATCTTGATGACGCGCGCGCCGCCATCGGCAAGTTTCAGCGTGCACAGCGGTGCCGCCACAGCCTGCTCGATTGCCACCACCAGCACGCCGTCAAGCGCGCCCGCCATGTCAGTATGACCTGGGCAGGCCGAGCACATGCTCGGCCAGATAAGACAGGATCAAGTTGGTCGAGATCGGCGCCACCTGGTAAAGCCTGGTCTCGCGGAACTTGCGCTCGATGTCGAAATCCTCCGCGAAGCCGAAGCCGCCATGCGTCTGGATCGCGGCATTGGCGGCCTCGAATGAGGCATCCGCCGCCAGCATCTTGGCCATGTTGGCCTCAGCACCACAGTCTTCCGCCGCCTCGTATTTGCGCAGAGCCTCGTTCACCATCAATTCCGCCGCGCGCATGTTGGCGTAGGCCTTGGCGATGGGGAACTGGATGCCCTGGTTCTGGCCGATGGGCCGGCCAAAGACTTTCCGATCCTTGGCATAGGCGCTGGACTTGGCGATGAACCACTTGGCATCGCCCACGCATTCCGCCGCGATCAGAATGCGCTCGGCATTCATGCCGGAGAGGATGTAGCGGAAACCCTTGCCTTCCTCACCGATCAGGTTCTTCGCCGGCACTTCCATGTTGTCGAAAAACAGTGCGGTGGTCGAATGATTCATCATGGTGCGGATGGGTGTGATGGAAAGCCCCCTGCCCTTCGCCTCGCGCATGTCGACGATGAAGACGGACAGCCCGTCGGTGCGCTTCTGCACCTCCTCGCGCGGCGTGGTGCGGGCGAGCAGCACCATCAGGTCGGAATGTTCCGCCCGGCTCGTCCACACCTTCTGGCCATTGATGATGTACCGGTCACCCTCCTTGCGCGCGAAGGTGCGGATGGAGGTGGTGTCCGTGCCGCTCGTCGGCTCCGTCACGCCGAAGGCCTGCATCCGCAACTCGCCGCTCGCAACACCCGGCAGATAGGTCTGCTTCTGCTCCTCGGAGCCGTGGCGCAGCACCGTGCCCATCACATACATCTGCGCATGGCAGCTCGCGCCATTGCAGCCCGAGGCCTGGATCTCCTCCAGAATGGCGGCAGCCGCCGAAAGCGGCAGGCCGGAGCCGCCATACTCAGTTGGGATCAGCGCGACGAGGAAGCCCGACTGCGTCAGGGCATCGACGAAGGCTTGCGGGTAGGCCATTTCCCGGTCCAGCTTGCGCCAGTATTCACCGGGAAAATCCAGGCACAGCTTGCGGACGGAATCACGGATATCTTCATGCGGCATGTGGTCATCCTAGAGCAATTTCCAGACGGCGTCATCCCGGCCTTCGCGGGGATGACGCCGCTGTTGGTGAGCGTTTCACTTTGTAATCACATAAGCCCCACTCTGGTCGAGCTTTACCGTCCAACCCGGCTTGATGACGATGGTAGCCGTCACCTCCTCGATGATGGGGAGCCCCGCAACAGCCGCGCCCGCACCCAGCGTTTCCACCTGGATCATCGGCACGCCGATGCAATAACGCAGGAGGTCGCTGTTCTTGTTGAGGTTGGTCTGCCCGTCCTTGGTCAGCGTGATATCGAAGGACGTGCCGCCCATGTCAAAGTTGATGACCGTCATCCAGCAAACTGCCTTGTCTGCGCTTCAGCGCCATCGAATTCATGAAGCTCTCCTTCGGCGGCGCGGGAAGCACGCTGTAGTGGGCGTAATCGCCATACGACGTTCGTCATGCCACGGCTTGACCGTGGCGTCTTTCTCATCGCGTCCGCAGAAGACAGACTCATCCTAATCTTGGATCGCCACCCCAAAATCTCCAGCCAGATTACTCAAGCCGCCATCCCAGCCACCTCAGGGCATGCATAGGCCGTCACCAAGCCGGGTTTGAAAAATCCGCATTCTTCTTTATTCTGCAGAGAAGATTAGTTGGTTCGCGCCCCGGATTGAGACGGAAATCGCATCAAAAGATGCGGTAACGGAATTGCCGGGCGCGAGCATCGATCCGCCACAACAACAGACAAGAGAAATCCATGACGGAGCTCAAGATCACCATCGCAGAAACGGTCTTCGGCGCGAGGCTGGAAATGGAGAAGGCGCCGAAGACCTGCGCGTCATTCCTGCGCCACATGCCCTTCAGCGGAAAGATCGTGCATGTGCGCTGGAGCGGCGAGGCGGTGTGGATTCCCCTCGGCGATCTCGATTTCAGAGTGGGCTACGAGAACCACACCAGCTTCCCCGCACCGGGGCAGATCCTGCTCTATCCCGGCGGCATTTCCGAAACAGAAATCCTGCTTGCCTATGGCGGCGTCCACTTCGCCAGCAAGATGGGCCAGCTCGCCGGAAACCACTTCATCACGCTAACGTCGGGCCTCGACAGGCTCGCCGATATTGGCAAGCGCACGCTGTGGGAAGGCGCCCAAGCAATCCGCTTCGACAAGGCCTGACGCAGCGATGGAAAACAACGAACCCGATGTTTCGCAGTGGGTCGGCCGCACCGAGGAATGCCGCGACATCATCACCCCGGGGCCGCTCAACCGGTTCGCAGCGATGCTCGACCACAAGCGGGAGGCCTATTCCACGGGCGGCGTCATTCCGCCGCTGGCGCACTGGCTGTTCTTCCTGCCGGAAACACCGCAGTCGGAACTGGGTCCAGATGGGCACAAGAAGCGCGGCGGCTTCATACCCGCGCTGGATGGCCATCCACGCCGCATGTGGGCGGGAAGCCGAATTTCCTTCCTGAAGAACATTCGCGTGGGCGATGAGCTGCTGCGGGTCTCCCGCATCGCTGCAGTGAAGCCCAAGACGGGGGCGAACGGCAGCATGGTGTTCGTCACCGTGCGCCATGAAGTGAGCCGCCCTGGCGAGGGACCCGCTCTCATCGATGAGCATGACATCGTCTACCGCAGCCTCGGCGGCCCTGCCGTGACCGCCGCCCCGCGCACGGCCGGCCCCGGGGACTGGCGCCGAACGCTGACGCCCGATGCCGTGATGCTCTTCCGCTATTCCGCGCTGACCTTCAACGGACACCGCATTCATTACGACCGGGACTACGTGAGGAATGTCGAAGGCTATCCGGGCCTCATCGTGCATGGACCGCTCATCGCGACACTCCTCGTCGACCTCATCGGACGAAATGTGCCCGGGGCGCGGGTTGAGAGTTTCTCCTTCCGTGCCGTCTCGCCCCTGTTCGACGGCGCGGAGATGAGCGTCAATGCTAGCCTGCCTTCAGCCGATGGCACTGTATCGCTGTGGGCGGCCAATGCGGATGGCGGGCTCGCCATGTCGGCCGAGGCAATGATCGCGCGGCCAGAGGCCGCCACATGAGCCGTCCGCTCAATGGCCTGCTGGTCTTTTGACTGGAGCAAGCCACCACCGCGCCCTACTGCACGCGTCTTCTTGCTGAGCAGGGTGCGCGCGTGATCAAGGTGGAGCGGCCAGGCAGAAGCGGTTCCGCTCGCGCCTATGACAGCGGCCTTGCCAGCCACTTCGTCTGGACCAACCACTCGCAGCAGAGCCTCGCATCCGACCTCAAGGAGCGTTTTGCAACTTTGCGATTAGCACACCATCACGAGGCGCTTGGCGGAAGCTATACGGGAAAACCCCATCCGGCTGTGATCATTCAGGAAGACAGCTTCGACACAACCGTTTCGGTCACGCTGTGCTCCCTCACGACCGATGCCACCTGGTCGGAACGCGCGCCAGATCTTGGTCGTCAACAGGACCTCCCCCACCATCGGTGTCATCCCCGTCAGGCGTGCAATCAGGGTCATCGTGATCGGAATCGTCGACCGTTGTCTTGATGGACTGTTGACTGGCATCGAATTCAGCCAAACGAACCGCCACCTTCCAGAGTGACGGAAGCAGTCCACAGAAGTTCAGCGGTCAACAGAGGCCTGTGTTCACGGGCTTTTTTGAACTCAATGGACTTCTGTGAAGGGGGGTGTGGTGGAGACGGAGGGATTCGAACCATCGCGCTAAAATATTGATTTTACAATGTTTTTTATAGAGTTGAGATTCCCACCCCAGCATCGACCCCAGCGCCGAACCGGGCTTACTTTACGTCATACCGCTGGCAGGGGGGTGCCGTAGGGCAGGGCTGGATCTGGGTGGGATTGAATTAGTTGGCTCTTAGACATCAGCCGCCGTAGGTTCCAGCCTATTCCGCTAGCTCAGCTAGAGTGTAGCCCTTCATCTTCGGCAACCGCGTGAATGTGGCGGGAATCGCAAAGCTGGTTGAGCTATCCTGCAACGCGCTCTGGTTCACGGCCAGCTCGCTGAACGAGAGCAATTAGCGCAACGTAAGAATGTCCACTTTCTGCGAAGTGAGAATGTCCCTTTGATGGTCATGAAACGGGAGGGGTTTTGGGATGGAGTCTGGGTCTCCCCCAAATGCATAGCTCCGTCTACTGCGCGGTGCGGTTATTCCGAAGGTGTGACAACAATAGTAAGAGCCTAGGGAGCACGATTGATTCTTCGGAGCGCTTCAGTGGCGGATGGATCATGGGTGCATCGGATAAAGACCATTTGTTACCGAAATACAGACAATCAATGATGCTCCAGACGTTAGTGTTGTAAAAGGTGCAGCATTGGGAAGCGCAAAGGTATTCGGGCCCTGCCCGCCATATTTCCTATAATTGAATAGAGTGCTTGGTTGGAATTTACCGGCAGGACTTGTCCATTTGCTGGAAGCCAGTCCACAGGGCAATAGTGACCTGAGAATAGCATAATCTGTCCGAGAAAGGGTTCCCCCGTTGCAAGAGCAGAGCTGCATGTAACAAAAAGTACTGAAGCGCTCGCCGCGATGCAGGATAATACTCTCTTCATGCTGTAGGCCTTTTTCTTGAAATGCTCGCCCTTGATCCGCGCCGCAGTCATCTTGTCGAATATTCCAATTCAAGACTAATGGGCAGGGTGCAGTTATAGTCTGCGAGAGTCAATGCAAAGGAAACATTCAGTTGACCAAGTGAAGATTGGCGGCGCTCAACATACCCGGTAAACCGGCCTTCAAAACCAGTTTCCTTGAATGTTAAAGAACCACTATTCTGGTTCTGAAACCTCAAGAGGACTAGACCGTGTAATACCAAAGGTTTCTGGGCCTGACTCACGGGGGATTCCCCTGAAGTTGGAGTTCTGATTCACTGGGCGCGAGGAGGATTCGCGCCATGCCACCAGCAGTACCCCTACGGACAGATTTTTCGGCACGTGAACTTCGCCGGTTGGCGAAGCAGTCTCGAGACAACAATCAGAGCCGGCGGCTCCTGTCGCTGGCGGCGGTGTTGGATGGTGTGAGCCGCGACGATGCGGCCCGGATCGGTGGCATGGACCGCCAG
>NZ_JBIICB010000281.1:0-5478 GCF_044239095.1 Aestuariivirga sp. | reverse complement strand
TGGCGGTTCTGCAGCCGGGCGAGGGAACGAGCGGCCTCATCGCCCGGGCGGATGCCAAGCTCTATGAGGCGAAGGCCGCCGGGCGCAACAGGGTCTCGGCGTGATCAATCTCCGCGCGTATCGCCCGTTATTCTTGGAGAGAGAGGGATGGGGTCCATCCAGCCAACTGTGCCATTTAGTGCCAGTTCCGAGAACCCCATTGCCACCCTGTTACATGCTCGTCATATTAGATTGAAATGAACCAAGAAGCCGGAAACCGTCCGGACTGGAACAGGGATCTGCGCCGGGCAGTCACGCCCGGGGCCAATTAGGAGGTTACTCTATATGAAGAAGCTTACATCTGCGCAGGAAACCATCCGCGCGGCGGCGATGTCGCGCCGTTCGATCCTGAAATCTGCCGTGGCGCTGGGCGCTGTCGGCTTCGCTGCCCCGCTCTACACGAAGAACGCGCTGTCGTCTTCGGGCGAGCTCAATCTGCTCATGTGGTCGGACGAGTTCCCGGATCCGGTGATCCCGAACTTCGAGAAGGCCACGGGCATCAAGGTGAACCAGACCCCGTTCTCGCAGAACGAGGAGCAGATCAACAAGCTGCAGGCCACTGGCGGCGAAGGCTTCGACCTCTGCCAGCCCACGCAGAACCGCGCTCCCCAGTACAAGGACCTCGCTGTTCTCGCTCCCTTCGACATGAACCGGGTGAAGAACCACTCCGTCATCATCCCCTCCATGGCCAAGGCTGCGGGCGATCTCTGGACCTGGGAAGACGGCCTCTACTACATGCCCCATTGCTGGGGCTCGGAAGCCATCTCCTACCGCACCGACCTGTGGAAGGGCGATCCCAAGGATCTGAGCTACGGCTCGCTCTGGGCCGAGGATGTCAAGGGCCATACGCAGGGCCGCGGACACTCCTTCCTGCTCGGCATCGGCCTGTGGTGGGATGCTTCCGGCAAGATGGCTTCCAACCGCATGCTGGACGGCTACAAGGATGAAGAGAGCTTCAAGAAGGTCTGGGATCCCATCCTCGCTTTCGCCATCGAGCACAAGTCCTGGGTCAAGCAGTTCTGGGATTCGGCAGACAACACCAAGTCGGGCCTGATGGAGAACGACGTGTGGATCGGCCAGACCTGGGATGGCCCCGCCCTGTCGCTGAAGAAGGACGGCAAGCCTGTGAACTACCAGGCGCCGAAGGAAGGCGCCATTGCCTGGGTTGACGGCCTCTCGATGCTGAAGGCTGCAAAGAACGTCGACCAGATCTACGCCTTCCTCGAATATCTGCAGACTCCGGAGGCCTCTGCCGCCGTCGCCGAAGGCTCGGGCTACAACCCGACCGTCACCGGCGCCGACGCGCTGCTCTCCGACGTCGCCAAGAAGAACTTCCAGGAAGCATTCCCCGGCGACGCGCTGGCGAACCTCTGGCCCTGGCCGGCGGAGCCCACCTGGTATGCGGAGATCCGCAGCCAGTACACGGACAAGTTCAAGGCCGCCTGACGCGCAAGCGCATGAAGCTGCAACCAGCCCCGCATGCCGGGGCTGGTTGTTTTTTGAGCCTTACTCCGTGATGCTTGAATTCAGTCACGGTTCGGGCGAAACAAGACCGGGACAGCTGCAGCAAGACAGCGCAACAGGCATTACAGGGGTAGGCAAGGGAATGAGCGCCGGCGTAGAGCTCGATCACGTGACCGTAAGGTTTGGCCAGTTCACGGCCGTGGACGACGCAACACTCAACATCAAAGGTGGCGAGTTTTTTTCCTTCCTGGGTCCTTCGGGCTGCGGCAAGACGACGATCCTGCGCACCGTATCGGGCTTCCTTGATCCGTCCGCGGGCCGCGTTCGGATCGGCGGGCAGGACATGAACGGGATCGGCCCCAACAAGCGGCCGACCGCGCTGATCTTCCAGAACCTCGCCCTCTTCCCGCTGATGACGGTGTCCGACAACATCACCTATGGCCTGCGCGTGCGCGGCGCTTCCAAGGCAGAGCGCATGAAGCGGGCGGGCGAATTGCTCGACCTCATCGCGCTGCCTGACCAGGGCAACAAGCTGGTGAGCGAATTGTCCGGCGGCCAGAAGCAGCGCGTGGCGATCGCCCGCGCGCTGGCCGTCCAGCCCAAGGTGCTGCTCCTCGACGAGCCCTTGTCAGCCCTCGACCTCAAGCTCCGCCAGCACATGAGAAACGAGCTGCGCGCCATCCAGCAGCAGGTGGGCATCACCTTCATCTACATCACCCACGACCAGGGTGAGGCGCTGACCATGTCAGACCGCATCGCGGTGATGTCGGACGGCGTCATCCAGCAGGTCTCCGACGGCAAGACCGTCTATGACCATCCCGACACGCCCTTCGTCGCCTCCTTCGTGGGCGAGAACAACCCCTTCCCCGGCCGCGTGGCGCAGGCCGATTCTTCCTTCGCCGTGGTCGAGACCGCGCATGGACCGTTGCGCGGGCGCAATCCCAAGGGGCTGAAGGCGGGCGACAAGGCCATCCTCTTCGTCCGGCCGGAATCCTTCCGTCTCGGCGAGGGCGCGGGCGATGCCACGATCAGCTCCGAAACCATCTCTTCCGCCTTCGAGGGCAATGCCACGCATGTGTTCCTGAAGGGCGCCACCAAGAAGGAAATCACCGTCACGGTCGGCCGCCACGGCGGCGCACCGATCCCCGTGCAGGGCGAGCGCGCCACCATCCACTACGAGCCGGACATGGGCATCGTGCTGGCCGAAGGGAAGATGGCCCGTGAGTAGCCGTTTCATCGTCTTCCTCATCCCCGTCGTCGTCATCGCCATCTTCTGGGTGATGGCCAAGACGGAAAAGAAGCTGGCGCATGACCCCACCCACAAGAGCTTCTTCGAGCGCAACGGCACTGTGCTGGGCGTGAGCTTCATTCTGCTCGTGGCGTTCTGGGCGCTGTTCCTGGTGGTGCTGCCATATCTCTATATGGTGGTCGAGAGCTTCCATCCGAAGCTGCCGCCCGCCAAGCGTGGCGGGCCGGAGGATGTCCTCACCATCGCGCAATACAAGTCCTTTTTCATCAACCCGGTGGACGACAAGCTCAACACAACACACATCTGGGCCTTCGCCTTCACCATCCTCACTTCGGTGCTGGTGACGGCGCTGAATTTCGCCATCTGCTATCCGCTCGCATACTACATGGCCCAGGCCGGAACGGCGCAGAAGGTGCGCCTGATCATGCTGGGCCTGATCGTGCCCTACTGGGTCAACGAAATCCTGCGCGCCTTCTCATTACGCCTGCTCCTTGCGTCCAAAGGCCTCATCAACCAGGCACTGATGGGCATGGGTTTCACGGAAAAGCCGCTGGACTTCCTGGCGATGGACGTTGGTCTCTACGTCGGCCTCTCCTATGCCTATCTGCTCGTGATGGTCTTCCCGCTCTATAACGCCATCGAAAGCCTGGACAAGAACCAGATCGAGGCCGCGCGCGATCTTGGCGCCCCATGGTGGAAGATCCACCGCGATGTGGTCATTCCCTATGCCAAGCCCGGCATTGCATCGGGCTGCACCATGGTGTTCATGCTGGCGGCAGGATCTCTGGCGGCGCCGCAGTTCCTCGGCGGCCCGTCGACGCTGTGGTTCACGTCCATCGTCTATGATTTCTTCTTCCAGGCCTTCAACTGGCCCCGCGGTGCAGCCTATGCCTTCATCCTGCTTGCCGCATGCATCGCATTCGTGATGCTGATGCTGCGCCTGTTCAAGGTCTCGCTCGGGGAGACGATCAAGTGAGTTCCAAACTCGTCATGAAGGGGATGATCGGCTTCTACATCGCCCTCTTCTTCCTTTATCTCTTCGGTCCGCTGATGGTTATGGGCGTCACCGCCTTCAACACGCCCAACTACCCCACCGCTATTCCCTTCGAGGGCTTCACCCTCGACTGGTTCGTGAAGCTGTGGAACCACCGCGCCATGATGGATGGCCTCAAGAATTCTATCATCATCGGTCTCGGCGTCGTCGCCGTCTCGGTGCCGGTGGGTCTCGCCGCGGCCATCATCATGGGCCAGATCTATCACCGCGCCCGCGGCCTCTTTTACCTTGTCACCGTCTCGCCGGTGCTCACCCCCGGCGTCATCATCGGCATCTCCACCGTGATCTTCTGGAAAGACATGATGGGGCTGACGGACTTCACCAAGGCCACCTTCTACAAGGGCGTGATCCTCGCCATCCTCGGCCAGTCGAGCTTCATCGCGGCCTATGCCCTGCTCATCATCATGGCCAGGCTCCAGCGCTTCGACCGCGCCCAGGAGGAAGCAGCCCTCGACCTCGGCGCCTCGCACCCGCAGGTGTTCTGGCACATCCTGCTGCCGTTCCTGAAGCCAGCGCTGATCTCGGCGGCCGTCATCGCCTTCCTGTCGAGCTTCGAGAACTACAACACCACCACCTTCGCCATCCTCGCTGACAAGACGCTGGTCACCGTACTGGCGGGCGAAGTGCGCCAGGGCACCACGCCCGCCCTCTCCGCGCTCGCCGTCATCATCATCGGCCTCTCGCTCTTGGGCGCTATCATCTACGAGGTGGTGAAACGGCGCGAAGAATCCCAAGCCGAACGCGCCAAGGAACGCGCCAAGCTGGCGGAGCGCAGCGAAGCGGCGCAAGCCGCCTCGGCCTGAAGCCCGCCCCAGACATGGGCCTTCGCCAGGCAGGAGACCGTCGGGACGCGCTGCCATGTGACGCTCGCGGGACCCGTGCTCACCGTTTCCGCCACGCAAGGCGCGGATGCTTTTCACGCTCGATCCCCTCGTGGTAGACACCCTCAACGGCGTCTTGATCCTGAGGGGCACGGGCATCAACGGTCTCCGCGTGGCGCATATCAAGGAGGCGTGATGGACAGGCTCTCGCTCAAGACCGTCAAGGGCCTCGCCTATGACCCCGCCCTCATCGACATCGGCATCGTGCATCTGGGTGTGGGCGCCTTCCACCGCGCGCATATGGCGGATTATACCGATGCCGTGCTGCGCAGCGGCGACAGGCGCTGGGGCATCATGGGCGCCAGCCTCCGCTCAGCCGACACGCGCGATGCGCTGGCCCCGCAGGACTATCTCTACACGATTGCCGAGAGCGACGAGGCGGGCGAACGCTGCCGCGTGATCGGCGCGCTGCGCGGGGTGATCGTGGCGCCTGAGAACCCTCAAGCCCTCATCGAGGCCATGTGCCTGCCCTCGGTCAAGATCGTCTCCCTCACGGTCACCGAGAAAGGCTATTGCCACGATCCGGCGACGGGCGAGTTGAACGAACAGCACCCCGACATCATCCACGACATCGCCAATCCGGAACGCCCCCGCTCCGCACCGGGCTTCCTCGTCGAGGCATTGCGGGCGCGAAAGGCCCGCGGCCTCGCGCCCTTCACCGTGCTGTGCTGCGACAATCTCCCTGAGAATGGCCGCACCGTCGCCAAGGTGGTCACGCGCCTCGCAAGCCTTCGCAACGCGGAGCTTGGGCGCTACGTGGCAGAGAACGCCGCCTTCCCCGCCACCATGGT
>NZ_JBIICB010000039.1:0-21931 GCF_044239095.1 Aestuariivirga sp. | reverse complement strand
CGCGCGAATATGACCAGGCCGATGGCGTGATGAAGAAATGCACGCTCTGTGTGGATCGCATCTACAACGAGAATTTCGAGCCGGAGGACCGGCAGCCCGCCTGCGTCAAGGCCTGCCCCACGGGTGCGCGCCATTTTGGTGACCTCGGCGATGCCAACTCCAAGGTGTCCCAACTCGTCGCCGAGCGCGGCGGTTACGATCTTCTTCCGCAAATGGGCTACAAGCCCGTGAACAAGTATCTCCCGCCGCGTGCCCGCCGCGATGCGACCAACACGGCGCCTGAGAGCCTGCCCAGGCCCGATGGCTCTGCCTTCGACCGCCTGTTCCAGTGGGCGGACAAGGTCCTCTCCTCGAAGAAGGCTTCGGCGCGCGCCAATGAAGTCGACCATTCCGGAAAGCTGGAGGGATAACGGGTGAGGACGAACACGCAGCCCATAAAGGCCGTCATCCCGGCGAAGGCGGGGAAGCGTGCGGGGGAAGTGATCTAGCCATGCATCCCGCCTATTCGGTCATCCTCTTCACGACGGCTTCCGGCGCTGGCTATGGCCTGCTGGCACTTCTGGGCCTCGTCGGCATCAGCCATGGCCAGGCCTCGAGCCTCGCCTTCGGCCTCACCTGCATGGTGATTGCACTGGGCCTCATCACCGTGGGCCTTCTCTCATCCACCTTTCACCTGGGCCATCCGGAGCGCGCCTGGCGTGCCCTGTCGCAATGGCGCTCCTCCTGGCTCTCGCGGGAGGGTGTGGCGGCGGTTCTCACCTACATCCCGGCGCTGCTCTTCGGCCTCATCTGGTCCGGCCTCGTCGAAGCGCCCCAGTTCATCACGCCGCTCGGCGCCATCACTGCGGTCATGGCGCTGGTCACCGTCGTCTGCACCGGCAAGATCTATTCGACGCTCGCCACCATCCGCGCCTGGCACAATGGGCTGACCGTTCCCGTCTATCTCGCCTTCGCGCTGGCAACGGGGGCGTGCCTTCTGGCCACGCTCACGGCGGTGTTCGGCAATTTCCCGGCCTTCCTCGTGTATTTCGCCTGCGCATGTCTCGTGGCGGTGATCGGCGTCAAACTCGCCTACTGGCACGCAATCGACACCGCCCCGCGCGACCGCACCATTGAGCAGGCGACAGGCCTCGGCTCTCTCGGCCAGGTGAGCCAGTGGGAGGTGCCGCACACCTCCGAGAACTACGTGCAGAAGGAAATGGGCTATGCGGTGGCCCGCAAGCACGCGGCGAAGCTCCGCCGCCTTGTCATCCTGCTCCTCGCCGTGGCCCTGCTGCTGATGGTCTCGGCGCTGCTGCTCCCCTATGCCGCGCTGCTCTCTGCCGCCGTGGCGCTGTTCGCGGCTGCGGTGGAGCGCTGGCTGTTCTTTGCGGAAGCCCAGCACGTGGTCACGCTCTTCTACGGGGCAAAGGCCGCCTGACGTTTCTCTCTTGGCAAGCCTGGGGTAGCGATATAAAGACTTCTTTATATCGTTTTGCCCCGGAGGCTCCCATGACCCGCCCGTCCTTCACCGAAGCGCTTGCCACGCGTCCCTGGCTGCTGGCCGATGGCGCCACCGGCACCAATTATTTCCAGATGGGCCTTGAATCGGGTGACGCGCCGGAGATGTGGAATTTCGAACATTCCGAGCGTGTCCGCTCATTGCACCGCCGCTTCATCGAGGCGGGGGCGGATATCGTGCTCACCAATTCCTTCGGCGGCAACCGTCACCGCCTGAAGCTCCACAATGCCCAGGGCCAGGTGCGCGAGATCAACATCGCTGCTGCGAAGAACGCCCGCGCGGAGGCCGATGCGGTGAGCCGCCCCGTTTATGTCGGCGGCTCCGTTGGCCCCACGGGCGAGATCATGGAGCCGGTCGGCGCGCTGACTCATGATGATGCGGTCAGTTCCTTCGCCGAACAGGCCTCCGCCCTCAAGGAAGGTGGCGCCGACGTCCTCTGGATCGAGACCATGTCGTCCGAGGAGGAACTCAAGGCCGCCGTCGAGGGCTGCGCCAAGGCGGGCCTTCCCATCGTCACCACCATGAGCTTCGATACCAACGGCCGCACCATGATGGGCATCACGCCCAAGGCCTTCGGCGCCATCACGGCGGCACTTCCCGTGCAGCCCGTCGCCATCGGCGCCAATTGCGGGGTTGGCGCGTCCGAACTCGTCGCCACCGTGCTCGGCATTTCGGAGGCCCGGCCCGACGCGGCGGTGGTCGCCAAGGGCAATTGCGGCATCCCGCAATATGTCGATGGCCACATCCACTACACCGGCACGCCCGAACTCATGGCGGATTATGCCAGGATCGCCTTCGACGCCGGCGCCAAGATCATTGGCGGCTGCTGCGGCACCAGCCCGGAACATCTGGCCGCGATGCGCAAATCGCTTGAGAGCTACACCAGAGGCAGCCGCCCGACCGTGGAACTCATCGAGCAGAAGCTCGGCCCCGTCTCCGAACTCGCCAAGGGCGTCGATACCGCCGCAGCAGGCGCTGCCCGGCGCGAGCGCCGCCGCGGCAGCTGACACTCCGGCAGGTCTTGCAACCTGAAAAGGCAGCTTCTACGCTTCAGCTGATGAAAGCCTATGAGGCACGCCACTATCTGTTGAAGGCCGAACTGCTGTGGGACCGCGTTGAAGACCGGGCCACCTATCCCTTTTCCCTTCCCGCCATTTCGGGTCTGAGCGAGATCGCCTTTCATCCGAAGGTCACCTTCCTCGTCGGCGAGAACGGCTCTGGCAAGTCCACTCTCATCGAGGCGCTGGCCGTTGCCTGGGGCTTCAACCCCGAGGGCGGCTCGAAGAACTTCCGCTTTGGTACCTTTGCTTCGCATTCATCGCTGCATGGCGCACTACGGCTGACGCGGGGAACACGGCGCGCGAAGGATGGCTTCTTTCTCCGCGCCGAGAGCTACTTCAACGTTGCCACCAACATCGAGGACCTGGATCGCGAACCGTCTTTTGGACCAAAGATCATCGAGTCCTACGGAAACCGGTCACTTCACAAGCAATCCCACGGCGAGTCTTTTCTTGCCCTTCTCGAGCACCGCCTTGGCGGCAAGGGCCTCTATATCTTTGACGAGCCGGAAGCCGCGCTTTCGCCCACCCGCCAGATGTCCATGCTGGTACGCATGCATGAGTTGATCGCCGCCGACAGCCAGTTTGTGATCGCGACCCACTCACCCATTCTGATGGCTTACCCTGATGCCTGGATCTACCAGATGGGTCAGCACGGCCTTGAGCGTGTCGATTACGAGGATACCGAGCACTTCAGGATCACCCGCAGTTTTCTCAACAACCCACGCGACGTGCTCCGCCAGCTGCTTGGCGGCTGAACCCGCAATTGACGCCAGTCAAGGAACTCCGGGCCATGCCGTTGCATACTGGCAGGATGTTCGAAGCGTCATTCCTCAGGGGCGAGACATGGGGCTTCCCCGGAGAACCCGTGGAGCACGTGGAAACCCATGCCGCGCATGTGTTCCTTGCCGGTGACCGCGCCTTCAAGATCAAGAAGGCGGTAAAGCTTCCCTATCTCGACTTCTCCGGCCTTGAAAAGCGGCGCAGTGCCATAGCGGCCGAGTTCGAAATCAACCGCATCTTCGCGCCTGACCTTTATCTCCGCACGGCGGAAATAATGGGTGAGCCCGTGTTGGTAATGCGCCGCTTTCCGGCTCAGGCGTTGCTGTCGTGGCGGATGTCGCATGGCGAGATTGATGCCGTGCTCGCCGGAAGCCTTGCCAGCATGGCCGCCAATGCCCATGCCCAGGCGCCCCGGCGTGAGGCGGGGGGTGCTGGCATCATGATGGGCCTCGGCGCGCAGCTCTCTTCGGCCTTCATCGATTCGCCCGATATTTTCCGCCCGGCTGAGACGCTGGAATTCCATGCTCTCTATGAATCCGCCCTGAAAGCGAGCAAATCTTTGCTCAATGACAGGGGTGAGCGGGGCCTGGTCCGCCGCTGCCACGGCGACATGCATGCCGGCAACATCTTCGTGGAAGATGGCCAGCCCAAGCTCTTCGACGCCATTGAGTTCAGCGAGAAGATTGCCACCATCGACGTTCTCTATGACCTCGCCTTCCTGCTCATGGATCTGTGGACGCATGACGAGCGCCGTGCCGCGAACATCGTGCTGAACCGCTACCTGCACCTGCGCCGGGTTGAGGAGGATCTTTCAGGCCTCGCCCTCCTGCCGCTCTTCCTCTCGACGAGGGCAGGCGTGCGGGCCCTCGTCACCGCCGACCTCGCGCATGAACTGGCGCTGAAGAACTCGATGCAGGCACGTGGCCAGGCGCTGGACTGGTTCAGGTCCTCGATCGGCTTCCTGAAGGCCGCGCGCCCCAAGCTGGTCTGCATTGGCGGCCTCTCGGGCACTGGCAAGACCACGGTGGCAGCGGGCCTCGCGCCTCACCTTGGCGCACCGCCCGGCGCCCTTCATGTGCGCTCTGACGTGGAGCGCAAGGTGCTGGCGGGCGTTGCCGAGACGGAGCGGCTGCCGCCGGAAAGCTATGGCCGCGAAGCATCCTTCGCGGTCTATGCCGCCTGCCTCGACAGGGCCGAGCGGGCGCTGAGAGCCGGCCACTGCGTGGTGTTCGACGCTGTCTTCGCGCGTCCTGACGAGCGCCGCGTCGCGGCGGACGTTGCGCGTGTTGCCCGCGCGCATTTTGCCGGCATCTGGCTTGAGGCACCGTCCGAGGTTCTCAAGTCACGGGTTTCCACACGCCGGGGCGATGCGTCGGATGCAACGCCGGAGGTCGTGGAGCGCCAGCTATCCTATGAACTTGGCCGCATCGACTGGCAGCGCGTCGATGCCTCCGGACCGCCGGAGGAGTCGCTCGCGCGCGCCAGAGAAAGTCTTTCGTTTGGCGCCGCTGACGTGTGACCGTCAGCCAGCCTCAATGCCATTTTGCTAGCCGTTCCTGACCTGCCTTGTGAGGGAGGAGAGGAGGGCATCGACCTCGGCCTCCGTGTTGTAGTGCGCAAGCCCCACGCGCAGCACGCCGCCTTTCTCCATCAGCCCCATGCGGGTGACGGGCTCGATTGCATAGTTGTGCCCGGACCAGACGAAGATGTTGTCCCTGGCGAAGGCCTGGGCCATCGCCTGCGGGTGGTGGCCCTCGAGCGTGAAGGACACCGTCGGCACGCGCCTGTGCATGGCATTGGCGGAGGTGATGCCGCGGATGGTCAGCCCCTTGAAGCCTCTCAGTCCCTCGATCAGCCTGTGCGTGATCCTGTGTTCATGCCCGGCCATTGCATCCCAGGCTGACGCGATGCGCTTTGCCCGCGTACCGCCCGTGCCGAACTGTTCGAGGTATTCGATGGCGCCGAGCGTGCCCGCTATGCCTTCATGCGAGAGGGTTCCCGTCTCGAACTTGTGCGGAGGCTCCTCGCCTGCCGGCCGCACCTTGTAGCCGAAGGTGTCCTTCAGCAGGTCCTCGCGGCCCCAGAGGATTCCCTGATGCGGGCCGAACCATTTGTAGGCGGAGGAGACGACGAAGTCGGCGCCGAGGTCCTGGACGTCCATGGCATAATGCGGCGCATACTGGACGGCATCGAGATAAACGAGTGCGCCCGCCGCTTTCGCCTGCGCCGTGAAGCGCTTCACGTCATGCACGGTGCCGGTGCAGTTGGAGGCCATGCCCATGGCGAGGAGCCTGGTTCTGTCGCTCAGCACGCGGGTGAGCGCATCCTCGGGGAATTCATAGGTTCCGGTGTCGAAGTCCATCCAGCGCACCACGAGGCCGAGGTCTTCGGCGAGCAGCAGCCAGGGGGCGACATTCGCGTCATGGTCCATGCGCGAGAGCACGATCTCGTCGCCCCTGCTGAAACGCTTGCCGAGGCAGCGTGACATGTGGAGCGTGAGGGTTGTCATGTTCTGCCCGAAGATGATCTCCGCGGCAGACTTCGCATTGTAGAAGTCGGCGCAGGCCTCGTGCGCCAGGTCAACGATTTCACCGGCTGCCACGGTCGTCCTGAAGTAGCCGCCAAGGTTGGCGTTCCTGCTGGTCAGGCATTCGACCGTCCGGTCGATCACCTGCTGGGGCACCTGTGTGCCGGCCGGATTGTCGAAATAGACGCGGGAGTGGCCCTCGTCGGTGATGGCAAGCGCGGGGAACTGGGCGCGGGAGGAGGCGATGTCGAAGGCGGCGGTCATGCTGAAAATTCCGGCTCATTCAAGTTGGATCTACCCATAAACGCCCTTTCCGCTTGCCTCAACCGTCGCTTTCCGGCATGGGGACGTCGCCCGCTGGCGAAGGCGAAAACACGCCCGCGGCTATTGTGTTTATTCAAGAATTTCCTCCCCGGAGACAGCTGATGAGCGACGATGGTGAACTTGACCTGAACTCCCTCAACGACGAGGAACTGGTCCAGCAGGTCCATGACGACCTGTATGACGGCCTCAAGGAAGAGGTCGAAGCAGCGGTCCACATCCTGCTCGCCCGCGGCTGGACCCCCTACAAGGTGCTGACCGAGGCCCTGGTCGAGGGCATGCGCATTGTCGGCGTCGACTTCCGCGACGGCATCCTGTTCGTGCCGGAAGTTCTTCTCGCCGCCAATTCGATGAAGGCTGGCATGACCATCCTTCGCCCGCTCCTCATCGCCACGGGTGCTCCGCGCCAGGGCAAGATGGTGATCGGCACGGTGAAGGGCGACATCCACGACATCGGCAAGAACCTCGTCGGCATGATGATGGAAGGTGCCGGCTTCGAGGTGATCGACTTGGGGATCAACAACCCGGTCGAGAAGTATCTGGCCGCCATGGAAGAGCACAAGCCGGACATTCTCGGCATGTCGGCGCTGCTCACCACCACCATGCCCTACATGAAGGTCGTTATCGACACCATGAAGGAAAAGGGCATGCGCGACGATTACGTGGTGCTCGTCGGCGGAGCACCGCTGAACGAGGAGTTCGCCAAGGCCATCGGCGCTGACGCTTACTGCCGTGACGCCGCCGTGGCGGTTGAGACCGCCAAGAGCTTCATGGCGCGCAAGCACAACCAGCTTCAGGCGAACTGACACACGGGGGGTCAGCCCATGACCCTTGTCAATCTCAAGCCATCCGACGAATTCGAGTTCAAGCCAGGCCAGGGGAAGGTTCTTCTCCTGGCCTGCGGTGCTTTGGGCCGCGAGATCGTGGACCTGATCGAGCGTAACCGCTGGACGGCCTTCGACCTGCAGTGCCTTCCCGCCAAGTGGCACAATACGCCCGACAAAATCGTTCCGGCCCTGCGCGAGAAGATCCGCGAGGCGAAGCCCCGCTACGAGTCGATCTTCGTTCTCTATGGCGACTGCGGCACGGGCGGCGAGCTTGACAGGCTGCTGGCGGAGGAGGGCATCGAACGCCTCGAAGGCCCGCATTGCTATGCCTTCTTCTCCGGCAATCCCGAATTCGAGACACATGCGGAGGAGGACGTCACCTCCTTCTTCTTGACCGACTATCTTGCGCGCCATTTCGACAAGCTGATCTGGGAGGGTCTCGGCCTGGACCGTCACCCGGAACTGCTTCCCCTCTACTTCGGCAATTACAAGAAGATCGTCTTCCTCGCACAGACGCGGAATGAGGAGCTGGCGAAGAAGGCCATGGCTGCGGCCAAACGCCTTGGCCTCGATTATGAGTACCGCTTCACCGGCTATGGCGAACTCGAGCGCGACTTGCTGGCACGCGCCTGAGGGCTGACGGCACGAGGCTCGAGGCATGTTTCATCCTTTGTGAGGGTTGCGTTTGTCCCTCGCTGGAGAAGTGGGAGGCGCGGGCGCTGCCCGGCGCAGTGTGTGCTGATCCGGTAAAGGACCAGCGAGTGAGCGCTGAGCAGCGCCCGCGAACCGGCAGGACTTCTTCGCAGATCGGAGAGAACTTGTATAAGAATCCGCCATCGTGGGATTCCGTGACTGCCTCTCGGCGCGGAGGTCGTAATGCCTCCGGGTCTCTCCGCCCGCCCCCGGGAGTGTGGCTTACGTTGAACCGCACCCGCAGGCCTGCCCTTCACCCCGTTCGAGCTCACCGTCGCGAGCAGGAACCCCGATTGGGGGAAGTAAATGGGTACTAGCTGGGTTTAGGAATAAAGTCAAGCATCTTTGCGCCCCCCCTTGGTCCGTCACCCCGGCGAAAGCTGGGTGGCGGACTGAGTGGCAAGGCGGAAATGATCATCCCCTTCTCCCGTCCCGAAGGGATGGGAGAAGGTGGCCGGCAGGCCGGATGAGGGTTCTTTCAAGCGGCAGGACAGGCGGACAGAGACCCTCATCCGCCCTGTCGGGCCCCTTCTCCCATTGCGTTCCGCAACGGGAGAAGGGGAAGCTGAGGCAGCGATGCTCCAAAGTGCGCGGCCTACCACTGATCCTTCCGGTACTCTCCGCCGGTGATCTCGTAATAGTCTCCTGCACTCTCGCAGAAGATATGCCCATCCAGCGGTGCGCCTGTCGGGCCGTCGATCGATCCGGCGGAAATCGAGGTCGTGTCGCTGCCGTCCTGCTTCCAGAACAGCACCGAGCCGCACTCCTTGCAGAAGCCGCGCTGTGCGATGTCGCTGGAGCGGAACCATTTGAGACCGTCCTGACGCGTGAAGGCGAGGTCTGTGTCGGCGCAGGATGTTGCGGACATGTAGGTGCCGGTCTGCTTGCGGCATTGCAGGCAGTGGCAGGCAATGACGGGGCGCAAGGCGCCCTTGATCTCGAAGCTCACAGCACCGCAGAGGCAGGAACCCGTCTTCATGGCTTGAACGCCTCAGACAAGGCCTTGATGTGGTCGGGGCCGAGCCCGCAGCAGCCGCCGAAGGCGGTGACGCCCTGGTGTTTCCAAGCCTTTGATCGCTTCACGAGTTCCTCCGGTGGGATGATGTCGACGAAAGTCCATTCCGGCATCTTGAAGTAGCCGCTCTCGGGATAGGCCCCGATGGGTCCCTTCCAGTGCCGGCGCAGGATATCGATGGCCTCGTCTGTATCGTTGGGCGAGGTGTGCATGATGCTGATGACCTCCGGCTTCAGGCCGGAGAGCGTGCGCGCCACGTCATCGAGCGGCTGGTCCTCGCGGCCGAAGCCGGTCAGCCGGCTGCCGTGGCGCTCGACCGAGATTCCGATCCAGACGGGAAGGCCGGTGGCCATGGCCGCTTCGCTGGCCCAGACCGAATAGTCCCGGTCGCGCATCATCTCCATCATGATGAAGTCGGCGCCCGCAGCAGCGAGGTTGTCTGCCTTGCGCCGGAACAGCGCGCGGGCCTGAGCCTCCGGCCATTCCCGCTGTTTCAGCGTGCGGTCGCTTCCCGGCGCCACGGGCCGCATGGTGGACATGGAGCCTGCAACGGCGACCTGATGGCCCTTCGCCGCTTCCTTCGCGATCGTCACGGCGGCGCGGTCGATCGTCAGCAATTCATCGTCCCGGCCGAGCGCGTTGAAGAGGAGGGCCGAGGTTGCGAAGGTGTTGGCGATGATGACGTCCGCCCCCGCCCTGATGTAGTCCTCGTGCACGGCGCGCACCACCTCCGGGTGGCTGACGTTCGCCTCCGCGCACCAGGTGGAGGAACTCATTGGCACGCCGCGGCGCTGGATGTCCGTTCCGGTGCCTCCGTCGAGGATGATCGTTTCACCGCGGGCGAGCTTCTTGCGAATGACGTCGTACATGGTCACACCTTGTGGCGCGCGGCGAGGAATGCCCGCATGTGGAACTCGGCCTGTGCCGGGGCATAGGCATAGCTTTGTCCCACAGGGCAGGCATGGCGCGCAAGGCATCCGCGGCTCATGCAGGATCGTCCTTCCTCCGTGGCGAGGTGGGCGGTGCAGGCCGGGACGTCATAGGACGCATCGTTGAAGGCGCCGGCGGGACAGGCGGTGAGGCAGGGCCTTCCCCCGCAGGTCTGGCAAGGGTGGGGGCCCGGATGCTGGACGGGGATGTCAAACGCGACGGGGAAGAGCAGGGCGGCGCGGTAGGCGTGCCACAGGCCGTAGGTGGGGTGAATGTTGAGGCCCAGTGGCGAGACGTGGCCCGCCCCGCCCCGCCGGGCCCAGGTGAGGAAGGGCCAGGGCGGGTTCATGTCGAAGGGATAGACGGCGGATGCGTCGAGATCGCGGGCAAGGGCTGAGACCGCCTCGCGCGTCCAGTCATCGATCGCATCACGCGCGGGGTCGCGCTCGCGGGCGAAGCGGCGGAACATGTCCGGGCCTGCATTGCCGATGAGGATGACGAAGTGGGCGCCCTCGGGCACGCGATCCTCAGGGCGAGGGGTGAACCAGCCGAGTGGGGTGAAGCTGGCGCGGCGGATGGCAGTGAGGATGGGGTGTTCCATGGTGCTGGGACGCGCAAATCCATGATGTTATTCCTCGCCCCCACGCATGTGGGCGAGAGGGTCGGGTGAGGGTGTGGTCCAGCATAGCCCGGCTGTTGGCATTCTGCCATGCGGGGAGACCCCCTCACCCTGCCCTCTCCCCCGAAGGGGGAGAGGGATGAAGGGTGGAGAGGAATGAAAGGGGGAGGCCCTCATCCGCCCTGTCGGGCACCTTCTCCCATTGCTGCGCAACGGGAGAAGGGGACGCTGTGAGATGATTATTCCCTTCTCCCGTCCCGAAGGGATGGGAGAAGGTGGCCGAAGGCCGGATGAGGGCTCTTTACGCCCAGCGCGGGTCGCCCGGCTCCATCACGCTGCGCGGCAGCTTGATGTCGTGCTTGGCGCGGATCTGCTCGTCGATGTGGCGCGGGATGTAGTCGGGGTAGTAGGTGGACAGGATCTCGCGCTTCCTCGCCGCGGCACGCTCGACGATGTCGGGCTTTCCGGCCTCGTTCCACTCCTTGGGGCTCATGCGGTTGGCGACCTGCGGGTAGACATAGTCCTTCTGCATCAGGGCCAGCGTCTGCTCGTTGCCGAGATAGTGGCCGGGGCCATCGATACAGACATTGGCGATCACCTCGAGGGAGAGCGTGTCCTCGTTCACCTCGATGCCGCGGACGTTGCGGTTGATGGAGCCCAGCATGTCATTGTCGATCAGCAGGCTCTCAAGGCAGAAGCCCAGCAGCGAGGCGTGCATGCCGGCGGACTCGTAGAGCATGTTGATGCCGGTCATGGCGGAGATGCCGGCGGTCACGCCCTTCTCGTAGCCGGCCTGCATGTCCGGCAGCTTCGAGTCGCACATGCCGGCGGCTGAGCCGACGGTGAGATTATAGAAGTGGCCCATCTGGGCGCAGCCCGAGGTGATGAGCGCCTGCTCGCCCGAACCACCCGACATGGCGCCGGTGCGGAGATCAGACACGAAGGGCCATGGGCCCCAGATGGCAATGGCGCCCGGCACCACGCAGTTGATATAGACGAGGCCTGCGAGGCATTCGGATACGGCCTGCACGACTGTGCCGGCAAGGGCTGCCGGCGAGGTGGCGCCGGCCTGGGCAGCGGAGAGCAGCAGCACGGGCATGCCACCGCGGGCGGCGGACTCGAGGCAGCGGCAGGCGTCCTCGGCGAACTTCATGGGCGGCACGACGAAGCAGTTGGACTGCGACACGAAGGGGCGCTCGCGCCACTTGTCCTCACCGCCCGCCAGCACATGCAGGATCTGCAGGCATTCATCGACATGGTCGGGATCGACCATGGAGGTGCCGACATGCTTTTCGGTGCCGGCAAGGCAGGCATACATGGTGTTGATGTCGAGATCGTGCCCGGTGATCATGTCACGCGCGGTGACCGGACGCTGGTAGAAGTGGATGTGCTCGCAATTGTCGACGATGCGGCCCGCGTCATAGAGGTCGACGAGGAGCGATTCGCGGTAGCTGCGGGTCTCGGGCTCCACGATGTGGACGGCGGCACCGGCGGTGCCGAAATAGACCTTGTTGCCGGAGGGTTGCATGTCGTGCTTCGGGTCACGGCCGTGCAGCACGAAGTTGCGCGCGCAGGAGGCGAGCGTGTCTTCCACCAGGGCGCGGGGGATGCAGAGGCGGCCTTGCGCATTGAGGAAGGCGCCCTTGGCCGTCATCGCCTCGACGCAGGTGGGGATCGCCTGGGCGAGGCCTACGGTCTCGAGCAGCGTCAGCGCGGTTTCATGGATGCGCTGCATGTCGCGCTCGGAGAGGGGCTTGTACTGGCCGCCCTCCATGCCGGGGCGCACGGCGGCCTCTGCCATGGGGATGGGGCGTGAGCGCAGCGCCTTGCGGGCTTCGCGGCCGCCGCGGCGGCGGGAAAGGTCTTCGACAGCACTCATGTTCAGGACTCCTCAATGTGCCTCTATATCGTCTGGTTCCACGTGGCGTTTCAATGGCCTATCTTTTTCCGGAAGAGGATAGTTTTTTTCACCAGTCAGGCCTCACTTTCTGGTCTTCTCCCCTTAACTGCCTGAATTTAGTGGTGGTAGAAGGATCTCTAAACCCAGTGGTGAGGAATCTTGGCCAGACGCGACCTGCCCCCGTTACGTGCCCTGACCGCTTTCGAGGCGGCAGCCCGGCTCGGCAGCTTCCGTCTCGCGGCCAGCGAACTGGGCATCACGCGTTCGGCGGTGAGCCACCAGGTCAAGTCGCTGGAACAGCGGCTTGGCGTGCAGCTGTTCCGGCGCGATGCGCGCCGCGCCGAACTGACCCAGGCGGGCCACACCTATTTCCCGCCAGTGCGCGAGGCCTTCGACATGGTGGAGGCGCAGACCCGCGCGCTGAAGCCCTCCGCCGCCGACAACGAGCTTACCGTGCAGGTCTATGTGACGGTGGCGCTCAAGTGGCTGATCCCGCGGCTGCATGATTTCGAGAAGCGCTTCCCGGATATGAAGGTCAGGCTCTCGACCTCCTATTTCGATTGGGACTTCGATGAGAAGAACGTCGATGTCGGTTTCATCCTCGCCCGCAACCGCTCGCCCGATCATTACTACCGCACGCTGTTCAGGTCGCTTCTCACCCCCATCTGCTCGCCCGAACTGCTGAAGGGGCCGAATGCGCTCAAGACGCCGGAGGACCTCAAGAAGCACAAGCTGCTCTATGTCTATACGGCGGAGGAAGACTGGCACCTGTGGCTCGAGGAAGCCGGCGTCGAGGGGATCAAGCTCTCGGACAGGCTGGCGTTCGACAGCTACATTCTTGCCCAGGAGGCGGCCATCGAGGGCAGGGGTGTGGCGATGACCATCGGCCCCTTCGCCACGGAGGAAATCAAGGCGGGGCGCCTCGTTCAACCCTTCGGCCTGAAGGTGCAGCACCGGCACAACTGGCTCTTCGCCTGCAATGCCGAGCACCGCATGAAACCCAAGATCAAGCGCTTCGAGGATTGGCTGGCAAAGCAGATCGCCGCCGACCCCGCGCTCGACCCCTATCGCTGAGAAGGATACCCCAAGTGACTGTTACCGACACCGAGACGACCCGCAAAAGCCGCCGCGAGGGCGGAGGCCGGCGTGGCGGCGGCACGGGCCGTGCTCCCGTTCCGCAGCTGGCGCGCCGCAAGCTGACGCGCCTGTTCCCCGCGATGGAGATCGTCTCGAAGGACGAGCTCGAGTCGATCCACCTCGCGTCGCTCAAGGTGCTGTCCGAGATCGGCATGGACTTCACGCTTCCGCAAGCGCGCGACATGCTGAGACAAGCTGGCGCCAAGGTCGAGGGTGAGCGCGTGCGCTTCGACCCTGCGATGATCGAGGAGCTGATTTCCTCAGCACCCTCCGAATTCACCTTTCATGCGCGCAACCCCGAGAACAACCAGCGCATCGGCGGCAATGCGATCACCTTCGGCACGGTGGCGAGCCCGCCCAACAGCGCTGACATGGATGGTGGCCGGCGCACCGGCAATTACCAGGACTACCGGAACTTCCTGAAGCTCGCGCAGTACTTCAACTGCATCGGCTTCCTGTCGGGCTATCCGGTGGAACCGATCGATGTCCACGCCTCGATCCGCCATCTGGAGGCGCTGCGCGATGCGGTGCTGCTGACCGACAAGCCCTTCCATGCCTATTCGCTGGGTGAGGAGCGCATCCGCGATGGCATCGAGATCGCCCGCATCGGCCGCGGCATCAGCCATGAGCAGCTCGAGAAGGAGCCCTCGCTCTTCACCATCATCAACACCAACTCGCCCTTGAAGCTCGACACGCCGATGCTGAACGGCATCCTCGAAATGTCGTCGCGCAACCAGATCGTCTGTGTCACCCCCTTCACGCTGGCGGGCGCCATGGCGCCAGTCACGGTGGCGGGTGCGCTGGTGGAGCAGAATGCCGAGGCGCTGGCCGGCATCGCCTTCACCCAGCTGGTGCGCAAGGGCGCGCCCGTGATCTATGGCGGCTTCACCTCCAATGTCGACATGAAGTCGGGAGCACCCGCCTTCGGCACGCCCGAATACATGAAGGCGACGGTCGTCGGCGGCCAGCTGGCGCGGCGCTACAATGTGCCGTTCCGCACCTCCAACACCTGTGCCGCCAACACGGTCGACGCACAGGCGGCCTATGAAAGCGTGTTCTCGCTCTGGGGCCTGACCATGGGCGGCGGCAACCTCATCATGCATGGCGCAGGCTGGCTCGAGGGCGGGCTCGTCGCGAGCTTCGAGAAGTTCATTCTCGACTGCGACCTGATCCAGATGGTGAGTGAGTTCATGCAACCCCTCGAGACCACGGAAGACGCGCTGGGCGTCGAAGCGATCCGCGAGGTTGGCCCCGGCGGGCATTTCTTCGGCGCGCAGCACACGCTGGCGCGCTATACCAATGCCTTCTATTCGCCCATCGTCTCCGACTGGCGCAACAACCAGCAGTGGCTGGCCGCAGGCAAGCCCGAGGCGTGGCAGAAGGCCAATGCGGTCTGGAAGCAGGCGCTGGCAGACTACCAGGAACCCGCGATCGACGACGCCATCCGTGATGAGCTCAATGCCTTCGTCGACAGGCGCAAGGCGGAGGGCGGCGCTCCCACCGACTTCTGATGCCGCGCGTCATCGTCATCGGCGGCGCAAATGTGGACATCAAGGGCCGTGCCAGCGGGCCTTGTCTTCCCCGCACGTCGAACCCCGGGAGCGTCACGCTCTCGGCCGGGGGGGTGGGCCGCAACATCGCGGAAAACCTTGCACGGCTCGGCCACGACGTCTCGCTGGTTACCGCGCTGGGGGATGATGCGAATGCGGCGCTGGTCAGGTCTGCCTGCGCGCGGGCGGGCGTCGACCTCTCGCTTTCCTGGGTGAGCGGCCAGCCGACCGGCACCTATCTCGCCGTGCTGGACGAAACCGGCGAGATGGTGACCGCGGTGAGCGACATGCGCGCCATGGACGGGCTCGATCCGGCCCACCTCGAAACGCTCTCGGGCCAGCTGGCGCGGGCTGACATGCTGGTGGCGGACTGCAACCTGCCCGCGATCTGCCTCGCCTGGCTGATGAGCTTCGCGGGGCGGCATGGGTTGCGCCTGCTGATCGAGCCTGTGTCGGTGGTGAAGGCGGGGAAGCTTCTGGGGCTCACGCGCGCGGCGCCCGTCTTCGCCATCACGCCCAATGTGCAGCAACTCGATGCGCTGGCGGGCGGCGACATCGCGCGGCTTCATGCCCTGGGATTTGCCAATGTCGTGCTGCATCGCGGACGCGAAGGCGCGGTCGCCTCCGACGGTCATCAGGCGGTTGCCGTAACGCCCGTGCAGTCTCCGGAAATTGCCGACGTGACCGGGGCGGGAGATGCGGCGGTTGCGGGGCTGGTCTGCGGCCTTCTGGAAGGCCTGCCGCTGGCTGAGGCCGCGCGGCTCGGGCAGTGCGCCGCGGCCATCAAGCTCGGCTCGCGCGAGTCCGTGGCAACGGACCTCAGCCGGGAAAGGCTGTTCCGGCTGGCGCAGACTAACTAGCAGTTTCTGTATTCTGTTGTTTGGTTGGTCCTTCAGGTGCTACGTCACCCTTCGAAAGGCTTAGACTGCAGGGGGGTGTGGATGCGTGGTATCATCTTGGCGGGCGGAAGCGGAACCCGGCTCTATCCGCTGACCCTTGTCATCTCGAAACAGCTTCTTCCGGTCTACGACAAGCCGATGATCTATTATCCGATGTCGGTGCTTATGCTGGCCGGCATCAGGGACATCCTGATCATTTCGACCCCGCATGACTTGCCGCATTTCCGCAACATGCTTGGCGACGGCTCCGCATTCGGGATCAACCTTTCCTATGCCGAGCAGCCGAGCCCTGACGGGCTGGCGCAGGCGTTCCTTATCGGCGAGAGCTTCCTCAAGGGCGGACCCGCCGCACTGGTGCTGGGCGACAATATCTTCCACGGCGACAAGTTGCAGGACAAGTGCCGCGCGGCAGCAGCGAGAAAGAGCGGGGCCACGGTCTTCGCCTACCGCGTGTCGGACCCTGAGCGGTATGGCGTGGTGGCCTTCGACAAGGACGGTGTTGCCACCTCGATCGAAGAAAAGCCAAAGCAGCCGAAGTCGCACTGGGCGGTGACGGGGCTTTACTTCTACGACTCCGACATCGTCGGCATTGCGAAGTCGATCCGGCCGTCGGCGCGTGGCGAGCTCGAGATCACCGATGTCAACCGCGCATATCTGGAGCGGGGCGACCTCCAGGTCGAGCGCCTCGGCCGCGGCTATGCATGGCTCGATACTGGCACCCACGACAGCCTGCACGACGCCGGCTCCTATATCCGCACCATCGAGACCCGCACGGGCGAAAAAATCTGCTGCCCGGAGGAGATTGCCTTCAACTGCGGCTACATCGACGCCACGGCGTTGGAGAAGCGCGCCCATGCGCTGGGCAAGACCGAATACGCCGCCTACCTGCGCCGCATCGCTGCCGAGCGGGGAGCCTGACCGGCATGGAGATCCGCAGGCTGGCGCTTGAAGGTGTGCTCGAGATCATCCCGGGAAAGTTCGGTGATGCGCGTGGCTTCTTCTCTGAGACCTATTCGCAGAAGCGGTTTGCCGAGGCCGGCATCGACATCGGGTGGGTGCAGGACAACCAGTCCTTCTCGGCCGAAAGTGGCGTGCTGCGCGGGCTGCATTTCCAGCTGGCGCCGTTTGCCCAGGACAAGCTCATCCGCGTGCTGCGCGGATCGATCTTCGATGTTGCCGTCGACCTGCGCCACGGATCGCCGGATTACGGCAAGTGGGTGTCCTGCGTGCTGTCAGCTGATGCGTGGAACCAGCTGCTGGTGCCCAGGGGCTTTGCCCATGGCTTCCTGACGCTCGAGCCCCGCGTCGAGGTGTTCTACAAAGTGTCGGCTCCCTATGCGCCGGAATATGACCGCGGCATCCGCTGGAACGATCCGCAGATCGGCATCGCATGGCCGCTGGAGGGCCGCGAGCCCGTGCTCTCGGCCAAGGACGCGGCAGCGCCATTTTTGTCCGGCATTACTGAACAGTTTTCATTCTAGGCTTGCGGGGTCATCGCGCATGAAGATCATGGTCACAGGCGGATGCGGCTTCATCGGGTCTGCAGTGTGCCGTCACCTGGTGCGGGACCTCGGCATCGATGTGGTCAACATCGACAAGCTGACCTATGCGGCGAGTGAGGGCTCCACCGCGGAGATCGCCGGAAGCCCGGGGTACCGCTTCTACAAGCTCGACATCTGCGATCGCGATGCGGTGCTGAAGGTGATGCAGGACGAAGGCGTCGACGCCGTCATGCACCTTGCCGCCGAAAGCCACGTGGACCGTTCGATCGACGGGCCGGGGGAGTTCATCCAGACGAACATCATCGGCACATTCGCGCTGCTGCAGGCGGCTCGCTCATACCACGCCGGGCTGCCGGAGCCGAGGAAGCCGGATTTCCGCTTCCACCACGTGTCCACCGACGAGGTGTTCGGCGACCTGCCGCTCGACGGCGGGCTGTTCACCGAGGAAACGTCCTATAAGCCGTCGTCTCCCTATTCGGCTTCGAAGGCGGCGTCCGATCACCTGGTCATGGCGTGGCACCATACCTACGGGCTGCCCGTGGTTCTCTCGAACTGCTCCAACAACTACGGTCCCTACCACTTCCCCGAAAAGCTCGTGCCGCTGATGATCATCAACGGCCTCGAGGGCAAGAGCCTGCCCGTCTATGGCACGGGTGAGAATGTCCGCGACTGGCTGCATGTCGAAGACCATGCGCGTGCGCTGGCGCTTGTGATCACCCGGGGCCGCGTCGGCGAAACATACAACATCGGCGGCCGCAACGAGCGCTCGAACCGCGTGGTGGTTGAGACGATCGCCGACACGCTTGACGAACTGGTACCCCTTAACACTGGTTCGCGCCGCAAGCTCATCACCTTCGTGGATGACCGTCCGGGCCATGACCTGCGTTATGCGATCGATGCCACGAAGATCGAGACGGAACTTGGCTGGCGCGCCCGTGAGACCTTCGAGACCGGCCTGCGCAAGACCATCAGCTGGTACATGAGCAATGGCGACTGGTGGCAACCGCTGCGGGCCTCCCGCTATTCGGGCCAGCGCCTGGGCACGGCCAAGCCCTGATGCGGATCCTCGTCACCGGCCGGAGCGGCCAGGTCGTGATGGCGCTGCTCGAGCGGAGTGCGCTTGTGCCGGGGGTTGAGGTGATCGCCCTTGGCCGTCCGGATCTGGACCTCGAGGACACGGCATCCGCGGGCGCCGCCATCGCCGCGGTGCGGCCGGACATGGTCGTCAATGCAGCCGCCTATACTGCGGTGGACAAGGCGGAGCAGGAGTCCGCTCTGGCCTTCGCCATCAATCGAGACGGTGCTGCTGCCGCCGCTGCCGCCGCTGCGCGGCTTGGTGCAGCGTTCATTCAACTGTCGACTGACTACGTCTATCCGGGCGACAAGACGGGCGCCTATGTTGAAAGTGACGAGACGGGCCCGCTCGGCGTCTATGGCCAGTCGAAACTGGCGGGAGAAGAGGCGGTGAAGTTGGCTCATCCTTCGCCGCTCATCCTGCGGACGTCATGGGTCTACAGCCCGTTCGGCGGCAATTTCGTGAAGACCATGCTGCGGCTCGGCAAGGAGCGTGCGGTTTTGAATGTTGTCGACGATCAGATTGGCAATCCGACAAGTGCCCTCGACATTGCCCATGCCGTGCTGCGGATCGCGCCGGGCCTTCCCGGGGGTGGAACCTATCACCTTTGTGGCAGCGGTGACGTGACCTGGTACGGACTTGCCCGCGAGACCTTCGCGCTGAGCAAATCCCTTGGCGGTCCCTGCGCGGAGGTGAAGCCCATCACCACGGCCGAGTACCCGACGCCGGCCCGCCGCCCCGCGAACTCGCGCTTGTCCATGGATGCATTCGCGGCGCGCTTCGGCTTCCGTCTGCGGCCATTGCAAGAGGCGCTGGCGGAAACCGTCTCACGGCTGGTGTGAGGCTGTTCGACTAGATCCAGCTTCTGACGAAGCGGTGCGATCAGATCTGCAAGCTTCAGGCTTGGCAAACGGAGACGCGTGGCTGAAAAGGGAGTTTACCCCTGCTGCAAAACGGGAGGGGTATCATGCAACAACCGGCGTGTTGAGGTGTGCCTTGGCCATTGAACTGTCCCTGACCGAAGAGGTTCGCCGCGCGCTCGAGGAGCGGCGCCCGGTGGTGGCGCTGGAATCGACCATCATCGCCCATGGCATGCCCTATCCGCAGAATGTCGAGACGGCGCGCGCGGTGGAGGAGATTGTGCGCGAGGCTGGCGCGGTTCCGGCCACCATCGCCATCATCGGCGGCGTCCTGAAGGTGGGATTGAGCGGCGTGGAACTCGACCGCTTCGGGCGCGAGGGGCGGTCCATCGCGAAGGTTTCGGTGCGCGACCTTCCCTTCGTCGTGGCCAGGGGGCTGGACGGCGCTACGACGGTTGCCTCCACCATGCGGATTGCGGCCATGGCAGGAATAAGCGTCTTCGCCACGGGTGGCATCGGTGGTGTGCACAGGGGTGCGGAGACGAGTTTCGACATTTCTGCCGACATGACGGAATTTGCGGAAAGCAGCGTCGCGGTGGTGACGGCGGGGGCCAAGGCGATCCTTGACTTGGGCCTGACGCTCGAAACGCTGGAGACCCTGGGCGTGCCGGTGATCGGCCTCGGCACGGATGAATTCCCAGCCTTCTATTCGCGCGGGAGCGGCCATGCCGTGCCGATGCGGTGCAACAGTGCGGGTGAGATCGCAAGCGTGATGCGGGCCAAGTGGGAGATGGGGCTGAAGGGCGGCATCGTGGTGGCCAACCCCATTCCGGCAGATGCTGAAATCCCCGCCGCCGAGATTGCACCCGTGATCGAGGCCGCCATACGCAAGGCTGCGGCCAAGGGCATTCACGGCAAGGAAACGACCCCCTTTCTCCTCGCGGAAATCGCGGGCGTCACGCAAGGGCGCTCGCTTGCGGCCAATATCGCCCTCGTCAGGAACAATGCCAGGGTGGCAGCCGCAATCGCCGTGGCGTTCGCGGCGCAGGCCGCGTGATGGCCCCGCGTCTAGCTCGAGTTCAATGGCTTGAGCATGATCTTTTCGCAAAAGTGGTTTCCACTTTTGCGGATCATGCTCTACTCGCGTGAATAGATAAGCCTGAGGCGGGGAGGGGCGGGTTCCGCGCCGCCAAGGGCTATTTCATAGGATAGCCGCAGGGCTTCTGCCTGTTCCTCCCGCGGGAGGCCGGAAAGAAAGCCACAGAGAGCGTTTTCCAGCGCGCGGGCGAAGTCGGGGAAGCCGCCTTGCGAGGCTTCGTTGGCAACTGCTGCCGCCAGGCAATAGAGGTGCAGTGCCTCACCCGCGCCGGACTCCTGCCGTTCACCTTGTTTTGGACCGCGCACCTGTCACCTCCCCGGCTATCGCCATGACAGGCAGAGACTTATCCAAAGTGGCCCACGCCTCAATATGGAAGAACTGCCATAGCAGCTTACTTAACGTGATGCCCTGCGCGCGTGAACCGCACTTGACCGCCGCGGCCGCCTTGCCGATGAATGGCGCCATGACCCCCGTGTTCTTCTACCATCTGGAACGCCAGCCGCTGGAGAGCGTGCTGCCGAAGCTGCTGAACACCAGCCTCGAGCGCGGCTGGCGCGTGGTGGTGCAGACGGGCAGCGAGGAGCGCAGCGAGGCAATCGCGGCGCAGCTCTGGGCCCATGACGAGGACAGCTTCCTGCCGCACGGCACCAAGGCCGACGGTTTCCCCGACCTGCAGCCGATCTGGATCACCGCGGTGGAGGAGAACCCGAACAACGCCAACATCCGCTTCTTCGTGGACGGTGCGCCTGTGGGCGACATTGCCGGACTGACGCGCGCCGTCATCCTGTTCGACGGCAATGACTCCGAGGCGGTCGAGGCCGCGCGCGCCGGGTGGAAGCGGTTCAAGTCCGCCGGCCATGAGGTGAGCTACTGGCAGCAGGACGAACAAGGCCGCTGGCAGAACCGCGCCGCGGCCGGGAACTAGCTTATCCGAGCTGAGCTTCGAGCCACTGGTTCTCCAGTTCCTCCAGCTCCGCGGCAAGCCTGGCGCGCAGCTTGCCGAAGTCGGCGGCCTTCTTTGGCTCCTCGCTGAAGATGGCGGGGTCGGAAAGCGCCTGGTCCAGGATCGCGATCTTGCCGCGCAATTCCTCCATCCGGCGGTCCAGCTTGTCGACAGCCTTCTGCGTGGCGGCAGCGGAGGCGCGCGGCGGGGGGGAAGGCGTTGCGGCCTGCGGCCTGGCAGACTGGCGCTCGCCGCGGCGGGCCTCGCGCGCCCTCTCCAGCACGAGGCGGGTGTAGTCGTCCATGTCGCCGTCGAAGCGCCTGACGGTGCCGTCGCTGACGAGCCAGAGATCGTCGACGCAGGTCTCGATGATGTGGCGGTCGTGGCTGATGAGGATCACCGCGCCCTCATAGTCGTTGATTGCCATGATGAGCGCTTCGCGGCTGTCGACGTCGAGGTGGTTCGTCGGCTCGTCGAGCACCAGCACATGTGGCGCATGGAACGCGGCAAGCGCGAACAGCAGCCGCGCCTTCTCCCCGCCTGACAGCGTGTCGCAGCGCGAATCCGCCAGCGCCGCGCCGAAGCCATAGGCGCCAAGCTTTGCGCGGCGCTGCGATTCCGGCGCGTCCGGCATGAGGGCGCTGAAGTAGGAATAGGGTGTCCTGTCGGGCGAGATCTCATCCAGCTGATGC
>NZ_JBIICB010000038.1:0-22017 GCF_044239095.1 Aestuariivirga sp. | reverse complement strand
TGCACGTCGACGACATGGCGGAGGCGAGCCTCTTCATTCTGGACGCCGATCGTTCGCATTATGTGTCTCATACGGGCCCCGGGCTCAATCACCTCAACGTCGGCGTTGGTTCTGACGTCAGCATCGCAGAACTTGCCGGTTTGCTGGCGGAGGTGACCGGCTTCAAGGGAAAGATCCTGTTCGATGCAACGAAGCCGGACGGTACTCCGCGGAAGCTGCTCGACGTTTCGCGGTTGACTGCCATGGGCTGGACGGCGCGGACTGACCTGCAAACCGGCATCGCGGGCACCTATGATTGGTTCTGCCGCAACCATGCTCATCTCAGGAATTAGGCGAGCCTGACGCTGGATGAGGTGGCAGCCTGTTCGGCTGTTTTCAGCAGGCCCTCTTCAGTCTGAGTGAAACGGAATAACTTGTCGCGCCAATGGTCTGCCCGGGCTGCTGCACGTATCTACCATGAATTCAATTCTACATCGTAGATCAAAGGTTGTGAATTGACATTGCAGAAAGCACAGATCCTCTCGGTGGCGACAGCCGTGCCTCCCTTCGTCATCGAACAGCACGATGCGGCGGAGTTTCTGAACGAAACATTCGCGGGGCGTTTTCCGGATTTCGACAGGATTGCCGGCGTCTTCAGGACGGCTGGTATTGAGCGGCGCCGGTCGGTGAAGCCCATCGAGTGGTTCTTGCAGCCACTCGGGTGGCCGGAGCGGACGGCAGCCTACCTTGAGGGTGGCTCAGCCCTTTTCGTTGCGGCGGCGCGGCGTGCGCTTGATGGGGCGGGCCTGTCCGCCGCCGCCGTCGATACGGTGGTGACGGTGTCCTCGACCGGGATTGCGACGCCAGGTCTTGAGGCGCTGGTGGCAACCGAGTTGGGCTTCAGGCCGGGCATCGAGCGTGTGCCCGTCTTTGGCCTCGGTTGCGCTGGCGGCGTTTCCGGATTGTCGATTGCCGCACGGCTCGCGCAGTCGCGGCCGGGATCCATCGTGCTTCTGGTTGCGGTTGAAACCTGCACGCTGTCCTTCAGGGCCGACAAGCTGACCAAGGCAAACATCGTCGCGTCGGCCCTCTTCGGAGACGGGGCGGCAGCCTGCGTTCTCAGTACGGATGCAGCTGAGGGGTTAGCGGTTGAGTCCACCGAACAGCACACCTGGCCCGCGACGCTGGACATCATGGGGTGGTCAGTCGACGAGGAAGGACTTGGGGTCATTTTCGACCGCTCGATTCCAGTCTTTGCCGGAGAGCATTTCGGTCCGGCTGTTCATGGCATGCTGGCGCGGTCTGGGCTCACGCTGAGGCAGGTCGGGCGGTTCGTCTGTCATCCGGGCGGCGCCAAGGTGGTGAGCGCGCTCGAGCGTGCGCTCGCCATTCCGCAGGGCCTGCTTGCCGATGAGCGCGCGGTGCTGGCGGAGTTTGGCAATATGTCAGCCCCCACGGTCTTCTTCGTGCTGGAGCGCGCTTTGAAAGCGGGTCTGCCGCGCCGGACGCTTCTCACCGCCATGGGACCTGGCTTCAGCGCCAGCATCGCAACACTGTTGGCCCCCGCATGACGCTGGCGATCCTCGTTTTCGTGACCGTGGAACGCCTCGCGGAATTGTGGTGGGCGCGGAGCAATACCAGCAGACTGCTCGCCCGGGGAGCCGTCGAGTACGCGCCAGGCCATTATCCGCTGATCGTCTTGCTGCACGCCGCATGGCTGGCCGGATTGTGGCTGCTCGGCTGGGCCGGGCCCGTGTCAGCCGGTTGGCTTCTGGTCTTCCTGGTGCTGCAGGCCGCCAGGTTCTGGGTACTCTTTACACTGGGACGGCGCTGGACCACCCGTATCATCGTGGTCCCGGGGGAGCCGCTGGTCAGGACGGGACCATACCGTTACGTGAAACATCCCAACTATCTGGTGGTCGCAGGCGAGATCGCCGTCTTGCCGCTCTGCTTCGGCCTCACCTGGTATGCACTCGCCTTCTCGATCGCCAATGGTGCCGTAATGTTTATCCGCATCCGCGCCGAGAATGCAGCGCTGCCCCCCGCGCCGGATGGTCACGGCCGTTAGCCGGTTACGATGTTAAAATCCTAGAATTTCACGCCGGTGGTGACTGTGGCAGAGCCGCCCATACCTCTGCTTGTTCCGCCAGCATCGACAGCGGTGGAGGTGGACGCGCAACCTGTCAGAGCCAGAAGCAGCAGGGCAAGGACCGCAAGACGTTTTCGATCAGCGTTCATATTCTAGACCATAGGCACGCAGCCTAGAAAAGTCCACAGCCTGCCCAAGGCCATGGCCGGCACGCTGCTTCACAATTCGTCACCTGTTCCTGGTATTTTTGTAAACAATGCTCGTCGTCACGCGGCCCGACCATTCGATGCGGGTGCCCGCACCACTGCCATCAGCCGGAACGATCGTCAGGATGGTTGCGGTTTCAGATCTGCTCATATCCCCGGGAAGTTCAAGACCCGGAATGACTTTCGACGGCCCACGGCTCAGCGTCATCATATCATAACCCTCCGGCAGCACAGGAGCCGGAGGCTCGTCACCGGCACTTGCCGGGGGCACGGCAACGGTAAAAATCATGCCGATCATGAACAGCGCTGTCGAAGTCTTCACGCAAAAGCCCCTCTGCTGTTTTGTCCGGTGGCAAACGTTGGCGGAATTAGGCACAGTTTAACAGGCCCGCTTCGCAACGCCCCCTACACCCAGGTCCGGAAAGGCGTCTAAGCCCAAAAGTTCAATGATGCCAGCTAACGCGTTTCGAACAGGTGGAAACATCTGCTCGAAAAGAGCTGAGAGAAAGTCGAAAGCAAAAGCATGTTCTTGTCGCAACGGTAGGTCCCACCTTCTACGAACCATGCTGCTCAGAAATCGTAACCCTGACTCTTGAAAATTCTTACCAAAGGGGATCCAGAGATTGTGGAGCAGGGCAAACAGACCAAGGCTCCAAAATCTGCTGAATGAAAGTCCACTGGCAGATCACAGCTCATCAACCGCGTGCGTACATATCCTCGTAGCGCACGATGTCATCTTCACCCAGATAGCTGCCCGTCTGGACCTCGATCAGGATCATCGGCAACTTGCCAGGATTTTCCAGCCGGTGCACTGCGCCAAGACGGATGTAGGTTGATTCATTCTCACCCAGTAGTCTGACTTCATTGTCCACCGTCACCCGGGCAGTCCCCTGTACGACGATCCAATGTTCAGCACGATGATGATGTGACTGGAGGGACAAGGCGGCGCCTGGCTTGACCACGATCCGCTTCACCTGAAAGCGGTGGCCGAGGGCGAGGCTCTCGTAGTAACCCCAGGGCCTATGATCGCTCTTGAAGGCGGTTGCCTGCTTCACGCCGCGGGTTTTCAAGCTTTCAACGGCCTGCTTAACGCGCTGCGTATCGGTCTTGCGTGCCACGAGAACGGCATCCGGCATTGCGACGGCCACGATGTCGTCGAGCCCGATGCCGACGACCTCCAGCCCCTCCGTCTCCGAACGGAGCAGCGATTGACGGCAGTCTATCGCCGTTGCGTGCTCAGAGAGCACATTGCCATTAGTATCGGGCGTGCCCTCCTGCCATACGGCATCCCAGCTTCCGAGGTCCGACCAGACGCCGCCATATGGCATCACCGAAAGGTTCTCAGCCTTCTCCATGATCGCGTAGTCTATCGAGATGTTCTGCAACTTTGACCAAGGATCTTCTGCAAGCCTTGTGAATTGCAGATCCGGCTTGGCTTGCCGTAGGGCCGCGAGGGCGGGGGCAATCAGCTCCGGCGCGTACCGTTCGAATGCCTTGACGATCGTTTCCACCGAGAACAGAAAAACTCCAGCATTCCACATAAAGTGGCCTGCGGCGAGCATGGCCTGGGCCGTGGCGCTGTCCGGCTTCTCAATGAAGCGCACAAGCGCCTGTGGCGTGGAAGCTAACCTGCATGCGGGATCTGAGAGTTCGAGATAACCATAGCCCGTCTCGGGCCGCGCTGGCACGATCCCGAATGTCACGATGCTGCCATTGCGCGCTGCGGGAAGTGCTGCCTCAACTGTCTCGCGAAAGCGCTCTGAATCCGGAATAACATGATCGGAGGGTACGACCAGAATGTCGGCACCGGGATCTTGTTCCCTGAGCCAAAGTGCGGCACACAGCACGGCAGGCGCGGTGTTGCGCGGTAAGGGTTCAATCAGAGTCGCGGCGGCACGCATCCCGATCGCCTCAAGCTGCTCTGTTACTGTGAAGCGGAAGCTGTCGGACGTGACAATGACAGGATCCCTGAACTGGCCTCCGGAGAACCGCCGGGCAGAAGCCTGAAACAGACTTTCCTCGCCAACCAGCTTCACGAATTGCTTGGGCAAGCTTTGCCGCGAGAGGGGCCAAAGCCTTGTTCCGTTTCCTCCACAGAGCAGGACCGGGTAGATCATATCGGATACCTCAGCAGCATTTGAAGTTCATTGAAAGCCATCAATCTCCCGAAAAAAGCTGATTTTGCAATGCGCTTTGGGAGGCGACGGTTGAACTGACGGTGGCGAGCGTTAGGGCGATGGGTTGAAGTGTGCGGACCCATTCGACGGAGGGCGCATTGGTAACGTAGATTGTGTCGTCGTTACGGATCGCAAATGCTTGGGCAATGAACATCATCTCTGGCTTGGACATGTCGAACCGGAAGATTGCCGCGCCCTCACGCCAGCGGTTGTCGGCGTCCAACCACGCCTTGGGTTCCCGCAGGCGAAACACGAAGACGCCCATTGGGCTGGAGCGGCTGTCATCTAGTCCCCCGGCCTGGGCCAGCGCATCCATCAGCGAGGGCCTGGCCTTCGGGAATTCGATCTGGCCGGCCTTCTTTACCGCGCCCAATGCGTTAAAAACCTTGGCGTTGGATTCGAGCGTGACCTCATCTCCCGCACGGAGTTGTTGATTATTGCCATTCAATACCTTGTCCAGCGGAATGCGCCGAACGTTCTTTCCGCGGCGTATGGCGACGTCGATCAAGTGGGGCGCTTTTGCTGGCCCGCCCGCCCTGGCGATGGCGTCCACCAGTGTCAGCGGACTGTCGATCATCGAGAAACGGCCAGCATTCTTCACTTCGCCGCTCACAAGCACGCTCGACCCGCGATCGGCAGTGATTTCTACTTGCACCTGGGGTTCAAAGGCCACGCCATCGAGCTGGTCGCGGATGATCTGCTCAACCCTTTGCGGGTCGAGACCGGCGACCTTCACGCGCCCCGCATGTGGAAGTGAAATTGACCCGCGGTGATCGACACGGAGATTGTCGAACACCGTGCCACCACGTGTGAGCGGCGCGAAGACGCCACCTTCTTTGGTTTCCGATATGCGTACTCGCAGCACATCGCCAGATGACAGTGCGATCGGCGGGGCGGCCGGTACGCCTACTGTTCCGCCGGAGTCCCGTACCTGTGCCACGCGGTAATTGGCTACGCGTGGCGCCGTCATCTCGATCAGTGAGAAGCCCGCTAGATCTGCTGCTTCCTCGCTGATGGCCTTTTCTGCAGGACCCTCGCGCGGGATGGCGCAACCCGTAACAAATGCTACTGTGAAGGATAGCGCTAGGGCTCTCATCATGTTCGTCGGCGCCGGCAACAAATTTCAACTCCTGACGTCCATGCCCCGCAAGATGCCGATGCATAGCATTCCCTGCCATAGACATCCGCACGAATACGCCAAAGAAAAAAAATATAAAACACTCAATAACAAGCAATAACGATTGCATTAACTGAGACGAAAAATATTTTCTTCCCCGAGTTGGCCGTGACCAAACTGATCGCGGTGTGTAGGGCTTGATTTTCCGAGTAGGTGTTGGAATTCGTTTTCGAGCCAAAGCGGCAAGGGAAAGACAGGCCAGTATCGACGATGGATTTCATCCTTTTGATCATCATGATGGCCGTTGCCTGCAGTCATGAGGATGCTGATGTCCATAGATCGGCTGCGCGATGACCCAATGTTAAGGCTGGCGGTGGGCCGGTAGACTGAGCAGCGGAGCGCCATTGTGCTCGCATCCGGCCATGAGTGAGACGGTTCCAAAACATGCCGATCCAGATCGGAGTGGCGCGGATGAAGTCAACGACGGACGATGATGTGCGAGTTATCGACGATACCTGCGATTCGGATCACGAGGGCAGGTGCTGTTTTATGCCCGCTACGAGATCGATTGTTTCGTGCCTATTCACATCTATGGTCTGTCCGGCAGCAAGCCGATCGTGGTGTTTCTGGGAGGAGGAAGGGAACTCCGGAAAAGAAGTGTCATGGGGCAAAAACACATGACCATGGGCAACCGGAAGTGCTGGTCGAAGTCCCACATCAAATTCCGTGTTCACTCCCGGTTTGGAATGGCGCGAGGCCAATGCAATCGACGCGATTGTCAGCCTGGAAGGGTACAGCGTACCGCTGTGTCAGGATTTACCAGGTGGTCTGCGGGCTTGAGCACGATCCACTATAGTGGAAACCACTTTTGCGGCAAGATCATCGTCAAGTAATTGATCTTGCGCGAGTTCTTTCCGAACAGGTGATTCCACCTGGTCGGAACGCGCGCTATTGGTTCTGCAAGTTGAGCAAAGCGCTGACAGGCTCTGCGGTTGCGCGCAAAGCCGGCACGCGGGGGCAAAAACTGTAAAGCCGGGCGCGGGGGGGGGGGGGCGCCGCCCGTCCGGCGGTGACAGTATTGATCCAGGCCTGCGTTCCGATCAGTTGGAATTCTCCGCTTGTCAATAACTCATACAATATCGATTGTTTGGGCATCATCTGAGCTTTTCCGCCCTTTTCTTCGTCACGAGCATCATGGGCAGGGCGGCAGCTGAAGTCTGTCCCTTACCGACCCTTGGCTAAGGCATTCAGCAGACAAACAACCTAAAGTATTTGAGGTCTCTTTTTAATTGACACCCTATGCGGGAATTCTATGCTGTTTTAGTGAAATAGGAAGTTCGGTGAAGGGATTGCAGTCACATTATCAAGATCAACGATACATTGCTTAGCCGTTCCGAAACGCGAGTAATCAAATGGCTTTGCAGGCAGATTCCCGCGGGTGTACGGCCCGACCACCTGACAATGGTCGGCATGCTGGGATCTGTTGTCGTCTTTGCCGGATTTTTCCTCTCCAACCTTGGTCCGGCCTATCTTTGGCTGGCCGCGGCGGGGATCCTAATCAATTGGTTAGGAGACAGCCTTGACGGGTCGTTGGCAAGGTTCCGCAGATGTGAACGGTGGAGCTATGGATTTTTCGTCGACCACATGACCGACGTATTCAGCATGGGCCTCATCGGCTTGGGGGCTGGGCTTTCTCCCTATGTTTCGACGACGAGTTCACTGTTGGTGCTCAGCGCGTATCTGATGCTAACCGTTATGAGCGCGCTTGAGGCGAAGGTGCGCGGTGTCATGCGCATTTCCTTCGGAAAGGTCGGGCCAACCGAATTCCGTATCTTCCTTCTGTTGCTCATTGGTCTGCTTTATTTCCTGCCAACCCAGACACTCAATCTTGGGAACGTTAGCGTAAATGCCTATGACGCGTTGCTGACGGTCATCTCTGCTGTGCTGATTATCGTCTGCGTCGGCTCTGCGCTGCGCATCATGGCGGAACTCGACCGCGAAGATCCGCAGCCGCCGTGACCCGGCCCATGGAACGGTATCGAGCTCTGGTTTTCGCCATGATCGCGCTGAGTCCTGCTCTCTTGGCGGCAGTCTATTTTAGTCTTGCGGCCTCAAGCATCTATGTCTCCGAAGCGAGTTTCGTGCTCAGAAGTTCGAACCGCACCACTTTGGCCAGCGGCTTCGCCGGCTTCCTGAAATTCGTCGGCATCTCCACTTCTGAGGACGAGACTTATGCGGTGCATGAGTTCATGACCTCGCGGGATGCACTGGAGCAGCTATCAAGGGATATCAACCTTCGCGCTGTGTATAGTCGGCCGGAAGCAGATGCGCTGTCTCGATATCCGAATATCTTTCATGGGCCTTTGGAAGAGGATTTCGTGCGCTACATGCGCCAGCGCATCAAAGTGCACCTCAACCCAACGACCGGCATGAGCATGCTGGCAGTGCAGGCCTTCACGCCCGAGGATGCCCGCGCCATCGCCATGCGCCTCCTGGATATCAGTGAGGTGAGGGTGAATGAACTCAATGAGCGGATCCGCCGAGATGCCATCCGAGTGGCGGAGGAGGAGGTCCAGCGCGCGAAGCAACGCTTACAGCAGGCGCAGTCGGATCTTACCGGGTTCCGCAATCGTGAACTTATGATCGATCCCAATGAAAGCTCTGTCGTGGTCACGCAGTTGATCGCCAATTTGAGCGAGCAACTTACTCGAATCGAGACCGAGATCGCCGAAACGCTGGTCAGTTCGCCCGGTGGCCCGCAGCTCGTTGCTCTGCAGAGCCGGGCCGCCGCGCTCAAGGAGCAAATCACCATGCAGCGCGAGCGGTTCGCTGACAGCTCCGACGGGTTAGCCGGGAAAATTGAGGCTTTCGAGCGACTTAAACTCGATCAGGAGGTTGCGGCAAAGGTGCTCTCATCCGCCATCCTATCGCTCGAGGATGCACGCAACGAGGCGCGTCGTAAACAGCTCTATCTGGAGCGCATCGCCAGCCCGCAGCTGCCGGATAAGGCGGCAGAGCCCAGGCGCCTGTTCAGCATCGTATCGATTGTGGCCTTGAACCTTATATTGCTGCTCGTGGTATGGCTCATGAAGACCGGCATTGCTGAACATGCGCCCGGGCGGAGGGTCTTCGTCCAATGATGTTCGAGGGGATCAGGAGCAATGCGCGTGTGCTCAAGTCGTTCCTGGTGCGTGATCTGATCGCACAGTTCGGGCGGCACAATATTGGTTTCCTCTGGGCCATACTCGAGCCGATGATCCTGTGCGCTGGCGTCGCCACCATCTGGTACCTCGTCAAGCCGCCTTTTTACCACGGCGTCCCGATTGTTGCCTTTGTGGTGACGGGCTATATGCCACTGACTTTGTTCCGCCACCTGACGGGCCCCAGCGCCAGGTTGTTCAGGCGGAGCGTGGGGTTGCTCGTGCACCGGCAGTTGGGGCTTCTCGACATCTTCCTGTCGCGCATGACGCTTGAATTCGCGGGCTCCACGATGGCCTTCGCGGTCATTTATCTGACGCTCTATTTCGCTGGCGCGGCCGAGATGGTGCATGACTACCGGCTGGTCGTATGGGGATGGCTGCTGCTGACCTGGCTTTGCGTTGGCTTTGCCGCCTGCATTGCAGCGGCAACGGAGTTATCAGAGGCGGTTGGGCATTTCGTTCAACCGGTTCAATACCTCTCTATTCCGCTCTCGCCTACTTTCTACATGGTAGACTGGTTGCCGCTAACCGCACAACAGCTGCTCTACTGGAACCCGCTGACCCACCCGTATGAGATGATCCGCGCGGGCTTCTTCGGGCCCGCGGTGCACGCGATTTATGACCCCATCGTCACGATGGTTGGTGGTCTTCTGCTCTTGGCGATTGGCATTCCGGGGATCGCCGCGGTACGCGAAAGGCTGCATGACGCATGAGTTTTGCAGCTGACACGCCAGTGATCTCACCCTGCGTGGTGACGCGCATCGGACCGCCGGAGACCGGGGGTGCAGCACCGCGTCCGCTGCTGGTGGGTGCCGATGATGAGGGCTGGAGCGCCGGACGGATCGTGCTGCTGGCGCTCGTATTCCTGCTGCCTGCAGTGCTGGCGGCGGTCTATTACAGCGCTCTGGCGGCGGACGTCTACCTGTCCGAGACCGAATTTGTGGTGCGCTCTCAGGGCCAGTCGGGACCGGGGCTGATCGAGGGCGGGATCGGCGAAGGCGCCGGGATCGCGGTAGGAGCGGCCGACGTCAATTCCGTGATCGCCTTCATCGCCTCGCGCGACGCGCTGGAGGCGGTGTCGCAGCGGATTGACCTGCGCGAGGCCTTTGGCGCGCCACATGGCGACTTTCTTGCGCGCTTTCCGGGTCTTGCCGGAGGGGACACGGCTGAAGACCTCTACCGTTACTATCTCCGCCAGGTGGAAGTGGAGCATGACAAGGCGGCGGGGGTTACGAAGCTCACCGTCCGCGCCTTCGACCCCAGGGCTGCACAGGCCATCGCCCAGGCGCTCGTCGAGGAGGCTGAGCGAATCGTCAACGGCTTGTCGGAGCGGATGCGGAGCGACACGCTGGCGGAAGCTGAGCGCCACGTGGCCGATGCCCGCCGTCAGCTGCTTGCCGCCCAGCAGGGGCTGCAGGACTGGCGCACGCGAGAGAAGCAGTATGACCCAGCCCTATACTCCAAGTCCGTGGTGGAAGTGGTGACCGCACTGTCAATCGCCATTGCAGAGGCGCGGGCGCGCCGTGAAGAGTTAACCCGCACCTCGCCGCGGAGCCCGGAACTGCCGGGCCTCTCTGCCCGGATCGACACCTTGGAGCGGCAGATCCGGCGGGAGTGGGGCAATCTTGCGGGGGCCAATGAGTCGCTTGCGCCTCGCATTTCGGAATATGAGCGTCTGGCGATCGACCGTGATCTCGCCGTCAAGCTCTATGCCTCCGCGAAAGAAACACTTGCCCGCACCCGGGCGGAGACGGGCCGCCAGTCCGTCTTTGTGGAGCGAATCTCGGAACCCAAGGTCCCCGACAAGCCGCTGCTGCCGCGGCGCGTGCTCGCCACGCTCATGGTTTGCGCCTTGGCCCTCATGGCCTTTCTCGTGGTGGACCGGCTGGCCGCCAACATCCGTCGCCACCGCCGTCTCGCCGAATATGTGCGTGGGGGGAGCCCTGCCCATGGATAGAGGCTTTTCCCCCATGACCCGCGGCACCCCGCCGGAACCCGCCCAACCCGCCACGCCGGGCGGCGGCGTTATCCGCGCAGTCAATGTCAGCAAGGTGTTTCACACACCGCTGGGCGTGAAGCATGTCCTCGACGGGGTGAGCTTCGAGGTGCGGCCGGGGGAGCGGATGGCGGTGCTGGGCCGCAACGGATCAGGCAAGTCAACGCTTATTCGCATTCTTTCGGGCGTGATGGCGCCCACCTCCGGCCACACGGAAATCGGCATGCGACTGTCCTGGCCCCTGGCGCTGGACGGAGGCTTCGAGGGCAGCCTCACCGGCTATGACAACATCCGCTTCATCTGCTCGCTCTATGGCAAACCCTTCCGCGACATCTATGACTATGTGCGCGACTTCACCGAGATGGGAGACCACCTGCTTTTGCCCATGCGCTCCTATTCGGACGGCATGCGCATGCGCGTGGCCTTTGGCCTCTCATTGGCGATCGAATTCGATTGCATCCTCATCGACGAAGTTCTCTTCGTCGGCGACACGCGGTTTCAGCGGAAGTGTCATTATGAATTGCTGGAACGGAGGAAGGACAGGGCCATGATCATCGCCATCCACTCACACGAATTCGTCACCCAGCACTGCAATTCGGCACTCGTCCTGAAGAACGGGCGGGGCCGGGTGTTCAAGGACGTGAAGCTGGCGGCGGATATCTATAACAGTCTGTAACGGAGATCCGAATTCCGTGGATCGTTTCGAATGAGCCAACAAACCCGGCGCTGATCCGTACAGCTCATCATGATCCATACTACGATCCTTCAAATCCACCTCTAGTCAATTGCAAATGAGAACTTCCAGTCCCAATCCTCCGCCCTCGCCCTATCTCCTCGATCGCATCGGGACATACAGGGCAAAAGAGATAGGCAGCATCTTCTTCGACGGCGTCTTCAAGGGAGACTACAGCCTGGCGATCGTGAATCGTTATCTGGCCAGGGCGCTGATCGGGAGCGGCCTCGATGTGACGCTCCACACCCCGGAACAAGAATGGCGCTCCGATCGATTGCTGAACGGCATGAGCAGCCTGCTGCCGCATTTTGCCGGCAGCTATCCACTCCCGAACAGCTTTGACTTGCACATCCGCAACACCTGGCCCCCAAAAGCCGACGATATGGTCGGCAAGCGCCTCAATGCATATGTCTGTTTCGCATGGGAAGAAACGGCTGTACCCAGGCAGATCGTTGACCAATTCAATCGTCACCTCGATCTGATCATGGTCACCTCGCACTTCGTAAAAGACAGTTTGCTGAATTCCGGCATCACGAAACCCGTTGAAGTGGTGGGCAACGGAGTGGATCACGCGCTTGAGTTCTCCGACCTCGCGTCTCTGCGAATGCCATCCGCAGGCAACCGCAGAATTCTGCATGTCTCGTCATGTTTTCCACGGAAGGGCGTTGACGTGCTTCTGGACGCATTCACGCGATCGTTCACAAAAGCGGACAATGTAACGCTGACCATAAAGACTTTTGACAATCCGCACAACACGGTGAGCCAAGATCTGGCGAGACTCCGGAACTCGCGTCCTGATGCGGCGGAAGTCGACATTCTGAAGCAACATCTTTCGCCCCGAGAGCTTGCGGCCCTTGTCGCATCAAGCGACCTCATGGTCGCTCCGTCCCGTGGCGAAGGATTTGGGCTCCCTCTGGCCGAGGCGATGCTGCTGGACGTACCCGTCGTCACAACCGCGTTCAGCGGGCAGACGGATTTTTGCACGGCCGAGACGGCCTGGCTGGTGGATTACACTTTGGCCCCATCGAAGGCGCACGTCTCGGCAGACGGCTCGTTGTGGGCAGAACCCGACGCCAAATCCTTGGTGGCTCAGATCAAGCACGCATTGGTCAGCAAAGAGACGTCGCGGTCAAAGCTGTCAAAGGCAAAAGCGTTGCTTCTTGAGCACTTCAAGTGGTCCGACGTCGCGCGCCGCGTCTGTCATGCCATCGATCGCACTCTCGCGGCCGATGGGTCCCGCATGCGATCGAAGCGCCCTGAGATGAAGATTGACCTTGTATCGACCTGGAACCAGGCCTGTGGAATTGCGAGCTACAGCGAAGCGCTCTTCAAGACGGCTGCGCTGCAATCCACGCTGGAACGCGTCATGGCGCGCGAGATCCGCGGCGATGGCCTCCCAAATGCCGATCCAGCCGGAGCGCTTCGTCCGTGGGGCTACGAGAAGGCCGGTATCCGGCGGCTTGCGGGCCTGCTGGAAGAAGGAACGTCGGATGTTGTCTGGCTCCAGCATCATCCAAGTTTCTTCTCGGAGAACGACATGAGCGAGATTGGGTTATCTTTGAAACGCTCTTCTTATCGCCTCAAGGTTCTGACAATGCATAATGTCCGTGACGCTGTCGCCGGAAACTCGGCGTCATGGCTTTCGTGTTTCGACACCGTCATCGTGCATACGGAACGCGACGCCGGATTGCTCGCGGAGCGGAAGATCAGCCCAACTGTGATCCCACACGGAATTCTGTCGCGAACGGCGGCCTCGCCCCGGAGGGGAGCGTATTTCACTGTCGGGACATTCGGATTTCTCTACCCGCACAAGAACGTTCCCCTGCTTGTCGAGGCTCTCGCGTTAGCGAGACGGATTGAGCCCCGGCTCCGGCTCAAGCTTCTGAACTGCGTCCGCAAGGATCCCGTGTCCTATAGGGAACGCGCCCGCGTCGAAGCCCTCGTGAAGGTTCTTGGCCTTGAAGACGCCGTGGACATGGACTTTGGCTTCCTGAGCGAGGGCGAGATCCTCGACCGGCTGGCCGGATGCGATCTCTTGTGCTTTCCCTATGGCGATTCCAACGAGTCGGCAACCGGTGCGGCGCGAATTGCGCTTGCGGCCGGTCCTCCTCTCTTATGCTCTCAGTCCGGCGTATTGGCGGACCTGCTTCAGTTATCGCTGGTCCTTCCCAAGGTGCAAAAGACGGCGCTGGCTGACGCTTTGGTGACGCTATCGGCCAGCCCCGCGCTCTGTGCATTGAGGGACATCGAGAGAAAGCGATATGTCGAGCGGTGCAGTTATGCAGTGGTCGCGGATCAGCATTCGAGACTCTTCGCATCGTTCCTGAGGGGAGGCCAATGACACACTCTACACACTTGCCTGAAACAGTTGACCCGGCAGCGGGGACGATGGAGCTTCATGCGTCCGATTTCCTGCTTGACCCAGATTGCTTCGTGGATCGCTGCGTGAAAGCTCATCCTGGCGCAAATGAAGTTTTCACTCCCGCTCAACGGTCAGCCCTTGCCGAGGCTATCCGGTTCGGCAGGCCACGCATGGAGGTGGTCGAGGCGGTTCGTGGATACGCATGTCCTCCGCAGAACAAGGGTAGCGGGCAAACCGAAATCGGCGTTGGGAGGCAGTTGAGAGGTTTTGTCGTTTTGGATGAACTCGAAAACTTCGCGCCCGGCGATGACGAGTGTTTCATTCGCCAGGTCTATGAGCAGGCGTTCGATCGCTTTCCCACGGAAATAGAGATGATCAATGCGGGTTTTGATCTCAGGAGCGGCCTCACCCGCAGGGAATTCATCAATAAGGCCCTCGAACGGGTGCCACGGTGCCGGAGCGCGGACAGGAGTTCAAGCGCGATACCGGGCGCTGGATTGGACGAGCACGGCAAGATGTATTTCAGCCTCATTAAGCCCGCAGCCGGAGGCAATTGGAGTATTCCGCCACACGTATACCTGCAGCCAGTTCCGACGCGGGATGGATTTCTGCAGACCTTGGAGGGGTTTGTCTTGCATGGACCCAAGCAATCATTCGCACCCGGGAACTGGAGCATAGCAGTCGATATCGTTCAACCCGACGAAGCCCGCGTGATATTGGATGTCTGCGCAAATTGCGGCCTCGACATGATAAGCAAAATGACGCTCGTAGGACCAGCCCGGTTCCAGACGGCATTTGTGATCGAGCCATGGCACCACTTCCTGGAGGTCCGCCTTTACAAGGAAAACGCACCCGAAGCTTTGCGGAAACTGAGAGTTCGTGAGTTGGTCTTGCAGGAGCTCTGAATTCAATGCTCTTGGAACTCTGGAAAAAACTTACCTCCGGCAAAGCTGTACGGGCGCTCGATCAGGGTGAGGCATCGAACGGGTTCGCCGCTCTTGTCGCCGCCGGAGACAGAGCGCGCGATGCGCGCGAATGGAGCGTTGCCGCGCGTTGTTATCGAGCGGCCGTTTCGCAGCGCCCGTCGGCACTCGGGATAGCTGTTCAACTTGGTCACGCACTCAAAGAGAGTGCGCAGTATGCTGAGGCCGAGGCGTGTTATCGATCCTTCTTGGCTGCGAACCCCCGTGACGCGGACATCCACCTGCAGTTCGGCCACCTGTTCCTTCGCCAGCGGCAGGCGGAAGAGGCGCGCCGGTGGTATGAGCAGGCGCTGCAGCTGGTGGGTCCCAATGACTTTGTTGCATCAGAGGCTGAAACCGGAATTAAACATTGCGCAAATGCGCCGCTTCTGTACGCCCGAGCGCGTGCTTTGACGTTGACCGACGCAAAGCGCTTCGGCGAAGCTTACGAACTTCTTTCGAATCTCGTCATGGATGAAGGCCAGGAGGACTTGACCGGCATTCTCGGGAACGTATGCAAGGAGCTTGGGCGTTTTTCGGAGGCGCAGACCAACTATGGGAGATATGAGGGCTTTGCCCAGGCCAACCGTCCGGAACTCTTGGCCGATGTTTTCACACAGCAGGGGCATCTTTTGAAGATACGCCGGGAGTATGTGGCTGCAATCGGATGCTTCGCCAAGGCAAAGGCCGCTCTTTCATCGTCACGGGCAGTGCACGGTTCAGCTGAGGACCTGGAGAAGGAAATGAGACTGTGTTTGGCTCAGATCACTACGGCGATAGAACTGAGATGACGCAAATCGCCTTCTACAGCGCGGATGATTGAAAGGGTCGGGGCTCATGGACGTTGCCGCCGAGGATCGACATTACGATCCGCGCTGAAGCCGAGTAAGGGGTGCTGATTAGCAACTGGCCGCCAGGTACGAGGATGCGATTGATCTCTGTATGCACGTACATCTGATCTACTTCCATATCTTCGATAACCTCGCATAACATGATGAAGTCGAAGTAACCATGCTCGAATGGCCACCGCTCATTCTTGATATTGAAGCGATGCGTCATATACCAGGTTATATCCTGCGACTGATGTCGGATCTCGCGGAATTAGGCTGCATCTTCCCTCAGACTTTCGAAGTCCGTACCGCGCATTTCTTCATAGCTATGGAAGTGGCGCAGCACTTCCTGAAAGAGCAACGTAGAGCCGACCTCGAGCGCCCGGGCACCTGGTTTTGATGCTGGCGGAATCCAGAAGACGGTCTCTGCATATCTCGATGCATGTGTCTGGCTATAGTCCGTACCCTGTGAGACGGAGATGTAGCTTCCGACAAAGGCAAGCCAATCGGCCCTTTTTGATCCCTGGGGAAACTTCAGCCCAGACATTTATACTTCCATAGGTTGCGCTCTCCTCCGTTCTTATGTATTTCTCTTCTATTCGTCAAGAGTACGGGCGAGAGACAAATTGTGATCCAAAGTTGAGCAGTGTGGAGCCCACATTTGAACACCCAGAGCAATCAGCGGGTTGACTTTGCCAGACTCGCCGCCCCGCCCTTTGGTTCGCATCTTCGTGTCGCACTCGAAGCCGACAATCTCAACCTTTCAGCCGGCACGGGCATCGCGACCTATGCATCTAATCTTGCTGCGGAACTGCGCAACATAGGGCATGCGCCAATGGGGGTGTTCGGTGTTAAGGGGAAGATTGGCGGCAGGAATGAGTTTCTTGACGAAGTCAATCTGTTTGATGCCAGACTGCAGTTGAAGCGGCCTTTGGCGGCATTTCTGCGGCATGTGTGGTATCGCGGGCATGGAGATCCGTTTGGAGCGCGGGCGCGGCGGCTGACGTTGTCCGGGCAGGTTCACCAGCCATCTCTTTTTTTGTCCCGAGAGAACTTCGAAGATTTGTATGGAGTGCCGCATCTGAGCCTTCGGGCAGAGATGCATTTCAGGCGCTATGGCGGGCTCTTGCGCCTGCGTGGGGTGACGGGGGCTGACGCGTTCCATGCGACGCACCCCATTGCGCTTGCGCTGAAGGGTGTGCCCAACCTCTGCACCATCCATGACATCATCCCGCTGCGGCTGCCCTATGCCACGCTTGATGACAAGCGGGCATATTACAACCTCATCTCACTTCTTGTGCGTAAGGCAGACAAGATTGTGACCGTGTCGGAGTTCAGCCGCCGAGACCTCATCTCCGTCTTCAAAATACCGGAGGAGCGGATTGTAAACACCTACCAGTCCGTCTCTTTGCCCGCCCGCGTGATGGCACTCTCTGCCGATGAGGTGGCGCGCCACCTCGAGCATTGCTTCGGACTGGAGTACCGTAACTATTTTCTTTTCGTGGGCGCGATCGAGCCGAAGAAGAACGTGAAGCGGCTGATTGCCGGCTATGCCGCCAGCGGCACCAACCGCCCGCTGGTGCTGGCGGGCGGCTTGGGCTGGCAGTTCGAGGACGATGTGGTGGCCATGAAGGACGAGCGCTTCCAACGTTATCGCGTGGTCGATGGATTGATCCGTCCAGAGCGCAGCGTGCGTCATCTGAACTACGTCTCCCGCATTGACCTGGCAATTCTTCTGCGCGGTGCCCGCGCACTCGTTTTCCCTTCGCTCTACGAAGGCTTTGGCCTGCCCGTGCTGGAGGCCATGCTGGCAGGAACCCCGGTCATTACCTCGGCTTCTTCGTCTCTGCCGGAGCTGGCGGGTGATGCTGCTGAATATGTCTCCCCTTTCGAGCCAGAGTCGATTGCCCGTGCGATCCGCACGCTCGATACGGATGACACCCGTTGTGAAGAATTGATTGTCAGAGGTAAGGACCGTGCTCAGCTGTTCTCACCAAAGCGCTACGGTGAACGCTTGGCTGAACTCTATGCAGCCGTCCAGTGAGCCACGTGCATGACATCACATAAAGTGGTTCGGCCTGTTAGTGGTGCCAGCCTGACCGCCGCCTTTACCGTGCATCGCTGCGCCATAGACCATTTATCCCACTCAAGAGTGCTGGAGACGTTGTGAACAATTCTCTTGTTGAACAGAAACTCGATCGGCTGATCAATGATATCGCCTTCGTCAAGAGCAGGATGTCGTCTTATCTCGGTGGCCAAGAGGCGCTTGGATATCTGGTGGATGAGACCCCGATCTTCGTCAACACGAATGATATCGGTTGCCCGATAAATGTACTCAATGGCGGGCGCTATGAGGAGGATTATCTGAGCATTCTCGCATCCTACCGCCGTAGGTGGACGACCGTCCTCGACGTTGGCGCCAATCTCGGTATCTATTCGCTTCGCATGGCATCCATGTGCAGGACGGGGCGGATCCTAGCGTTTGAGCCCATCAGCCGAATCCGGAACCTTTTTGCACGCTCGGTCTATCTGAACAATTTTTCACACATCATCGACATCCAGCCCTTCGCGCTTTCAGATACTGACGGCGAAGTGGCACTTTCCATACCTGCCCACCATGCCGGTGGCGCCTCGCTTGATGGTGGTGACGGCAGATCCGAGTTCGTGCAGGTTCGTACTCTTGATCAGTTGGTAGACGGTGCATTCACCTGCGACTTGGTGAAACTGGATGTTGAAGGACATGAACACAAGGCCCTCAAGGGAATGATGGGTGTCCTCCGGCGCTCTCCCAGTTGTGTCGTGCTCTTTGAAAAACTTCTTCAGAACAGCGGATCCGAAACGGAGATTCTCCGCTTGTGCGATGATCTCGGCTGGGGAATCTATGCCGTTGATCGTCTGCGGTTGTCCCGCGTGGGAGCGGCGGAATTCCTTACCACGGCAGGCTATTTCATTGCTGGCCGTCCGGTTGTGGTAGAAGACGGTGGTCTCGACAGAGGCTTCCTCGATGTTTTTCCTTCGGATTTGAATGTACTAGCAGGTCAAGTGGAGAGTGGATGGCTGAAAGTTGCAGAGATGCCTGGCAAAGGCGGAATCATTTTTCATGGTCCTTATTGGTATCTCCCGAAAGGGTTCTACAGGCTGGAATTTGATGGTGAGATATCCGGCGGCATCATTGTCACGATAGCGGAGCAGTTCGGCTATAGGGTCGAGGACTTGAAGCTCAATGGCACCAAGCCTGTTGTCGAATTTCCAGTAAACAGAGATCTGTGCAAATTCGAGCTAGTATGCCGTTCCACGGCAAAAACCGGATCGATGGCATTGCACAAGATCCGCTTAACGCGAATGGCCTAGCGCGTGGCCGCAACGGGCGAGTCATCGGGGGAAGCGTGATGCGCGTCTGCATCCTGGGTTTGCCAGGCCACGTCATGACTTCGGTCATCGACTATTGCCGCCTAGCGCTTGGAATACCGTTGCGCGAAGCAATTCTTAACGATGCGGGCGCTATTCAGCGCTTTCTCGAGACTGGGAATGCAGACATAGATCTCGTTGCCTCCAATTTTCCTAACCGCAGCCTTGTGAGCTGGATTGCGAGACATCATATGTCTACAATCGTCGTCGCGCCGGATATCTATGTCTGTATTGCCCAGAGCGACAAGGCAGCACAGGAAAGTCACGGCCTGCTTCCCGGTGCGATCTCTCACAGCCTCTCTGGCCTAGCGATGGCGAGGGACATTCCGGGCCGTGTTCACATTACCGGACTTGATATCCAGGCCGAGCTTGCCGACCTCCGTAGCCTCTTCGGTTCCTCTGTCGGCCGTTGTAACGAACAAAGCTTGATAGAAGCCGAGCGGCGGATCGCTTCTTCTTTCTCCAACTGCGTTGTAGCGGGTCAAGCGGCGGACTTGGGCGGTGTCGTCTCAAATGCGCTTTTCGCCGACATGACGAACACCTGCCAAGGGATCCTCGACTTCGTGCGTTATGGTAGTCCTTGCGAATTGGAGTGGCCCGTCACTCTTTTTGCTGACTGTGCATCCCGGGCCCGGCCAGCGCTGCCGCAGATCGACCTTACCGGCCCCGCGAGATATCTCTATTGGGGGCCATACCTTTACCTGCCGCCTGGCGAGTGGGAGCTACGGGCCTCAATCGAGATTGCCCGCAAGCCTAGCCCGATCGAAGTCAGGCTTGATATCTGGTCAGAAACTTGGTGCCACAGCTGTAAGGTTCTGTTTCTGTCGAACGGAAGATATGAAGTCTGTACCCAGTTCATAAAGGACGAAGCGCTCGAGGCCCTCGAGGTCCGCTTGTTTATCGATAGAGGTGAAATTGAGGGAGAGCTGGGCTTTGGCGGGGTACGGCTGCGCCAGCTTGTGCCTTCGTCCTATGCCGGAGGAGTGGCATGAGTCACGGCCCTCGTCATCCTCTCGCCTATGACGTCACGCGTCTCGCCAGTCGCATCTTCAGCCGGACGCCGAACGGGATTGACCGGGTGGATATGGCCTATGCGCGGCACTTTCTTGATCAGGGTGAGGAGGGCGATTGTGGCGTGCTGTTTCTCGGCCATCTTGGCATGCGCCGGCTTGAGCGGGTGCGGGCACAAGGGGTGATCGAGCAGATCGCCGTGCATTTTGGCGAGAGGGCAAAGACTGCCGATGAGGAGCTCTTGCGCGCGGTTGCAGGCTGGACGGCGGGACATAACCAGCCCGGTCTCGCAACCGCCCGGACAGTAAAGCTGAGGCGTAGCGGGTGGCTTCCGGTCGCGCGCTTTACTCAACGCACGATCCGTGCGGCGGGCCAGCGGGTCGCGTCAGCCTTGCCGCAGAATGCGCGCTATCTCTGTGTCAGCCAGTTTCCACTGTCGGAGCCCGGTGCTTACCGCTGGCTGGCGCAGCGGCCAGATGTCAGGCCGGTGTTCTTCATCCATGACTTGCTGCCGCTGCAATATCCTGAGTACTTCAAGCAACCTGAATTGGCCCGCCACCAGCGGCGGCTTACCCAGCTTGCCGAGGTGGGCGCGGCTGCGCTGGTCTCCACCCGAACCGTGGGGGAAGCCCTCAGCAATGAGATGAAGCGGCTTGGCCGGCCGGATTTTCCCGTCCATATTTCTCCCATGCCGCTTGCTGCTGGTTTCTCCCCGGCACCCGTGTCAAGGGCACTGGCGGGTGCGCGGCCCTATTTTATTCAGCTTGGAACCATCGAGCCGCGTAAGAACCATCTTTGCATCCTGCATGTGTGGCGTGAGCTTGCCACGATGCTGGGACCCGGCACGCCGAAGCTTATTCTCGCCGGCGCAAGAGGGTGGGAGAACGAGAACATTCTTGATCTCCTCGACCGTAGCCCTGCGATCCGTGATCATGTGCTGGAGCTTGGCAATGCAGACACCCCAACGCTGGCCGAGTTGATGCGCGGAGCGCGCGCGCTGCTCATGCCATCATTTGCGGAAGGCTACGGCCTGCCACTCGCCGAGGCTCTTGCCCTTGGTTTACCAGCAATCGCCTCCGATATCCCGGTTTTCCACGACGTCGCTTCAGGGCGCTTCAGGGCCGTGCATCCGCTCGACGGTCCAGGTTGGATCTCTGCTATTCTGAACGCGCTCGACATGAAATTCGTCGAAACCAGCAGTACACCGCCGACAGGTGGGGACCAGGGTGACGCGTTCCAAAATCTCCGGCAGTTTTTGGATACGCTATAGAAAATTTACGTCGCGACATTAGCGCAACGCCGACCCCATTCTGGCGAAGCCAAGTTCGGCATGAGAGAAGCGGATCCAATTTTAGATTGGGTTTCTGATCATGACGTTGGACGGCAAAATGGACGCCCAATTGGACTTCTCATCGACTGGGCGGGTCTCGCGTCTCGAGGTTCTGGATGGGCCGACCGGACGCAAGCAGCGGAGCGAGGCGGAACAGGCCCGGATCGCGGCGGAGAGCTTCTGGCCTGGGGTGTCTGTCTCTGAGGTCGCGAGGCGGTATGGGGCGACCCGTTCGCAAGTGTATGACTGGCGGCGGCGGCTGAAGGATGGGCGGCTGGCGCTGGCTGGCGGGGTTGCTGCGATGCCAGCGTTCGCCGAGGTGATGGTGACGCTGGCAGCCGCTGCTGATGCCGGAGTGCTCAGACCCTCAGCGATTGAGACAGATATTGCCGGGACCATCATCCGCGTTCCGGCAGGGGTTGAAGCCGAGGCCCTCTCGCGCGTGATCCGTGCGGTGCGGAAAGCCTCCGCCGAATGATGGTGCCGGAGTGCTCGCTCAGGGTCTTCGTAGCCCTCGAGCCAGTAGACTTTCGAAAAGGCCATGACGGGCTTGCAGCGATCACCCAGCAGGTCCTTGGACTTGATCCATTCTGCGGCGCGGCCTTTGTGTACCGGTC
>NZ_JBIICB010000280.1:0-5528 GCF_044239095.1 Aestuariivirga sp. | reverse complement strand
GTTCGCCGGACCCTTCGTCAGGCCTGGGAACAAGACGATCCCGTGAAAGCCGAGCGTCTGATCCGCAACCTCGCCCAGCGGCTTGAACATGAGGCCCCGGGAGTCTCCAAATCCATTCTCGAGGGTCTGGACGAGATCCTGACCGTCAACCGGCTCGGTCTGCCTTCGGACCTGCGCCGCTCGCTGGCCTGCACCAACATCATCGAGAGCATGAACAGCATCATTCGACAGGTTTGCCGAAATGTGAAGCGCTGGCGGAATGCAAAGATGGGATTGCGCTGGACTGCCGCGGGCATGCTGGAAGCGAAGAAGGGCTTCAGGCGCCTCAAGGCCCACAAGCATCTGCCATTGCTCAAAGCCGCACTTCAAAGCCATCGTACCGCTCAGACCACCACCCCGACGGTTGACCGCCTCGCTGATGCCGCATAACGTTCAAACAGCAACGCCAGCCTCGGCATTTTCAACAGAGTTCGGGACATCCCCTTAAGCTTTGTGTATTCATGACTTGTCGTGGCTGAATTGGATGACCCATCTCTGGACATCTAAGTAAAACTACGGATAGCAGAATTGACGGAGGTCAATTACCGTTTTTGGCAAGCGGAACATACTTCAAAAGGATATGAACTTGCTTGATCAGGAAGCGAAACTGGATCTCCCCGTCATTGCCATAGGCGCATCTGCTGGCGGCCTGGAAGCTTGCACAGCCTTGCTGAAGGACATGCCCAAAGACCTGCATGCCGCGCTCATACTGGTCCTCCACCTGGATCCGTCGCACGACAGCATGATGGTCAATCTGCTCGCGCAACACACAAAGCTGACGGTTGTTCAGGCAACCGAGGGCATGACCCTGCAAGCAGGCGTTGTACACGTCATCCCGCCAGGGGTGTTCCTGACCGTATCGAAGCACGTTCTCCACGTCGCCGAGCCCCCGGCTGGAGTATCTGTCCGGCTTCCATACGACGTCCTGCTCAGATCTCTGGCCCAGGATGCCACGGCGCCTGTGGCATGCATCGTGTTGTCGGGGACCGGTACGGACGGCAGCCTGGGCATTGCCCAAATCCACAAGGCGAAAGGCTTGGTGATCGCTCAGGATCCCACGGAGGCAGCCTATTCCGGCATGCCGGAAAGTGCCGTTGAAACTGGATTGGTGAGTGAAATTCTGCGCGTGGGAGAGATGGTTGCTTCACTTCAGGCGTTCCTGAAGGGAAAGCCCGCCCGCCGCACGCCAACCCCAGGAAAGACAAATCAGCCCGCTGTTGCAGCAACTGCCGCAGAGCACCCTGTCATGACGAATTATGACGAGATACTCTCATTTGTCGATCAGCACGCCAAACAGAGCATATCTCTCTACAAGCGCGGAACGCTCGAGCGCCGCATTGCGCGCCGCATGGCCATCGTCGGCCTCCAACCCGACGACGTGACGCATTACCTCGAGATCCTGAAGGCAGATGCAGAGGAGCGTGTGCAACTTGCAGACGAGCTCCTTATCCATGTCACCAGTTTCTTTCGCGATCCGGCGGTATTCGATCACCTTTCCAAAGAAACAATTCCAGAGTTGCTTTCAGCAGTACCGGAAGGCCATCCCTTGCGGATATGGGTTGCAGGATGCAGCACCGGCGAGGAGGCTTACAGCTTCACAATCATCTGCCAGGAGGCCATTGCAGCAGCCGGTTCGCGTACCCAACTCCAGATCCTTGCCTCCGATATTGATCCAGACTCAATTTCCGTTGCTCAGTCTGGTGTTTATCCCAAGGATATCGATACATCCGTTTCCTCAAGACGCCTTGCCCAGTTTTTTGTACCCGTGCAGGGAGGATGGAAAGTCACCACAGCCTTGCGAGATGTGGTGATGTTCACGGTCGCAGATCTGCTGACCGACCCTCCCTTCGCAAAGATTGATCTCATATCGTGCCGCAACGTCATGATCTACCTGGCGCCCGAAGCACAGAAAAATGTAACCGCCCGCTTCTGTTATGCGTTGCGCCCCGGAGGGCTGTTGCTGCTTGGCCTGGCGGAAACACCAACACAGGACGATGAGTGTTTCGCCGTCGAAAACAAGGAGGCGCGGCTCTGGCGCCGGGTAGGCAAAAGCCGCCCCGGCGATCTCGTTCTGGTGGGTGCAACCCGCGAGAAGGTCCTGCCATCACCAGCAGCCGCCATGATCCGCCGGAGTGCCCTTCCTGACCTCTGCCGCAAAGTCCTGCTGGAGAACTATGCCCCTGCGGCTGTATTGCTCAACCCCAGGCTTGAATGCCTGTATTTTCATGGCCCAACTGAAAAATACCTGAAGATAACCCAGGGCATTTCCCCAACCGGTGTCCTGCGCATGCTGCCGAAGAGCGCGCGCACGAAATTCCGCGCAGGCGCGGCGTCCTGTACACCCTCCAACCCGCTGGTATCTATGTCCGGCGTCCGGCTGTGGGATGGTGAGAGCGTCGACATTGCCATTCATGCGATACCATCGGGCGGTGAACTGCTGTTATTGGCATGCTTTATCGAGAAGGCAGCAGCTGTGGACTGGCCGGAAGCCCGGCCAACAACGGTATCCGAGCCCCCCCGGCCTACACTCGATCTTGAAGCTGAACTCGAAGCCACCCGCAAGAAACTTGACGAGGCACTGCATGACCTCGAACAGCAGGAAGAGGCGCATGGTGCGGACACAGCGGAAGCACTGTCAGCCAGTGAAGAGTTCCAGTCCGCCAACGAAGAACTCCTGGCCTCAAAGGAAGAACTCCAATCTCTGAACGAAGAACTCACAACCCTGAACAGCCAATTGCAGGAGACACTGGAGCGCCAGCGCACGACTGCAAACGACATGCAGAATGTCCTGTTCAGCACAGATGTGCCGACGATCTTCCTTGATACTAATTTGAACATTCGCTTCTTCACCCCGACGGCGAGCAGCATTTTCCGGGTGATCACGAGTGATGTGGGACGGCCGCTGGAGGACCTGGTCGCCTTAACGAAGGATGACCAGTGGACCGATGAGGCCAAAACTGTACTCAAGACCTACGGAAAAATTGAGAGGGAAGTCAGTGGCAAGGACGGACAGTGGTTTCTCCGCCGCATACAGCCCTACCGCAACGACGGCGGCCAGGTAGCTGGCGTCGTCATCACTTACGTCGACATCACCGAGCGCAAGCGCACCCACGCTGCACTCTTGAACGCAACCAGAGATGCTGAGCGGGCCAACAGGGCAAAGTCTCGCTTTCTGGCTGCCGCAAGTCACGATCTGCGCCAGCCGTTGCAGGCGCTTTCACTGCTGAACGATTTGATGGCGCGGAGCAAACGGCCATCGGAAGTTGCGCGGCTGACCAACCTGCTGGACGGCACATTGAAGTCCATGACAGAACTGCTGGATACTCTGCTTGATGTCACTCGCATCGACTCTGGCACCATCCGGCCACACATGCGGCCCGTCGCCATCGGACCCATCATCCAGCGGCTCACCGAGGAGTTCCGGCCTCAATGCGAAGTGAAGGGCCTGACGCTCAGCTCGGTACCCAGCAACGCCTGGGTCAAGACCGATCCACAACTGCTCGAGCAGATATTGCGGAACTTGTTGTCGAATGCCATGAAATACACCCGCAGCGGCGGCATATTGCTCGGCTGCTTGCGCAAGGGACCCGCACTCAGCATTCGGGTCTATGATAGCGGCATCGGCTTTGAAGAATCCGAAAGCAAGGCGATCTTCGATGCCTATTACCAGGTGGACGGGTCAACCTCCACTTCGCGTACCGGCCTCGGACTGGGGCTGTCGATCGTACAACGGCTGGCGCAACTCATGAAGCACCCTGTGACTGTTCAATCGACCCCCGGCAGGGGATCGGTCTTCATGATTTCGCTGCCTGTCGCTGAAGCGCTACCTGGCCTCATGTCCGACGAGGCGACAATCCACCATCTCAAGACTCCTCCGCGCCAAACCGGTACAATCCTCCTTGTAGAAGACGAAAAGCCACTGCGGGACCTGCTGGCAGAGCTTCTCACCGATGAGGGTCATACCGTCATTCCCATGGCCAACGGGCAGGATGCGCTCAACTGGGCGCAGGTAAACGGCTACAGGCCAGACCTTCTGCTTACAGATTACGATCTCGAGGACGGCCAAGGCGGACTGGTTATGGCGCAGTCACTGGCAACACTTCTGGGTGGTGCGATCCCCACAATCATCCTCACCGGCGACATCACCGGCGGTACATATCAACAGATAGCAGATGCCGGCTGTGAACAGCTTATCAAGCCCGCCTCACCCAAGGACCTCCTCGACAAGATCTGCAACCTCATTTTGAAGGACCGCGCTGGCAAACTGCAGAACAAGTCAAGCGGGAAATCGTCTGGTATCAGTGTTCATGTGATCGACGATGATCCGCTGATCCGTGAAACCATGCAGCGTTTGTTCGAAGCGGAGGGATGGTCTGTTGTCACCTATGGCACCGCAGAGGATTTTCTTGCTGCTCCGCGGCCTGATGGAACGGCCTGCCTCCTGATCGACAGCCTGTTACCCGGCATGAATGGGATAGAGCTCATCAAGCACTTGCGGGCAGAAAGTTCAACAATACCAGCCGTGATGCTGACTGGCCATGGCGACGCTGCAACCGCAGTGGAAGCGCTCAAGGCCGGAGCATCTGATCTGATCGAGAAGCCAGCCAGCGCGAGTCATCTCCTGGACAGCGTGCGCAAGGCAATTTCGGCAGGTCAGAACAACAGCGCCCGCAGTGATGCCCGCCGGTCCGCGCAACAGAAACTCTCTGCGCTGACCAAGCGTGAGCATGAAATTCTCTTGAAGATTCTCGCTGGCGACCCCAACAAGATCATTGCAGCAGATATTGGCCTCAACCAGCGGACGGTGGAGAACCATCGCGCATCCATCATGCGGAAATGTGGAGTAAGCTCCCTTCCCGATCTTGTACGCCTTGCGCTTGCAGGTGAAATAAGCGCTGCATGACCTGATCTGCCGGGCAACATTTTATCATCACCGATTTTCTCAAACTTTTTTTGTTGCGTATCGACCATTTTCATGAGTGGCAAGCGCCACGGCTCTCAATTGCGTTTGCTACCCTCTCACAGAAAATCCTGCGTCTGAGTAGTTTCCGTGGGTTTCAAATTTTCTCAGTTTCCCTTACCTAATACCAGCGACGGTAATTGACATCCGACCCGGTTAGGGAAAGGCCTGAGATATGGCGTCTTTTCGCGACAGTGAAGAACGCGCAGCATGCCTGCCGCGGGCTCCAGGTAAGGGCAATCAGCTTTCCAACTCATTCTGGTCACCCAAAAATCCTTCAGCCATCAACTACCTGAAATCGTTATCTTTTCTTACGGCACCTCTGGCCTGAGGCGCCTCAACTTATCGAGGAAGCATGACCGCAACCCGCAAGGTTCTCATAACAGGCGGCGCCGGATTCATCGGAAGCCATACAGCCAAGCTTCTCGCTGCAACTGACATCGAACCCATCGTCTACGACAATCTTTCAACAGGCAACATCGCCGCCGTGCGCTGGGGCCCGTTCGTACATGGCGATATTCTCGATACG
>NZ_JBIICB010000279.1:0-5536 GCF_044239095.1 Aestuariivirga sp. | reverse complement strand
CGGGCAAGTCCTCCGCCACCATCTCGGGAAGCGTGCTGACGAAGGAGGCGATCCACCGTCTCGCGGAAACCGCCCTCAACATGGCGCGGCTCGCCCCGCCCGACCCCCATGCCGGGATCGCCGAGCCTGGACAGCTGGCAACCAGCATCCCCGACCTCGACCTCGCCGCCGATGACCTGCCGGACCCCAAGGGCCTCGAGGACCTCGCGCGCCGTGCCGAGGCTGCGGGCCTTGCGGTCAAGGGCGTGACCAAATCTTCAGGTGCCGGCGCCTCGCGGTCAGAGACCTCGGTCGGCATCGTCATCTCCAACGGCTTCTCCCAGGGTTACCGCCGCACTGGCACGGGCCTTTCGATGTCGGCGATCGCAGGCGAAGGCCTCGCCATGCAGCGCGACTATGACTATTCCGCCGCCGCCCACTTCGCAGACCTGCGCGACCCCGAAACCATCGGCCGCAACGCGGGCGAGCGTGCCGTGAAGCGGGTGGATCCGCGCAAGGTCAGGTCGCAGTCCGTGCCGGTCATCTATGACCGGCGGGTCGCATCCGGCCTGATCGGCCATCTCCTGGGGGCCATCAACGGCGCTGCCATCGCGCGCGGCACAAGCTTCCTCAAGGACCAGCTGGGCCAGCAGGTGTTCGGTTCCCATATCACCATCCTCGAGGATCCCTTCATCCGGCGCGGACACGGTTCGCGCCCGTTCGACGGCGAGGGACTGGCCTGCCACCGGCGGAACCTGGTCGAGAACGGCGTGCTCACCGGCTGGGTGCTCGACCTGCGCTCGGCCCGGCAGCTGGGCCTTCCGCCCACGGGACAAGGCTCCCGCGGCGGCCCGTCGACGTCCAACGTCTATCTGCCCCCAGGCGCCCCGTCGCCGGAGGATCAGATCAAGGCGATCTCCCAGGGCCTCTACGTTACCGAACTCATCGGCTCCTCCATCAACACCGTCACGGGCGACTACAGCCGCGGCGCCTCGGGCTTCTGGATCGAGAATGGCGAACTCACCTATCCGGTGAGCGAGATCACCATCGCGGGAAACCTCAAGGACATGTTCAGGACGCTCCAACCGGCGAGCAACCTCGAGTTCCGCGCCTCGGTGAACGCCCCCAACTGCCTTGTCGAGGGGCTGACCATTGCCGGCATCTGACGCGCTGAAGGACGACGCCACCCTGCTGTTCGACGCCGTCCGCGAGGCGGGGGAGCTGGGCCGCAGCCTGTCGGCGCGCAGTGGCCTCCAGTGCTGGACCAAGCCCGATGGCTCACAGGTGACGGAGGGCGACCTCGCCATCAACGACCTTCTGGCGGAACGGCTGAAGTCCGCCCGCCCCTCCTATGGCTGGCTGTCGGAAGAGACGCCCGACATGCCGCAGGGCCGCATGGCGCAGGAAAAGCTGTGGATCATCGACCCCATCGACGGGACCCGCGCCTTCATCGAGGGCCGCAAGGAATGGTGCGTGGCGGCAGCCCTCGCCATCGGCGGGCGGCCGGTGCTCGGCGCCGTCTACAGGCCCTTGCGCGACGAATTCTATGCCGCAACGGTGGGCGAAGGAGCGAGGCTCAACGGCGAGCAGCTCCTGATTGCTGATTCGATGGGGCTTGAGGGCGCCGTCATCGCCGGGAACCGCAAGGCGCTTTCGGGCCTCGCCCATCTCGGCATCACGGGTGATGCCAGCGGCCAGCTGCCGCTCCAATTGCGGCTGGCCTATGTGGCGGCGGGCCGCCTCGACGGCGCTGTCTCGATCGGCAAGCGCCACGACTGGGACCTCGCGGCGGGCGAACTGCTCGTCATCGAGGCCGGCGGAGCCGTGTCTTCGTCTTCCGGTGAAGGATACATTTACAACCGCCCCGAGCCGTGGCAGCAAGGCCTCATTGCTGCAGGTGCGAAGCGCCATGCGGCGCTGATCGAAGCTCTGAGGACCCCATGACCAAAGACCCCGCCAAGCCCGATACCCAGCTGCTCCACCTCGTCTTCGGGGGCGAGCTCGACGATGTGAAATCGGTCACCTTCCGGGACCTGGCGAAGCTCGACGTGGTGGGCTTCTACCCCAACTACGCCGAGGCCTACCAGGCCTGGCTGGCCAAGGCCCGCGAGACGCTGGACAACGCCCAGATGCGCTATTTCATCGTCCACCTTCACCGCCTGCTCGACCCCACGGACGGCAAGGCCGGCTAAACGCATCACCCTGTGGCAATCCGCCCATCATGAACAGCCCCGGCAATCTGCGCGCCATCCTCGCGATGGTGATCGCGATGGGCATGTTCGTCACCTCCGACAGCTGCATGAAGCTGGCGCTGGCGGATGCGCCGCTAGGCCAACTGATGCTGATGCGCGGCATCGCCTCGGTGCTGATCTGCCTCAGCCTCATCGTGGCGCTGGGCCAGGCTCACCATCTGAAGCGCATGTTCAACGGCTGGCTGGTGAGCCGCGGCCTCCTCGAGGTCGTTGCCAATGTCAGCTTCACGCTGGGCCTCGGCTTCATCGCCATCGCCGATCTGGTGGCGATCGCCCAGACGGCTCCGCTCTTCGTGCTGCTTGGCGCCTGGGCCTTGCGCGGCGAGGAGCCCGGGCGCATGCGCCTGACGCTGATCCTGCTCGGCCTTGCGGGCGCACTTCTGGTCGCCCAGCCCGGCGGCGGTGCTTCCTCTTTCTACGCCATGCTCGCCTTCCTTTGCCCGATGGCCGCGGCCACCCGCGACCTCATCACGCCACGCGCCCCCCGCGACGTGCCCCCGCTTGTTGCCACACTGACGCTTCTGGTGGTTCTCGGCGCCGCGGGCGGCATCGGCACACTCGCCTTCGAGACGCCGCGCATGCCCGACATGCGTGAAACCCTGCTGATGATCATAGCGGGCGCCACCGCGGTTGCCGGCCACTTTCTGCTCTATGTCGCCTATCGCATGGCGGCGGCGCGCACAGTCGCGCCCTTCATGTACACACTCACCATCTGGGCGGTGCTATCGAGCGTTGTCCTGTTCGGCGACATCCCGAATCATCTCGCCATGGCCGGCATGGGGCTCGTGGCGCTTGCCGGCCTTGCCATCATCTCGCTCGACAGCCGCCAGCGCGGCGAAGAGGCGCGGCTGGCGGCAACAGCCACGCCCAACATCAGCTTAACGCCCGACTGACCTACTGCGAGGGGCTGTTGCTCATATCGCCGTGTAGCCCCCATCGATCAGCAGGTCATGGCCGCAGATCATGTCGGAGGCGGATGAGGCGAGGAACAGGATCGCATCCGCCACCTCGATGGGCTTGCCGAAGCGGCCGCCGGGAATCTTGGCCTTCATCGGATCACCCTTTTCGGGCTGGCCCCACACCTGCTCGCCCATCGGCGTGAGGATGACTGTGGGGCATACGGTGTTGATCTGGATGTTGTGCTTCGCCCACTCCACCGTCATTACCTTGGTGAGCAGGTTGAGGCCGCCTTTCGACGCGCAATACGCGCCATGCGCATCAAGCCCGACAACGCCTGCCTGCGACGAGACATTTATGATCTTGCCCGCCTTCTGCGCCATCATGGCGGGCACCAGTTCACGCGCCAGCAGGAAGGGCGCGCGGAGGTTCACGGCCATGGTGGTATCCCAATCCGCGACCTTGGCGTCGAGCAGCGTGTCGACCAGGGCCACACCGGCATTGTTCACCAGGATATCGATGGTACCGAAGGCGGCGAGCGCTTGCGCGGCGGCTTGCGCGGGTCCGTCGACGGTCGCCATGTCGGCAGCGATCGCTACACAGCGGCGCCCTCTGGCCTCAACAGCCGCTTTCACTTCCGCCAGCCCCGCGGCATCGCGGCCCACGGCTGCGATATCGGCACCGGCATCAGCCAGCACCTTGCAGGTCTCGAGGCCAATGCCCTTGGTGGCTCCCGTGACCAGTGCGCGCTTTCCCTCGAGTGAGAATCTCTTTCCCCATTCGCCCATTGTACAAACTCCCATTTTTGGCAATCTTTGCTTGGAGCCGGGCAATCGGTCAATGGCAAGGGAGGCAAGAAGGCCATGCAGAGAATGGGACGGGTCATCAGACTCAAGGCTGAGATCATTCCGGAGTACAAGCGCATCCACGCCGCCGTCTGGCCCGAGGTGCTCAAGGCCATCCGCGACAGCAACATCCGCAACTACACGATTTTCCTCAAGGAGCCGGAAAACCTGCTCTTTGCCTATTGGGAATATCACGGCACGGACTTCGACGCCGACATGAAGAAGATGGCGGAGGCCCCGCGCATGAAGGAATGGTGGATCATCACCGACCCCATGCAGGTTCCCTTTGAGACACGGAAGGAAGGGGAATGGTGGGCGGAGATGGAGGACGTGTTCCATACTGATTGAGCATGATCTTGCGCGAGTTCTTTTCGACCAGGTGAGTCCACCTGGTCGCAACGCGCGCTAGCCACCCCAAGTTTGCGTCACCCCGGCGAAGGCCGGGGTCCAGCTTTGGCGGCCACAAGGAAGCTGGTTCCCGGCCTTCGCCGGGATGACGTCAATTGCTACCCCTTCCTCTTCTTCCCGAAATAATTCCGCTCCACCGTTGCAAATGCACGCTGGTAGACGTTCTGCTCGGTGTTGGGGATCAGCGTCAGGTCATCCTGCGGGCTGGCCACCCAGTCGCCGGTCCAGACGCCGAAAGTGCTGTTGTCCGCCGTCACCGGCCACAACCGGGGACCTGACACGTAGTTCATCCACGGGATGTCGCATTTGGTGATTCGGTAGGAAAAGCTCCGCGTGATGTCGCACAGGTGCAGGAGTTCCTCATGCAGGTGCCCCGCGCCGAAATAGAAGTCGCGGATGCCGCCAACCTTGTCGGCGCGCTGGCGCTTCAGCATCTGCATCTTGGTGATTTCCTCATGCCAGCCGCCCATGCCGGCGAAATCACGCATCACCGTCCACACCTCGTCCACCGGCCCCTTGATGACGCGCGAGGTCCACACCTTGTTGGGCGCCCACGCCTTCCAGCGCACCGCACCTGCGGGCGTCGCGGGCTTCGTCCTGGCGATCAGCGCGGCGAGCGACTTGAAGTTGGCGGCGAAGACATCGTTGGAGACGATCTTCACATACTTGCCTTCATCGCCGGGCGCTTCGTCGAAAGTGGCTTCCCATTCGGCGAAGGTCTGGTCCGTATGGGTCACGGGGTAGAGCCGGAGTGTTGCGAGATAGTTTTTCACCGGAAAGGCCGGTTTCTCGAAATTATAGGTGAAGCAATGGCGCGCATCATCCAGCATCAGGAGCCGCTCGCGTACATGCGCGCCATTGGCGAGATGGAAGGACCGCACACAGCCCACGACATCCGAATCAAGGCCGTTCTCGATCTTGGATTTCACCACCGCCGTCCAGTTCGGCAGACCGTTGAAGTCACGCACGAGGGACCACACGGTCTCAACCGGGGCCTTCAGGATGATTGAGGCATAGGCACGGGCCATTCTAGTGGATTGACTCCAACGTTTGGAACCCACGGTTCCGAGCTGCGATGATATCGCCAGGGTTGGCTTTCCATGCGAAGGGTTTGGGACTGGAGGCGTTGTATTCGCGGATGAAGCGGTTGATGGC
>NZ_JBIICB010000037.1:0-22104 GCF_044239095.1 Aestuariivirga sp. | reverse complement strand
TGGCTGCTGATGGCGGCAAACCAGGGCGAACCCCAGGCACAGTATGAAGCGGGCATCGGCTACTGGAAGGGCCGCGGCGTGAAGGCAGACCCGATCGCCGCCTATATGTGGTTTGACCTCTGCTCCGCCGAGCCGGGCTTCGACAATGCCGCCGTCTACCGGGACGAGGTGGCAAAGACCATGACGCCCGAGCAGGTGAACCAGGCCAGGCAGATGGTGCAGGCCTTTGCACCCAAGCGGGCTAACTAGAGCATGATCCGCACGGCGGGTTGGATCAGGGAAGCTTGCCGGTCTGGTACAGCATCACCCGCAGCCCGCCATGCAGCACCGGGGCGCCCGAGGGGGCAAGTGGCAATCCGGTCGACTTCGCCAGTGACGCTTCCGTGGTGATGAGCCCCACGCGCCAGCCGCCGAAGCGCCCGAGAAGTGTCTGGCCCAGAGCGCCGTGGAGCGCATGCAGCGGCTTGCGGTCACCGATGCGGGTGCCATAGGGCGGATTGACGATCACAAGGCCCGGCGGCCCGTCCGGCGGCTGAAGATCGCTGACCGATTGCTGCCGGAACACGGTCAGGCCGGCAACGCCGGCGCGTTGGGCATTGTCCTTTGCCATGCGGATGGCCCCTGCATCGCGGTCACTGCCGAAGAACGCGTGGCCGGGAACGAGCGGTTTGGCCTTGCTGCGCATGTTTTCCCACGCTCCAGCGTCGAAGCCTGCAAGCAGCTCGAAGGCAAAACCGCGCGAGCGCCCCGGATTGAGGCCGGCGGCGATTTCGGCCGCCTCGATCACGAAGGTGCCGGAACCGCACATTGGATCGACCACGGGCTCTGCCCCGTTGAACCCGCAGCGCCGCAGGAACAGCGCGGCCAGCGTCTCGCGCATCGGCGCCTTGCCAATCGCCTCCTTGTGGCCGCGCTTGTGCAGCGACTGGCCCGAGGTGTCGATGCTGATGGTGCAGAGATCATCCTCGATACGCGCCTTGATAACGAGGCCGGCATTCTTGTCGAGAGGCGAGCCGAACTCCTCGGCAATTGCCCGGCCGATACGCTGTGCCGCGGCTTCCGAGTGATAGATGCGCGAGCGCGTGCAGCTCGCCTCGACATGGACGGGCACATCCTTTCTGAGGACGTCAGCCCAGGGGAACTTGCGCGCCCGCTTGTCAAGTTGCGCCAGATGCATCGCCCGGAAGGAGCCGATGCGCGCCAACACCCGGCCACAGCCGCGAAGCTCGAGATTGGCGCGCCAGACCTCGGTCCAGCCGCCCGTCACCGTCACGCCGCCGAGGATCTGTTTCGGGTTCCGGAAGCCGCGCTCACGCGCCTCCTCGCAGAGTTCCTTTTCAAGACCGGGCGGGGCCATCAGGAAGATTTCGAATTCACCGGCAGGCGTCATGCAGCCCGCATATCGCGAAAGCGGGCTGGGAGCGACTGTTTTCGGCCAGCTGACGCCTCCGCAGCTATCCTGCGAAGCGGGCGCTCAAGCCGCCATCGGCAAGCCAGTTCGCGCCGGTGACGAAGGAGGCCTCATCCGAGAGCAGAAAGGCCACGCAATTGGCGATTTCCGCCGGGCTGCCCATCCGGCCCAGCGGATGCACGTCGAGCACCTTCTGGCGCAGGCCCGGTTCGTTCTGGCCGAAGAACTCCTTCACCAGGGCGGTCTCGGTATAGCCGGGCGAGAGGGCATTCACCCTGATCTGGTGCTTGCCCATGTCGAGCGCCAGTGAGCGGGTCAGGCCTACCAGCCCGGACTTGGCGGCCGCATAGGGAAAAAATCCTGGATAGGTCATGTTGGCATGGATCGACGAGATGTTCACGATGCTGCCGCGCTTCATTTCGATCATGCCGGGCAGAACCTGGCGCGCCACCAGCCATGCCGCCTTGAGATCGACGCTGAACACGTCATCCCAGTCTTCTTCCGTCATGGTGACGGCATCGGCATAGGAGTTGCGGCCGGCATTGTTGACGAGCCCGGTGACGGGACCGAAGCGCTTCACGGCCTCCGCATGAACGCGGGCGATGTCGCTGGCGGCACACACGCTGCCCTCGCCGAAGTGGCACCTGCCGGCGGCGAGCGATGCCACCAGCGCTTCACCCGCCGCGGCCTCGATATCGATGATCGAGACGCACGCACCCTCGGAGAGCGCCTTTTCCACGACGGCGGCGCCGATGCCACGGCTGCCCCCCGTGACCAGCACGTGATGATTGACGAGGCGCCCCATTTCCCCTCACCAGTCCGCGACGCTGCCGTCGTGCTGGTACCACTGTATGGGCTGCACCTCGGCAAAGGTGTATTTCTTCGCGGCATCGAAGTTGATCTCGACGCCGATGCCGGGCGCCTGCGACGGCTCCACATAACCGCCGACGATCGGCGAAACGCCGGAAATGACCTCATCACGCCAGGGCACGTCCGACCGCATCACTTCCTGAATCAGGAAGTTCGGCGTCGCAAAGCCTAAGTGAATGTTGACCATGGTGGCGATGGGCCCCAGCGGATTGTGCGGCGCCATCGAGACCCCGAAGGTATCGCAGAGCGCCGCGATCCGCCTCACTTCGGTGAGGCCGCCGGCGTGGCATACGTCGGGCTGGGCCACAGCAATCGCCTCGGATTGCAGCAGGTGCAGGAACTCGTGGCGGTGAACGAGGCGCTCGCCGGCGGCGATCGGTACCGGGGTCGAACGGGCGACGCGCGCCGTACCTTTCCAGTCCTCAGGCTGGCAGGGTTCCTCGATGAAGAACGGCCGGTATGGCTCGAGCACCTTGGCATACTGGATCGCCATGGCGGCGGTGGTGCGGCCATGAAGATCGACCATGATGTCCATGTCCTCGCCGCCGCCCTCGCGCGCTGCGGCCATCAGTTCTTCGGCCTCCTTCAGCGCGCCGAGCCCGTCGAGAGGCGCAGTCCTGCCGACGGCCAGGATCTTCACCGCCGTGAAGCCATCAGCGCGCGACTGCGCCGCCCTGTCACGGAAGTCATCCGCTACGGCGGAGTTGTAAACCGCATCGGAGTTGCCGCCGCCCAGATGATCGTACATCCGCAGGCGCGTGCGGCAGAGGCCGCCGAGGAGTTGCCACAGCGGGATTCCCAGATGTTTCGCCTTGATGTCATGCAGCGCCTGGTCGATGCCGGACAGCGCCGACATGGTCACGATGCCACCCTTGAAGAATGGATGGCGGAACATGACCTGCCAGAGATGCTCGATGTTAAGCGGGTCATTGCCGCGGATGAGCAGCGCCAGGTCGTCGATGGCGCCCGCTACTGCGCGCGTCTGGAATTCGAGCGTCGCCTCGCCCAAGCCATAGAGACCGGGCACGTCCGTCTCGACCCGTACGAATATCCAGTTACGGAGCCTCGCGTTGACCACGAAACTCTTGATGGCCGTGATCTTCATGCGGCCTGCCCTCAGCGCCCGGTGAGCGACTGGCGGCGGATGCGGCGCTCGATCACCGTCTGCAGCACCACCGACAGCACGATGACGAGGCCGAAGCAAAGCTGCGTATAGAATGCGTTGATGCCCGCCGAGACGATGCCCGCGTTGATCGCGCCGATAATGTAGGACGCCACGAAGGAGCCGACGATCGAGCCCGTCCCGCCGAACACGGATGTGCCGCCGAGGAAGACCGACGCGATGGTGTTGAGCAGGAAGCCGTCGCCCAGCGTCGGCCAGAAATAGTAGCCATAGACGGAGGTCATGACGCCCGCCAGCACGGCCACCACGCCAACGAGCATGAAGGCCCGCGTCTTGACGCTCACCACATCCACACCCATCAGGCGCGCGCTGGTCGGGTTGTCGCCGACGAGGAAGACGTGGGCGCCGAAGCGCGTGCGGTTGAGCAGCACCCAGAGCACGATCGCGACCGCGATCATCCACAGCGTCTGGACAGGAACGCCGAAGACGGGTTCGCGGAAGATCGCATGGAGTGCGGGATACTGGTCCGCGGTCAGCGGCACGCCGGTGCCGTTCATCAGGACGAGTTCAAGGCCCCTGAACAGGAACGAGGTGCCGATGGTGATGACGAGAGAGGGGATGTTGAGCCTGGCAACCAGCGTGCCGTTGATCCAGCCGCAAATGGCGCCGACGACAAAGGCGCCCGTCAGCGCCATGGGCCAGGGCACCCCCGCCTGGACGAGAAGGCAGAAGGACGCCGTGCCCAGCGCCATGATGGAGGGAAAGGAAAGATCGATCTCCCCCGTGATGACGACGAAGGTCAGCGCCAGCGCAATGATGCCGAATTGCGGCGTCGTCTGCGCGAAGGCCTTGTAGATGTCGACGTTGGTGAACACGGCGGGCGCCGCGAGCACGAAGCCCAGCCACATGGCCAGACCCACCCCGATGATGCCGAGCTGCGAGCCGTAGCGCCGCAGCCATGAGGGCGGAGCCACGCGGTTGTCAGCCGGTTTTGCCTTCGCTGTTTCAGTCGACATGATGTCCCCTCAGCTGAGTGTTCCCGTGCGGGCCACGCGGTAAAGCCGGTCGATCAGTTCTTCCATCGTGATCTGCGTCTTGTCATAGACGCCGGCGACCTTGCCGCGGTCGAGCACGTAGAGCCGGTCGACGACGGGATAGACATGGAAGATGTTGTGGTCGATGAAGATCGCCGACTTTCCAGCCTTCTTGATGTTGCTGACGAAGTCGAGCGTCTTCTTCGTCTCGGTCAGTGACAGGCCCATTGTCGGCTCGTCCAGGATCACGAGTTCGGCGTCGAAGTAGAGAGCCCGGGTGATGGCAACGCCCTGCTTCTCGCCGCCCGACATGGTGGTCACCACATTGTCAGGGTGAACGGCGGCAGAGGTGAAGCCCATGTGCTCGCTCATCAGCCGTGCCGATTCCGCGCGCATCCTCTCGACGTCGAGAAGCCCCCACTTGGTGCGCAGCTCGCGCCCCATGAACATGTTGCGCCAGATCGGCTGCTTCTCACAGAGCGCGCGTTCCTGGTAGACGGTCTCGATGCCGAGGCCGCGGGCACGCGCCACCGACCAGTCGTCGATGCGGCTGCCCTTGAAGAAAATCTCGCCTCCGGGATCGGGCCGGTGGAAGCCCATCACGGTCTTGACCAGCGTGGACTTGCCCGCGCCATTGTCGCCCAGAAGGCCGACGATCTCACCGGGATGGACCGCGAAATTGATGCCTGAAAGCGACCGCACCTCGCCGAACGTCTTCGACACGTTGCGAAGCTCGATCACTGGCGCGGCACTGCCGGCGCCATTGTTCGCCTGGGACATGCTGCCTCGTCGGAATGAAGGTGTATGGCGGCGGCCCCGGACCCCCGGGGCCGCCTGTCGCGTATCAGCGGATTTCGACGGCCGCGAGCGGTGCGACCGCATCGACATTCGTCGAGTCGACGAAGGCGCCCGCGGTGTTGATGTCGAGGCCCGAGAACCCGAACTTCTTGGTGAGGCAGATGTTGAGGATCGGGATGTAGCCCTGGAGGAAGGGCTGCTGGTCGATCACCAGGTTCTGGAAGCCTTCCTTCACCGCCTGGGCGGTGTTGGGAGACATGTCGAAGCCGGCGAAATAGACCTGGCCCGGCGTGAGCGAGGCTGCCTTGGCGTAGACGCCGACGTTCGAGGTCAGGCCGCCATGGTCCGTCACCACGATCTTGACGCCCGGATTTGCACCCATGACGCCGACGAAGGTGGCCGTGCCGGCGTTGGGATCAGCATTCGTGGCCGAATCGATCTCCTGGTAGATGACCTTGGCGCCGGCCTTCTCGAAGGCCTCGATCACGCCCACGGTGCGCTGGCCGCGGTCGCCGCCCTGGCCCTTCAGGCCCCAAACGAAGACGCTGTCGCCAGCCTGCAGGTTGCTACGCTTGGCAGCCTCGCTGGCGAGCGCAAAGCCTGCGGCATAGTTGGGAGCACCCACATAGCCGAAGCCATTGGCGGAGAATTTCTTCTGGCTCTCAGGCAGGGACGTGTTGAGGGTGGTGAAGATCGTTCCCTGCGCGAAGGCCTGCTCGACGATCGGGCCGGTGGCCGGCTCGCCCGCAAAGCCATAGGTGGCGATGCCATCCACCTTGGTGGCGACAGCCTGCTGGATCTGCTGGAGCATCTTGTTCGGATCCCAGTCCGAGAAATAGTAGGTAACTTCGGGCCCGAGATCCGCCTCAGCCTGGCGGAAGCCGTTATAGACGTTGTTGGCGAACACGCCACCCTGCGGCCCGCCGGGGAAAGCCGCGATCTTGACGCCAGAACACCACTTCGCCGTAGGCTCATTTGCGCTGGCGCCGGAAACAGCGGCAAGCGACAGCCCGACAGTGGCCGCCGTCAGAGCGGCAAACCGCGTAAATTTCTGCTTCATCTGATCCTCCCTGGGACTCGTTTGTTTGCCGGCTTGTATGCCGGTCTGCGCGCGTAGCACGCCAAACAAAGGCTAGAGTAATCATACAACTGTGTAAAGCCGTTTCCCACGCAGTCCTGCCCTTTGGCAGCGCCTGTGCAGAAGCATGTTGCCACGCAGCAAAGTTGTCATATATGTTTTCTCCATGCTGCACGCGCATGACACCGCCCTCCGCCCCGCCTCCGTGATCGTCGCGGACAAGCTGACGGAGCATGTGCTGAGCACACTCTCGCCCGGCATGCGGCTGCCAAGCGAGGCCGAACTGGCGGAACGCTATGGCGTCAGCCGTGTCACCATGCGCGAGGCGGTCAAGATGCTGGCGGGCCGCGGCCTGCTGGATGTGGGGCGCGGACGGCGCGCCATTGTGCGCCAGCCAGACGGCTCGGTGTTCGGCGAGTTCCTGTCCTCGCTCATCAAGTCAGACCCGCGCTGCCTGTTCGACCTCATCCAGGTGCGGCGCTCGCTGGAGATCCAGTCGGTGACCATGGCAGCGCAGCGGGCGAGCCGTGCCGGCATCACCGCTGCCGAATCGGCACTTGAGCGGATGTCGGCGGCAGCCGCCGAACTGCGTGACGGAGAGGACGGGGCCGAGATCCGGTTCCATCAGGCTGACGCTGATTTTCACGAGGCGCTGGCGCTGGCCAGCGGCAACCGCGTTCTATCCTATCTGTTCGAGGGCATGGCGCTTCCGCTGCGCGAAAGCTTCTACGCCAGCCGCCGGGGCCGCGCGCTGCGCGGCCACTCGCTCGAGGAGATGGTGACACTCCATGCGAATATTCTCGCCTGCGTCGGCAGTGGCGACGCCAAGGGCGCTGCCGAGGCGATGAGCAAGCTGATCGACGACGCCGAGCGCGACATCCGCGCGGCCTACGGCACCCTCGCCCCGTCCTGAGCCACGGGAAAGGCACCGAACCTCCGTGCCAGCGCATCACATATCGCGAGATCGTGCGCCTCAGGCCTGAGCGCGGGGGCGCGATCGAAGACCTCTAGCCCGGCACGTGCGGCGAAGACGCGCTTTCCGTAGCAGATGAGATGTTCGAGCGAGCGCATGATGAAGGTGATGGCGGGGAGCACTTCGTGGTGAAGCGCCAGTGCCTCCTCACGCCGCCCCTGGTCATAGAGCCGCATCACTCTCGCGCTGAGGTCGGCGACATCGGGCGCCAGCAGGAACCCGTCGCAGCCAGCGTCAAGACATGAGACCATGTCGAGCCCGCCACGGCCGTTGAAGACCATGAAATCGGGGCCCGCCATGGTCTTGAGGCGTGCGGCATCGTCCGCCGTCGCCTCCGCCTTGATGAGCGAGAAATTGGCGTGGCGCTGCCTGAGCCTGCCGATGTCATCGTCCGAAAGGCCGCGGCCCAGATATTGCGGGGCATTCTGGATGGCGCAGGGAAGCGCCGTCTCACCCATCACGCGGCTGAAGAAGGAGAGGTATTCCTCGGCAGGATAGGTCCCGACCTGCGGCGGCTGCAGCACGAGCCACCCTGCCCCGCAGCGCTCGGCGTGGCGCACCATGGCCACCTGCTCGGCCACCGACTGGCCATAGATGGTGAAGCCCAGTGCCGTGCGGCCCGCCACATCCTCCGCCACCCAGTCCATCACCTTGCAGCGCTCGGCGAAGCTGAGCTTGGCCACCTCGGTGGCAAGGCCCAGCGCGGCGATGCCTGCGATCTCCGCATTAAGGCTGAGGTCCACCTGCCTTCGCATGGCCTGCCGGTCCAGCGCCTCGTCCGGCCCGAACAGCGCATAGAGGATGATATGGACGCCGCGCCGCATCCGAGTTCAAGCGCTGCCGATCAGCATGCCGGTGAGGAAGACCAGGAAGCCTCCCACCGCGATCTGGAAGGCCGCCTTGAGGAAGGGCGTGTCCATGTATTTGTAGCGGATCCAGGAGATGGCCCAGAGCTCGAAGAACACGACCACGATGGCGATCATGGTGGCGAGCTGGAAATCGGGGATGAGATAGGGCAGCGCGTGGCCCATGCCGCCAACCGTCGTCATGATGCCGGCGGCCAGCCCGCGGATCAGCGGATGGCCGCGGCCCGTCAGCTTGCCATCATCTGACAGTCCTTCTGCGAGGCCCATGGAAATGCCCGCACCGACCGAGGCCGCAGTGCCGACGAGGAAGGTTTCCCAGGTGCTGCCGGTGGCGAAGGCTGCGGCGAAGAGCGGGGCAAGCGTGGAGACCGAACCATCCATGAGGCCCACGAGGCCCGGCTGGATGACCTGCAACAGGAACAGCCGGCGCTTGGCCTCGCCCTCCTCGATCTTGGCGTCAGCCGTCAGATGGGTGAGGCCGAGCTTGACCGCGATCGACTCATGGCCCTTCTCGGCTTCGGCCAGCTCCAGCAGGAGCTTCTTCACTTGCGCATCCTGCGAGCGTTCGGCGGCCTGCTTGTAGAAGCGGTAGTTCTCGAGCTCGATCACCTCGGCGCGCTCGCGCATCTCCTCGATGTTCATCTTGCCGATGGTCCAGGCCGGCTTGTGGCGCACGAAGCCATTGATGTCCGAGCGGCGGATCAGGGGGATGTAGTCGCCAAACTTCCTGGCATAGAGGTCAGTCAGCCAGCGGCGGTGCTCATGCTCCTCCTCCGCCATCTCCATGAAGACCTTGGCGGAAGCCGGGTAAGTATCCATCAGGGAATGGGCGAAGCCCGCATAGGCACGGGCGTCGTCATCCTCGCTGGAAATCGCCAAGGCGAGGAGTTCCTGTTCGGTGAGGTCCGAGAAGCTCTTCACGGCAGGTCAATCCCATCAATCAGGAGGCAGTTTAGAACTATTCCAAACTACGGTCCAGCGCGGAAACGGATCAGGCCATCACCCTTTCACATTCCTCTCCCCCACATGCGTGGGGGCGAGGAAGAGCCCGGGCGCCTCAGTTCTCGTCCATCTTGAGGGCGGAGATGAAGGCCTCCTGCGGAATTTCGACCTTGCCGAACTGCCGCATCTTCTTCTTGCCTTCCTTCTGCTTGTCCAGAAGCTTGCGCTTGCGGCTGATGTCGCCGCCGTAGCACTTGCTCGTCACGTCCTTGCGCAGGGCAGACAAAGTCTCGCGCGCCACGATCTTGCCGCCGATCGCCGCCTGGATGGGGATCTGGAACATGTGGCGCGGGATCAGCTCCTTCAGCTTCTCGCACATCACGCGGCCGCGCTGTTCGGCACGCGCACGGTGCACGATCATGGCCAGCGCATCGACGGCCTCGGCGTTCACCAGAATGCCGAGGCGGACGAGATCGCCCTCCTCATAGCCGATCATCTTGTAGTCGAAGGACGCATAGCCGCGGGAGACGGACTTGAGACGGTCGTAGAAATCGAACACCACCTCGTTCAGCGGCAGCTCATAGACCACCATGGCGCGCGAGCCCGCATAGGTCAGCTGCTTCTGGCGGCCGCGCCGGTCCTCGCAGAGCTTGAGGATGGAGCCGAGATAGTCGTCGGGAACCAGAATCGTCGCTTCGATCCACGGCTCCTCGATCGATTCGATGAGCGTCTGGTCGGGCAGGTCCGCCGGATTGTGCAGGTCGATGTGCGTGCCTTCACGCAGGTTGACCTTGTAGATGACGGAGGGCGCTGTGGTGATGATATCGACGTTGAACTCGCGCTCGATCCGTTCACGGACGATTTCGAGATGCAGCAGACCCAGGAAGCCGCAGCGGAAGCCGAAGCCGAGGGCGGCGGAAGTCTCCATGTCATAGGAGAAGCTTGCATCGTTCAGGCGGAGCCTGCCCATCGCCTCGCGCAGCTCCTCGAAGCGGGCGGCGTCAACGGGGAAGAAGCCCGCGAAGACCACCGACTGCGCCGGGCGGAAACCCGGCAGCTGGGAGGCCGTCATGTTCTTCTCGTCGACGATCGTATCGCCGACGCGGGTGTCTGCCACCTGCTTGATCGAGGCCGTGAAGAAGCCGATCTCGCCGGGGCCGAGCTCGTCAACGGTTTCCTTCTTGGGCCGCGACACGCCGACGCGCTCCAGCTGGTAGACGGCATTGGTGGACATCAGCCGCACCTTCATGCCCTTCTTCAGCACGCCATCAATGATGCGCACCAGCACGACGACGCCGAGGTAGGAATCATACCAGCTGTCGACCAGCAGCGCCTTCAGGGGCGCATTGCGGTCGCCCTTGGGCGGCGGCAGGCGATGGACGATGGCCTCGAGCACATCCGGAACGCCCACGCCGGTCTTGGCGGAGATGGGGATGGCGTCCGAGGCATCAATGCCGATCACGTCCTCGATCTGCTGGCGCACGCGGTCGGCGTCGGCCGCCGGCAGGTCCACCTTGTTGAGGACGGGCACGATTTCGTGGTTGTTGTTGATGGCCTGGTAGACGTTGGCGAGCGTCTGGGCCTCCACCCCCTGCGAGGCGTCGACCACGAGGAGTGAGCCCTCGCAGGCGGCGAGCGAGCGGGAGACTTCATAGGCGAAGTCCACATGGCCCGGCGTGTCGATGAGGTTCAGCACGTATTTCTCACCGTTTTTCGCCGTGTAGTCGAGGCGGACGGTGTTGGCCTTGATGGTGATGCCGCGCTCGCGCTCGATGTCCATCGAGTCGAGGATCTGGTTGACCATGTCACGGTCGGCGACGGCGCCGCAGAGCTGGATCAGGCGGTCGGCCAGCGTCGACTTGCCGTGGTCGATGTGGGCGATGATGGAGAAATTGCGGATGTGAGCGGTATCGATCATGATTGCCGGGGTGTTTGGCATCGGGAGTTTGCAAGGTCAAGCTTCGCCGGGTCGCAGGCGCGGGCCCTCCGCCCCGGGTGGGGCGAAGGGGGTGGCTGACGCCGCAGGCTGGAGGACCGGTTCCTCAGGGTGGCATGGCGAAAAAAGGTGGAGGGGAATGCCGGAGCCGGGGCTCACGCAATCCAATTGATCGAAAAGAAAGGGCGCGAGGCGCCCGGCTGGCCGGCGCGGCGTTTGTCGCTAAGGGAAGGCGCTTGTTTTCCGCCCCCTTGGGGCGCAGTGACTGCCTCTCGGCGCGGGGGTCGTAATGCCCCCGGGTCCCGCCCTTCGCGCCCGGGACGGAGGTTGCGCTTCCTCCTCCGGCGCAGGTGCCGCGGGCTGATCCGCAATTGCGAGACGCTGTCGACAATCGTCCCCCTCCTATGGAACAGCCTGATGGGAGCGGTAGCACAATGTAGGAATAAAGTCAACAACGGGTTGGACTCGCGGCGAGAGGCCCTCATCCGCCCTTCGGGCACCTTCCCCCATCCTGCGGACGGGAGAAGGGACTCGTGGTGAGGTTTCCCTTCTCCCGTCCCGAAGGGATGGGAGAAGGTGGCCGGCAGGCCGGATGAGGGCTCTTTCAAGCGGCAGTACCTGGCTGCCTTCACTCTTCAATGATCTGCAACCATGGCCATCTGGTGCGGTAGGTTTCGGCCTTGGCCTGCCACTTGCCGGGTTGCGGCATGAGCGGGTTAATGCGCAGGAGGCCTGCTTCAAGATCGGCAAAGCCATCGGGTGCAAAGACCTCTCCCGTGGAGGCGTCGATGCCGACACAGGTGCAGCGCACGAGATAGCGCGAAATGCCATCCCGCGCCGAGTGGAGCTGCGGATAATCCGTGCCGAAGCGCGCATTGTACCAGAGGTGGACCCGGGCCTGGTTCTTAACCTCGACGGGGAGGCCGAGACGCTCCGCGATGGGGGCCACGCGGCGAATGATGGCATCCTCCGCCTCCCAGGACAGGTCGCCGCCATCGAAGTAGAAAACGTCATAATCCTTGATGTTCTCCGCCGCGGGGCGGCCCGAGAGGACATTCCACACGGCCTGGAACAGGCAGCCGGCGGTGAGGTGGCATTGCGGAATGTTGAGTTCCGCCAGTGCGGCCAGGAGCTGGCGGTTGGCGGGGTTGGCGAGGGCGAGATGCCGGAATGACTCTGTGTCGAGCATGGCGGAGGGATAGGGCGAGTCGCGTGCAGAGTCTGCAGGGTATGGTTAAGATTTTCTTATGAGGCCGGACTCGCGGTGAGAGGCCCTCATCCGCCCTTCGGGCACCTTCTCCCATCGCGTTGCGACGGGAGAAGGGAATCGTGGTGAGGGTTCCCTTCTCCCGTCCGAAGGATGGGAGAAGGTGGCCGAAGGCCGGATGAGGGCCTGGTTCAGCATCGGGACTCGCGGTGACAGGCGTGCCGCGACGGGATTATCTCAGCCGCCGCGGCTTCACGGGTGCGGCGTTGAGCGGGTCTTCCGGCCAGGCGTGCTTGGGGTAGCGGCCGCGCATGTCGGAGCGGACGGAAGGATAGCCATTGGTCCAGAAGGTTTCGAGGGACTGGGTGACGGCGAGCGGGCGGCCCGCGGGTGAGAGGAGTTCGATGCGCAAGGGGCTGCGGCCCTCGGCGATGGCCGGGGTGCGGGCGAGGCCGAACATTTCCTGCAGGCGCACGCGCAGGACGGGGTCACCCTCGGTCTCATAGTCGATGCGGACGTCGGCGCCTGAGGGCACCTCGATGCGGACGGGGGCGAGGCGGTCCATCTTGCGGGCCAGTTCATGCGGGATCATCGACTGGATGATCTGGTGCATGTCCAGCCGGTCGAGATGGGCCTTGCGGCTGATGCCGGCGAGATAGGGGGTGAGCCATTCTGAGAGGTTGGCCAGCAACGCTTCATCCGAGAGATCCGGCCAGCCCTCTTCGGGAAAGAGGCGGCGGAGGAACATGGCGCGGGCGCGGAGGATTTTCGAGCCCTCCGTCCATGGAAGGCAGGCGAGGCCCATCTCGCGCACGCCCTCGGTCATCGCTTCCGCGATGAGTGTGGGGTCGGCGTTGGTGGAGGGCTTCTCCTCCAGCACCAGCGCGCCGAGGCGGCGGGACTTGGAGGCGCTGACGGCCCTGGTGCGGCTGTCCCAGAAGACGCCGTCACGCGATTCGATCTGGTGCTTGAAATGCTCCTCGATCTCCTTCAGCGACAAAGGTGCTGCGAGGAATATTTTCTGGTCGCCCGCCGCACCGTCGGTGGTGGCCACGGCGAGGAAGTCCTGCGTCACCAGCGCGTCATGCTCCGGCAGAACCGCGCCGCCGCCGCCCGACAGGCGGTAGCGCCGGTCGCCGCCGCGGCGCTGGGCGATGCGGTCCGGGAAGGCGAAGGCGATGAGGGCTCCGGGGCTGATGCCGCTGTCCTCATCGGCGGCGATTCCGGCGATCTGGCGGATCTGCTTTGCCGTCTGGCGGATGCGGTCACGCGCCCCGCCGCGCAGATGCGAGAGGCGCGCGGTGATGTCGACGCCCACGTCACGCGGCAGGCCGTCACGCTCCGAGAGCATGGCGGCGAGATCGGCGGCGAGCGCGCTCCGGCCCTTCACCACCATGTGGGCGAGGCGCGGGTGGAGCGGCAGGCGCACCATCTGCTTGCCCATGGGGGTGATCTTGTTCTCGGCATCCAGCGCTTCGAGGCGCTTCAGCAGGTCCTGCGCCTGCGCGTAAGGAGCAGCTGGCGGCGGATCGAGCCAGGGGAGCGATTTCGGTTCGGTGACGCCCCAGGCGGCGAGTTCCAGCACGAGGGGTGCCAGGTCGGCGACGAAGATTTCCGGCTCGTCATGGGGTTTGAGTGCGCGCGTTTCGGCTTCAGGCCACAGGCGGTAGCCGATGCCGGGGCCCAGACGGCCGGCGCGGCCGCGGCGCTGGTCGGCGGAGGCCAATGACACGCGCACGGTTTCGAGCGCCGTCATGCCCGAAGCCGGGTCGAAGCGGGGCACACGTTTGAAGCCGGTGTCGATGACAGCGCCAATGCCGTCGATGGTGAGGCTGGTTTCGGCGATGGTGGTGGCCAGCACCACCTTGCGCTCGCCTACGGGCGACGGCCTGATCGCGGCGTCCTGCTCGGCGAAGCTCATGGCGCCGTAGAGGGGGCGGACCACGGTGTTCCTCGGCAGGCCCGCAGCGTTGAGTGCGTCTTCCGTTCGGCGGATTTCAGCCTCGCCGGGGAGGAAGACGAGGATGCTCTTTTCCGTCTCGTCCAGCGCACGGTGCACGGCGCGAAGGGCATCGGCTGAGATGGTCTGGCGCTGGGCCTTGTCGCCGTAGCGCGTCTCCACGGGGAATACGCGGCCCGGCGCATCGATGACGGGGGCATCGCCGAGGTGTGCCGCAACGCGCGCGGCATCCAGCGTGGCCGACATGACGAGGATCTTGAGATCGTCGCGAAGCCCGCGCTGGATGTCCAGCGTGAGGGCGAGGCCCAGATCCGCATCGAGCGAGCGTTCGTGGAACTCGTCGAAAATGACGAGGCCGGTGCCTGCCAGTTCCGGGTCCTGCTGGAGCCTGCGGGTGAGGATGCCTTCCGTCACCACCTCGATGCGCGTGCGGTTCGAGACGCGGCGTTCGAGGCGGACGGTGTAGCCGACGGTTTCGCCCACCTCCTCGCCCAGCGTTTCCGCCATGCGGTGCGCGGCGTTGCGGGCGGCGAGGCGGCGGGGCTCCAGCATCACGATCTTCTGGCCCTTGAGCCAGGCTTGATCGAGCAGCTTCAGCGGCACGCGCGTCGTCTTGCCGGCACCCGGCTCGGCCACGAGCAGGGCTGCGGGGCCACTGCCCAAGGCGTCCGACAGGCGGGGAATGATCTGGTCGACGGGGAAGTCCATGGCGCTCACCTCGACGGGGCGGCGGCCAATGTCAAGTCAGACGGCCCTTACTGCGCGGTGAAGCCGCCGTCGATCAGGATGGTCTGGCCGCAGATCATGTCTGACGCAGAGGAGGCGAGGAACAGGATGAGGTCAGCCACCTCCGTCGTGCGGCCGAAGCGGCCGGCGGGGATCTTGGCCTTCATCGGATCGCCCTTGGCGGGGTCACCCCACACCATCTCGCCCATCGGCGTCAGGATCACGGTGGGGCAGACGGAATTGGACTGGATGTTGTGCTTGGCCCATTCGACCGTCATCACGCGCGTCAGCATGTTCAGGCCGCCCTTGGAGGCGCCATAGGCGCCGTGATCGTCGAGCGCCACGACGCCCGACTGGGACGAGATGTTGATAACCTTGCCCATGCGCTGCCTGATCATGTTGGGCACCAGAGCCTGGGCGAGGAGATAGGGGGCGCGGAGATTGACGTTGTTGACCCAGTCCCAGTCATCCACCGGCGTGTCGATGATGGACTTGAGGGTGGTGACACCCGCATTGTTGACAAGAATGTCGATGGTGCCGAAGGCTTCGAGCGCTCGGGCCGCGGCCTGCTTCGGGCCCTCGACGGTGGCAAGGTCGGCGGCGATGGTGACGCAGCGCCGCCCCATGGCCTCGACCTCGCGCTTGATGTCCGCCAGCCCCGCTTCGTCGCGGCCAACGGCGGCGATGTCGGCACCGGCATCGGCCAGCACGCGGCAGGTCTCGTAGCCGATGCCCTTGGTCGCACCCGTGACGAGTGCGCGGCGCCCTTCGAGGGAGAAGCGTTGGGTCCAGTTCGGCATGGCTTACCTCTTCCTTATGCGAGTTCCTTGGCCCAGGGCGGATCCGCCCCAGGGCGCGAGCAGGTCATGGCGGCGGCGCGCGCGGCAAAGCCAAGTGCTGTCGCCAGATTGGCCTCACTCAAGCCCGCAAGCTTCGTCTTGTCGAGCAGCTTCATGGCGCGGAGGGCCGCGAGCAGGCCCGCCGTGAAGGTGTCCCCTGCCCCCACCGTATCCGCCACCTTCACCTTTTCGGCCGGGCGGCTCACGGAATAGCTGGCCGTGAAGGCCTCGACACCCTTGGCCCCGCGGGTGACGATCACCAGTTTCGCGCCCAGCTTCAGCCACTTGCGGGCGGCGGCCTTGGCGTCGTCCTTGCCGGTCATCCAGGCCACGTCCTCGTCCGAGACCTTCACGATGTCGGCCATGGCGATCATGCGGGTGAGGCGCGCCATGTGGGCACGGCGGTCCTTGATCATGCCGGGGCGGATGTTGGGGTCAAGCGAGATGACGCGGGCCTTGGCTTCGCGCTTCATCAGCTGTTCGAGGGTGTCGCCGCCGGGCTCCGGGATCAGGCTGATGGAACCGAAATGCAGGGCCTGGACCTGGCGCTCCAGCTTCGGCAGGTCGCGCTTCGTCAGCATGCGGCCCGCCGAATTGTCATCGAAAAAGGAATAGCGGGCGTGGCCATCCGTCAGCTTCACGAAGGCCAGCGTCGAGGGCTTGTCCCAGGCCTTGGTGTATTTGAGGCTGACCTTGCTGGCGGCAAGGCCCTCACGCAGCATGTCGCCGAAGAAATCGGTGGAGAGGCCGGTATAGAGCCCCACCGGCACGCCAAGCCGGCCGAGCGCGATGGCCGTGTTGTAGACCGAGCCGCCGCAGAAGGGCTGGTAGGCGGCAGCTCCGTCTGCCGTTTTTCTGGGCAGGAAGTCGATCAACGCCTCGCCGCAGCAAACAATCATGGTCAGCCCTCCCAAGCATCTGATTTTTAAGCAACTATGAGCCATCTCAGGGGAAATTGCAATAAATCACTTGCCTTGACGTATTGCCGCCTTCATTGACTCGTAATGGAAACCCGCTATCTGAGTGGCGTACATCAAAACTGGCGGAAAGACATTCATGACCCCGCGCATCATCCCGGTGGAGCTGTTTGACCTGGTGGTCTTCGGCGCCACGGGCGACCTTTCGCAGCGCAAGCTTCTGCCCGCGCTGTTCCACCGCGACCTGCAGGGGCAGATCCCGCCCGGCTCGCGCATCATCGGCTGCTCGCGCCGCTCCTTGACCAATGATGACTTCATCGCCTTCGCCCAAAAAGCGATCGAAGACCATGTGCCGGAGAACGAACGCCCGCCCGAGATGATGGCGCGCTTCCTTGCGCGCCTGAGCTATGTGACGGCGGATGCTGCGCAGGACGCGGGCTGGTCCGACCTTGCCCAAGCCCTGAAGCCCGAGGCGGACCGTGTGCGGGTGTTCTACCTCGCCGTGGGGCCGGACCTGTTCGGCCCGCTGTGCGACAAGCTGGGGAGCCACCACCTGGTGACGCCGCGCACCCGCGTGGTGATCGAGAAGCCGCTGGGCAAGTCCGGCGCTTCGGCCAAGGCGCTGAATGACGCGATCGGGAAGGTTGTCAGCGAGCCGCAGGTTTACCGCATCGATCACTATCTCGGCAAAGAGACGGTGCAGAACCTGATGGCGCTGCGCTTCGCCAATGCCCTGTTCGAACCCGTGTGGAACTCCGCCCATATCGACCATGTGCAGATCACGGTGGCCGAAACGCTGGGTGTGGAGGGCCGTGCCGGCTACTACGACACCGCGGGCGCGCTGCGTGATATGGTGCAGAACCACATGCTGCAGCTGCTCTGCCTTGTTGCCATGGAGCCGCCGACCTCCACCGCGGCAAACGCGCTGCGCGACGAGAAGCTGAAGGTTCTGAAGGCGCTGAAGCCGGTGACGGGCGACAGTGTGGCGAACCTCACCGTGCGCGGGCAGTACCGCGCGGGTGCAGCCAGCGGCGGGGCGGTGAAGGGCTATTTGGAGGAGCTGGGCTCCGGTGCTTCGCGCACTGAAACCTTCGTGGCCGTCAAGGCCGAGATCGCCAATTGGCGCTGGAGCGGGGTTCCCTTCTACCTCCGCACCGGCAAGCGGTTGCCGAACCGCGTGTCCGAGATCGTGGTGACCTTCAAGCCCATTCCGCATTCGGTGTTCGACGGGCAGGCGGGGCCGATCGCGCCCAACCGGCTGGTCATCCGGCTGCAGCCTGACGAGGGTGTGAAGCTGTGGCTGATGATCAAGGACCCCGGCCCCGGCGGCATGCGGCTGTCCTATGTGCCGCTCGACATGAGCTTCGCCGACGCCTTCAACGTGCGCAATCCCGATGCCTATGAACGCCTGCTGATGGACGTGGTGCGCGGCAACCAGGCGCTGTTCATGCGGCGCGACGAGGTGGAAGCCGCGTGGGAGTGGATCGACCCCATTCTCGACGCGTGGAGTGCCACGGGTGACATTCCGAAGCCCTACACCGCGGGCACATGGGGACCGTCTGCCGCCGTGGCGCTGATCGAGCGCGATGGCCGCACATGGTATGAGGACCAGGAACTTGATTGAAGCCGAACGCATTTTCGATGCCCGTGAGGCGCTGGCCGAAACGCTGGCGCGTGACGTGGCGGATGAACTCGAGCGCGCCATCGAGGCCAAGGGCCGCGCCAGCCTGGCCGTCTCCGGCGGCACGACGCCGAAGCTGTTCTTCGAGAAGCTGTCGGCCATCGACATTCCATGGTCGCGCGTGAGCGTGACGCTTGTTGACGAACGCCAGGTGCCGGAGACCAGCGAACGATCCAACGCCCGCCTCGTGCGCACGCACCTGATGAAGGACAAGGCCGCCGCGGCGACCTTCATTCCGCTGGTGAACAATCCGGATGCGGCGCGCGCGGCACCTTTCGATGTAGCCGTGCTGGGCATGGGCAGCGATGGCCACACCGCCTCCTTCTTCCCCGGCGGCGACCGGCTGGCGGAAGCACTCGATGCCGAGTCGAAACAGCGCATCATCGAAATCACCGCGCCCGGTGCGGGCGAACCGCGCCTGACCTTCACGCTGCCGGTGCTGGAACAGGCAGGCCGCCTTGCGCTCCACATCGAAGGCGCTGAAAAGAAGCAGGTGCTGAAGAAGGCGCTGGAAGAGGGGCCGGAGGAAGACATGCCGGTGCGCGCGGTTCTCCGCAGTTCCGCCCCTGTCACCCTCTATTGGTGCCCGTGAGAAGGAGTTGATGCCATGTCCGTGACCGAGACCGTCTCCGCCGTCACTGAAAGAATAATCGCCCGCAGCAAGGGCGCACGGCGGCGCTACCTCGACAAGATCGATGCGGCGGTGGCCAATACCCCTAAGCGCAAGGCGCTGGGCTGCGCCAACATCGCCCACGGTTTCGCGGCCTGCAATACGCAGGACAAGAACGCGCTCAGGAATGGTGCGGCACCCAACCTCGCCATCGTCACCGCCTATAACGACATGCTCTCGGCGCACCAGCCCTTCGAGACCTATCCGGAACTGATCCGCAAGGCCGCGCGCGCGGCGGGCGGCACGGCGCAGGTGGCGGGTGGTGTGCCCGCCATGTGCGATGGCGTGACCCAGGGCGAGACGGGCATGGAGCTCTCGCTGTTCTCACGCGACGTGATTGCGCTGTCGACCGCCGTTGCCCTGTCGCACCAGATGTTCGATGCGGCGGTTTACTTGGGCGTGTGCGACAAGATCGTGCCGGGCCTCATCATCGGCGCGCTGAGCTTCGGGCATCTGCCCGCCGTGTTCATTCCCGCAGGGCCGATGACGAGCGGGCTTCCCAATGACGAGAAGGCGAAGATCCGCCAGCTCTATGCAGAAGGGAAAGTGGGCCGCGACCAGCTACTGGAAGCCGAGGCACAATCCTACCACGGCCCGGGCACATGCACCTTCTACGGCACGGCGAATTCCAACCAGATGCTGATGGAGATCATGGGCCTGCATCTTCCGGGCTCGACCTTCGTCAACCCCAACACGCCGCTGCGCGATGCGATCACGGCGGAGTCGGCGAGGCGCGCGCTGGCGATCACGGCGCTGGGCAATGACTACCAGCCGATCGGCCGCATCTATGACGAGAAGGCTGTGGTGAACGGTGTCGTTGGCCTGCTCGCCACCGGCGGCTCCACCAACCACACCATGCATCTGATCGCCATGGCGGCGGCGGCGGGCATTTCGCTCACCTGGACCGACCTTGCAGAACTCTCGAAGGTGGTGCCGCTGATGACGCGCATCTATCCGAACGGCAAGGCGGATGTGAACCACTTCAACGCGGCGGGCGGCATGGGCTTCCTGATACGCGAACTCTTGGGCGCTGGCCTGCTGCATGAGGATGTCTCGAGCATCATGGGCACGGGGCTTTCGGGCTATACAAAGGAAGCGAAGCTCGGTGCGAATGGCGAACTCGTCTATGCCGATGCCGTGGCGGCCTCGCAGGATGAAGCCGTGCTGCGTGGCGCTGCGAAGCCCTTCCAGCCGACGGGCGGGCTCAATGTGCTGACCGGCAACCTCGGCACCTCCGTCATCAAGACGTCTTCCATTCCGGCAGACCGCCATGTGATCGAGGCGCCTGCGAAGGTGTTTCATTCGCAGGAAGAGCTGCAGGCGGCCTTCAAGGCGGGGGCGCTCAACAGCGATGTGGTTGCAGTCGTGCGCTTCCAGGGCCCTAAGGCCAATGGCATGCCGGAGCTTCACCGGCTCACACCGCCGCTCGCCGTGCTGCAGGAGCGTGGCCTGAAGGTGGCGCTCGTTACCGATGGGCGCATGTCGGGCGCTTCGGGCAAGGTGCCCGCTGCGATCCATCTCACGCCGGAGGCCGTCGATGGCGGGCCAATCGCCAAGATCCGCGACGGCGACATCATCCGGCTCGACGCCAATGCCGGAACGCTCGAGGTGCTGGCCGATCTCTCGGGCCGCGAGGCGGTGACGGCCGATCTCTCGGCTAACAATTTTGGCACGGGGCGCGAGCTGTTCCAGGCCTTCCGCAACATCACGGGCGGCGCCGATACCGGTGCGTCCATCTTCGAGGTGGTATGATGACGAAGGAATACCAGAAGGGCCTGGCCGAAGCGCTAGCCCTGGCGCCGGTCGTGCCGGTAATGGTGATCGAGAATGTCGAAGATGCCGTGCCGCTGGCGCGCGCGCTGGTGAAGGGCGGATTGCCCGTCCTCGAAATCACGCTGCGCACGGCGAAGGCCATGGACTGCATCCGCGCCATCATCGCCGAAGTCGAAGGCGCCATCGTCGGCTCCGGCACGGTGCTGACGCCGGAGCAATTGCGCGACAGCGACAGGCTGGGGTGCAAGTTCGCGGTTTCGCCGGGCTCCACGGGCCGGCTGCTGGGTGCGGCGGAGGATTACGACATCGCACTGCTGCCCGGTGGTGTTACGGCCTCTGAATGCATGGCGCTGCTGGAATGGGGATATCCGATCCAGAAGTTTTTCCCGGCGGAGCCTGCGGGCGGCACGGCCTATCTGTCATCGCTGCAGTCGCCCTTGCCGCAGATCCGCTTCTGCCCGACGGGCGGGATCACGGCGGAGAAGGCGGTGAGTTATCTGAAGCTGCCGAACGTCATCACGGTGGGCGGATCGTGGATGGCGCCGAAGACGCTGATCGAGGCGAAGGATTGGGCGGGGATTGAAAAGCTGGCGGCGGAAGCGGCGAAGCTCAAAGCCTGATGCCCCTTCCCCTTCTCCCGTTGCGGCACGCAATGGGAGAAGGTCCCCGAAGGGGGGATGAGGGCCTCTCTCCGCGAACCGTGCCGGTTGAAAGAGGCCCTCATCCGGCCTTCGGCCACCTTCTCCCATCCTGCGGACGGGAGAAGGGAATAATCATGTCAGGCTTCCCCTTCTCCCGTCGCGAAGCGATGGGAGAAGGTCCCCGAAGGGGGGATGAGGGCCTATCTCCGCGAACCGTGCCGGTTGACAGAGGCCCTCATCCGGCCTTCGGCCACCTTCTCCCATCCTGCGGACGGGAGAAGGGAATAATCATGTCAGGCTTCCCCTTCTCCCGTTGCAAAGCAATGGGAGAAGGTCCCCGACAGGGGGGATGAGGGCCGGTGTCGGCGAGTCCTGCCGCCTGAAAGATGCCCTCATCCGGCCTTCGGCCACCTTCTCCCATCCTGCGGACGGGAGACGGGAATAATCATGTCAGGCTTCCCCTTCTCCCGTTGCAAAGCAATGGCAGAAGGTCCCCGACAGGGGGGATGAGGGCCTCTCTCCGCGAGCCGTGCCGGTTGAAAGAGGCCCTCATCCGGCCTTCGGCCACCTTCTCCCATCCTGCGGACGGGAGAAGGGAATAATCATGTCAGGCTTCCCCTTCTCCCGTTGCGTAGCAATGGGAGAAGGTCCCCGACAGG
>NZ_JBIICB010000278.1:0-5554 GCF_044239095.1 Aestuariivirga sp. | reverse complement strand
GAGTCGCATTTCCCAAACATCGTGCCACGCCGTTGCAACCCTGATCCGGTCTTCGGCCATCTTCTCGTGAGATCACGAGTCCCTTCTCCCGTCGCGACGCGATGGGAGAAGGTGCCCGAAGGGCGGATGAGGGCCTCTCCCGGCGAGTCGCATGTCCCAAACATCGTGCCACGCCGATGCAACCCTCATCCGGTCTTCGGCCACCTTCTCGTGAGATCACGAGTCCCTTCTCCCGTCGCGACGCGATGGGAGAAGGTGCCCGAAGGGCGGATGAGGGCCTCTCATTGCGAGTCGCATTTCCCAAACATCTTGCCATGCCGATGCAACCTTCATCCGGCCTTCGGCCACCTTCTCCCATTGCGTACCGCAACGGGAGAAGGGGAAGCGGTGGCCAAAAGAATGCCACGGTCAAGCCGTGGCATCATGCCTTGGCCGGTGACGATGCCGCGTCAGGAATAAACATCCTGCATGAGCGATGTGAACCACTTGCCCATCGACTCGAAATTATCCTTGGACGCGGATCCCGGCGACTCGATGTTGGTGCTCACGGGCAGCATCCGGTAACCGCCGTCGCTGGAATCAAGTCCGTAGCGGAACGTTGCCGTAAGCCATGATGCCATGGCGCCATATTGGCTGTTGAGAGACGTCGTCACGGGCGTGAAGCAGGCTGAGTTGGTCACCGGCGTATCGTAGAGGGCAACGCTGCTGAACTCTCTCAGTATGGCATCGGCGCAGACCTTTGCCTGCTGATTTCCGATATGCCCCGCCTTCGGCTGGTTCGCCGACTTGATCCCGTCACCGATGACATAGACCTTGCTGACGGGAGACTTGTAGGTCTTCTCGTCCACCAGCGCCCAGCGGCCATCGCCGTCGAGGCCACCCTCGGCAAGTAGCACGCTGCGCGCCAGGGCACCCGCCGTCATCTTTGGAAGAACGTTGGCCACTTCCACTTTCACCGAGGTGTTGGCGATGAGCGCCTTGGGATTGGGTGCCGTTCCCTGCGCCACGTTTGGCACGAAGGACAGCGTCTTCATCTTCGCCGTGCCTGAGGACGAGGTCGTGACCGCCGTCAGCTTGGCGTTCTGGACATAGACGAGGTTCTTGTGAATGTTGGCGAACGCATTGCCAAAGTTGTTGGGCTCCACCGGTGGCCGCCCATCGGACGTCTGCTTGGGGTCATAGAGATAGAGCTTGGAGCCAGGCTTCTTCACCCGCAGCCAGTCGGCGATCACGCAGGCGCGCTCATAGGGGCCGGGTGGGCAGCGGTAGGGCGAGGGCGGAATGGTGATGGCCACATGGTTTCCCGCCTTCATGTTGACCAGCTGGGTGCGCAGCAGCGTCGTCTGCGTGCCCGCCTGCCACGCATGGGGAATGGCGTCGTAATGACTGGTGTAGAGCGAGTCCGTGAGTGTGATGTCGCCATAGTCGAAGTCCACACCGGTCGCCAGGATCAGCTTGTTGAAGGGCGTGGCGTTGAGCAGGATGTTGCTTCCGCTTGTGGGTGTCTTGCCATAGACCCAGCCATTCGCAAGATCGGCCGATGACACCGTCGCCTGGATAAATTTCACGCCATATTTGGTGCCGAGGCTCGCGTAGTTATACTTCAGCGAGTCGAGCGTCTTCTCGCCGGTGAGCACCATGTTGCTCATGATGTTCGAGGTGTACTTTGCATTCATGTCGATGATCGTCACGCTCACATAGGCGTCGATCGCCAGCTTCTTGGCCCACACGCGGAGATATTTCGCAGCTGTGGCGCCCGCCATCCCGCCGCCGATGATCACCACGTTAAGCGGCGTCACGGCTGCGTGGGCCTTCAAGGCAGGAAGAATGAACTGGCCGGCGGTGCCGGCGGTAAGGTACTTGACGAATTCGCGCCTTTGCATGGCGAAGCTCCCGTTTGACTCTGTGATGGCCGGCTCTCAACCCAGCCTGATGCCTATTGCTGTGACAGGTACCAGGCGATGTCCTGCATTTCCTGGTCTGTGTAGGGCTTCGCGTGCACGGCCATCAGGCAAGCCTTGGGATCGCTCTCCGTGCAGGTCTTGTTGGCCGCGTTGAATTTCTGGGCCATGTCCTTCAACTCGCCATAGATTTCGTAATAGGAGCTGCCGGCCAGGCTGTCATAGCCGCCACTCTTGGGAAGGGCATTGGTGGCATGGCACTGCGTGCAGTTGGACGCGAGGAGCCGCCCATTGTTGAGGTCGTATGCTTCCGCGTGGCCATGCATGAGCAAAGCGGCCACCGCCAGCCCCGCGTGAAGTCCGAAACGTCCTTGCATTGAATGCGTCCTCCAAACTGATCGAGCGAGGAGGGGGATCCGCTCTTCCTCGCCTGTGTCAGTCTAGGGCATCGATCGAACGTCGAGTTGACCTATATCAAGCTGGAGTTAGATAAATTAGATTAATCTAATATATTAGTAAGTACGAGAGCGGCGGGCTGTCAGTTGAGTTCACTGGAGTATTGGCACTCCATTCTTCCTGTAAATCCAGTCAAAGCTGGCATGACGGCGAGAATGAAGAGTTGATCTCAACTGACCGTCCGCCCCTCTAGAACCTCACCGTCATCCGCCCCAGATGCTGGAACGCGACCTCGACGGTGTCGCCGGCTTCTGCCTGGAAGAACTCGGTGATCACCCCGGTGGTGACGATGTCGCCCTCGGCCAGTCCCAGGCCGTGGCCGTTCAGGTGGTTGGCCAGCCACGCCAGCGCCAGGTCGCCGCCACCCATTGCGTTTGCGCCGGCGCCCCCCTGCATGGCGCGGCCGTTCCACGTCACCTCGCCTGTAAGCGCGGCATAATCCGCACGTGACAGCTGTTTTCGCGGCTCGCCCAGAACGATCCCCTCATTAAGGCCGCCGTCCACGATGAACCATGGCACGGCATCGCCGAAGCCCCTGGGTGTGCGCGGATTGACGACCTCGACCGCAACACACACATGCGCCACGGCTGCCATCACCTCGTCCAGCGTATAGTGGCCTGTGCGCGGCGGCAGGCCCTTGGCCATGGTGAAGCAGACCTCCGGCTCAACCACGCGCTTGTTCTGGGGCACCGCCGGGAAGAAATCGCCGGAGCGGTAGACGCGGTTGGCGAAGACAGTGCCCGGGAATGGCCCCATGGCATTGAGCGCCTTCTGCGCGCGCTCCGAGGTGCAGCCGATCTTCCAGCCGGCCTGCGTCCAGCCCAGTTCGCGCGTCACCCCGCATTGCAGGCGGAAGGCGCGTTCGAGGTCCGGGGGAGTGTCTTCCGGCAGGGTGGCCAGCGGAGACTGGGATTTGCGCGCGGCAGCGAAGGCCGCGATAATGGTGGCATCACTCATGGTGTCAGAACTGCTTGAAAAGGCCCTTGGGTTCGTATTTCCAAACCCCGCCATTGTCGCTGAAGGACGGCTCGCACATCGGCACGATCTGGGCCGCCACGTCGTCGGGGTGGGGAAGGCTCATCGGATCTTCGCCCGGCATGGCCTTGGCGCGCATGCCGGTGCGCGTGGCGCCCGGGCTGAAGCAGTTGGCCTTGACGGTGCTGGTGGCGGTTTCCGCGGCATAGGTCTTCACCATCGCCTCGAGTGCGGCCTTGGAGATCGAGTAGGGACCCCAGTAAGCCCAGCACTTGTGGGCAAGGCCCGAGGTCACGAACACCGCACGCCCCGCATCCGACTGGCGCAGCAGCATGTCCATCGAGCGGATGAGACGGTAGTTGGCGGTGACGTTGACCGCCATCACCTCGTCCCACATCCTCTGGTCGACATGCGCCATGGGGGTGAGCTTGCCGAGAACACCGGCATTGCCCACCAGGATATCGAGCCGCTTCCAGCGCTCGAAGATCGCCGCGCCCAGCCTGTCGATACCGTCGAAGTCCTTGATGTCGAGCGGCACAAGCGTGGCGCTGCCGCCCACCGCCTTGATCGCATCGTCGAGCTCGGTGAGCCCGCCCTCGGTGCGCGCCGTCGCAATGACGTGGGCCCCTTCCTTCGCCAGCGCAATCGCCGCGGAAGCGCCAAGCCCCCGCGATGCGCCTGTCACCAGGGCCACGCGCCCGTCAAGCCGTCCTGTCATCCGTGTCCTCAGCCTGCTTCTGCCAGCAGCGAGAGCTGCTGCTTCTTGGTCTCGCCGACAAGGTCGGTGAGGTGTGTGGGATAATCGCCCGTGAAGCAATGGTCGGTGAACTGCGGGCGCGCGTTATCACGTTCCGGCAGCCCCAACGCGCGGTAGACGCCGTCGACGGAGAGGAAGGCCAGCGAGGTGACGCCGATGTATTCGCGCATCTCCTCCAGCGTGTGGGTGGCGGCCAGCAGCGACTTCTGCTCCGGCGTATCAATGCCGTAGAAATCCGGGTGCTTGATGGGCGGGCTCGAAATGCGCATGTGCACTTCCCTGGCGCCCGCCTCATACATCATCCGCACGATCTTGACGGAGGTCGTGCCGCGCACGATCGAATCGTCGATCAGCACCACGCGCTTGTCCTTCACCACCGCGCGGTTGGCATTGTGCTTGAGCTTGACGCCGAGCGAGCGGATGGTCTGCGTCGGCTCGATGAAGGTGCGGCCCACATAATGGTTGCGGATGATGCCGAGCTCGAAGGGAATGCCCGTCTCATGCGCGAAACCCAGTGCTGCGGGAACGCCGGAGTCCGGGATCGGCACCACGACATCCGCCGCAAGGGAGGATTCGCGCGCCAGCTCCCGCCCCATGGCCTTGCGCACCTCATAGATTGAGTGTCCGCCCAGCATGGAATCGGGCCGGGAGAAATAGATATATTCAAAGATGCAGGGCCGAGCGGGCTGCTTGGGGAAGGGCCTCAGGCTCTCGACGCCTTCCTCCGAGATCACGACGACTTCACCGTTCTCGATCTCGCGGATGTACTTGGCCCCGATGATGTCGAGTGCGCAGGTCTCCGAGCACAGGATATAGGCGCCGTTGAGCTCTCCGAGGATCAGCGGGCGGATGCCGAGCGGGTCGCGCGCGCCGATCAGTTTCTTGTTGGTCAGCGCCACCAGCGCGTAGGCCCCCTCGAGGGCGCGCAGCGCGTCGATGTAGCGTTCCACGATCCGGCTCTTCTGCGAGCGCGCGACGAGGTGCAGGATCACCTCTGTATCGGACGTCGACTGGCAGATGCAGCCCTGGCTGATGAGTTCGCGCCGCAGCGTCAGGCCGTTGGTCAGGTTGCCGTTATGCGCGACGGCGAGGCCGCCCGCGGCCAGTTCCGCGAACAGCGGCTGCACATTGCGCAGAATGGTCTCGCCGGTGGTCGAATAGCGCACATGGCCGAGTGCCGAGGAGCCCTGCAGCCGGTTGATCACCTTCTCGGAGGAGAAGTGGTCACCCACCAGGCCCAGCCGCCGCTCCGTCTGGAAGCGCTCGCCGTCGAAGGAGACGATGCCCGCCGCCTCCTGGCCGCGGTGCTGCAGCGCGTGCAGGCCCAGCGCCGTCAGTGCGGCTGCATCGGGGTGGCCATAGATGCCGAACACGCCGCATTCCTCGCGCAGGCGGTCGGCGTTCAGTTCGAAGTCGATGTCGCTGCTCATTGGCTGTTGCCTTGTCCCGTGTCCGGTTTCTGCGC
>NZ_JBIICB010000277.1:0-5562 GCF_044239095.1 Aestuariivirga sp. | reverse complement strand
GGGCTCCTGTGTTTCCTGGCGCTGATGATCGAAGGCTCGATCCTCGACTGGGCCGCCATCATGATGCGCCAGAAGTTCGAGATCGACGCCGGTCTCGCCGCACTTGGCTTCGGCTTCTACCAGGGCGGCATGGCGGCAGCACGCCTGACGGGCGACTGGATCAGGCTGCGCATCGGGGCGGTTCGCATGGTCGTGTGGAGTGCGCTGCTGGCGGCGGGCGGAACGGCCCTCGCGCTCAGCGCACCAACGCCCTGGCTCGCGATCGCGGCCTTCGTGTTTGCAGGCCTCGGGCTTGGCAACATCGCGCCCGTTCTGTTCGCGGGCGGAGGGCGGCTGGAGCCCGACGCGCCGGGCCGCGGCATTGCCGCGGTCACGACGCTGGGATACAGCGGCTTTCTCCTCGGGCCGCCGCTCATCGGCTTTGCAGCACAGCTTACCGACATCAACACCGCCCTCTTCCTCACCGTCATCGCAGCGCTTATCATCGCTGTCTTCGCGCGCTCGGTGAGGGCGGCGGATACATATTGAAGAGGGAGACGGGCGTGTCATTCGAAGGCAAGCGCGTGATTGTCACAGGTGCGGGCCGTGGCCTTGGCGCAGCGCTGGCCGTGGTGCTGGCCGACCAGGGCGCCGAGCTCATGCTGACGGGCCGCAACACCGAAAACCTGACGAGCCTTGCCGAATCGATCAGGCTCCGCTGTGGCCGCAAGCCGGAGCTACGCCTGCTCGACATGGCTGATCCTTCAGCCGTGACCCTTTTTGCCAAGGGGCTGAGGGATGAAAGCCGGCCGCTCGACATCCTTATCAACAACGCCGCGCAGTGGCTGCCGGGCCGCATGGAGGAACATGATGCACTGGCGATCAGCCAGACCATCGCCGCCAACGTCACCGGCACGCTGCTGCTGACGCGCGGCCTGGTGCCCATACTCGAGAAGTCGGGCGCGGGCGACATCATGACCATCGTTTCGATCTCCGGCCTCCCCAATGCGCGGCTTCAGAGCGCGTCCGTCGCCTATGCCGCAAGCAAGCAGGCTCAGGCCGCCATGAACGACGGGCTGCGGCAGGAACTGAAGGGCCGGCCGGTGCGGGTGCAGGCAGTCTTCCCGCCCTATCTCGAGGATATCTCGCCACTGAACGCCGTGGCGTGGGACGCACCCCGTGGTGCTGACTCGCACGTCACCAACCGCGACATCGTGGAAACGGTGATCTTCTCACTCTCACGGCCGCATCACGTGATGCTGGCCTCAATCATCGTCGATTCCGACAACGGCGGGATGTTCTGAACCCGTCCCTTCCTGCAGGAGCATGTGCCTTGAGACTGAACGACCGTATCGCCATCGTCACCGGAGCAGCCCGCGGCATCGGGCTTTCCATCGCGGAACGCCTGGCAGCCGAGGGAGCCACGGTGGTGTTGTCCGACATACTGGACGACACGGGACAGGCAGCCGCCAACGCCCTTGGCGCCACCTTCATGCATTGCGACGTCTCAAAGTCGGCCGAGGTGAATGCCCTTGTCTCGTCCGTGGTTGAGCGGTTCGGCGCCATCGATATTCTGGTCAACAATGCCGGGATCGCGGTGGGTGCTGATTTCCTCGATGTTTCGGAAGCCGACTTCGACCGCGTCATCGGCATCAATCTCAAGGGTTCCTTCCTCATGCTGCAGGCTTGCGCGCGGCACATGGTGAAGCAGGCGGAGGCGGGGCGGAAGCCCGGGGCCATCGTCAACATGTCATCCGTCAACGACACGCTCGCCATTCCCGGCATCGTCACCTACTGCATGTCGAAGGGCGGGGTCTCACAGTTGACGCGCGCCACATCCATCGCTCTGGCGCCCCACGGAATCAGGGTCAACGCCATAGGTCCCGGCACCATCGAGACGGACATGGCCCGCGGCGTTCTGGCTGACAAGACTGCCATGAACCGCGCCATGTCCCGCACGCCGATGGGGCGCATCGGCGCACCTTCCGAAGTGGCCTCCATTGCGGCATTCCTCGTGTCGGACGATTCGAGCTACGTCACCGGCGAGACGATCTACGTGGACGGCGGCCGCATGCCGCTGAACTACACGGTGCCCGTCAAGGAATGATCAGCGCCCGCTCCCGCCGCGCCACGGCTTCGCCGTCGCCAAATTCGCGCGCCAGCCGGTGACCCGCATAGACGGCATGGGCAATGAGGCCAGGCGCGCGCGCATCACCGATGAGAGACAGTGTCGCGAGCCCCCTGCCCTTGAGCGCACTGTAGAGCGCATCATCTCCCTCGCGCGAGGTGACGGGAATGAATGTTTCAGCAGCGATCTCCCTCTCGGCGCCCGAGAATACGCAGCGCAGCACGGCGGACCCTGGCCGCAGGCCCGCAACGAGGGTGTTCACGATCACCGTCACGCCCAGTTCCAGCAGCCGTGCATGGGTTCGCGGCTGTTCGGCCGTGTAGACGGACCATTCCGCCACCTTGCCCTCGCTGGTCACGTAGGTGACGGGCACTCCGGCGCGCGCCACATGCTCGGCGATGGCAGCGGCGAGGTAGTAGTTGTCGTCGTCGAAGACCACGGCAGGCCCTGTGATCTGCGTGGCAGCCGCCCGCTCGGGCGCCAGCGTGCGCGGATCATCGAAGGAGGCCGCGGCCGCATGCATGCTGCGGCCACGGCCGTCGGTGCGCCAGTGGCTGCCGGTGGCGATCACCACATGCGGAATGCCAAGGCCGATCACGTCGTCCGCACCCATGCGGCTGTCACGGAACATCTCGACGTTCGGGAGTTTTGAGATCTGGTGCAGCCGCCAGTCCCGCACGCGTGCCCATTCGGCCAGGCCCGGCAGCTTCGTCTCCCACTGCAGGCGGCCACCGGGGGACTGGCCGGCATCGGCGATCTTCACCTCGTGGCCGCGCCTGGCCAGCATGAGGCCCGCCTCGAGGCCCGCGGGCCCCGCGCCGACGACCAGCACCTGCTCTCGCGTCTTTGCGAGAGCAATCTTCTCCGGGTGCCAGCCGCGCCGCCACTCCTCGCCCATGGTCGGGTTCTGGGTGCAGCGGATGGCGGCGCCGCGGCTGTTGTGCGCATAGCAGATGTTGCAGCCGATGCATTCGCGGATATCGTCCTCGCGGCCTTCGGCGATCTTGGCGGGCAGGAAGGGGTCGGCGATTGAAGGCCGCGCCGCGCCGATCAAGTCCACCACGCCGCGCTTGACCTGCGACAGCATCGTCTCGGGCGAGGTGAAGCGGCCGACACTCACCACGGGCTTTCCGGTGATGGCCCGCACATGCGCGATGCGCGTTTCGAGCGAGGCTTCCTTCACGAAGCGCGATCCGCCCATCTCCTGGGAATAGTCCGCGATCGTCACATCGAACAGATCGACCGAAGGCGCGAGCGATGCGAGCAGCTCCGAGCGCTCCGCGAAGCCGCCGCCATCCTCATTGTCGACCTCGATGCGCAGCGCCACCGCGCAAGTGTCACCGATCGCGTCGCGCGTTTCGGCCAGCACCTCGCGCAGCAGACGGGCGCGCTGCATCAGCGTGCCACCATAGGCGTCGCCGCGGGCATTCATGTCGCGGTCGAGGAACTGGCCGAGAATGTAGCTGTGCGCAGCATAGACATAGACGATGTCCATGCCCGCCTGCCTGGCCCTGAGGGCGGCCGCCCTGTGCCATCCGCGGAACTGGCGGATGTCGTCCAGATCCATGCGGGCGCATTGCCAGGGCGATTCCATGGCAGGCAGGCTCGAGGGGGCGAGAGCCACCTCGCGCGAGGCATGGTTCGATGCCCGCATGCCGCCATACCAGAGCTCGGTGCCAGCCAGCGCGCCATGCGCATGCACCGCATCAGCCATCGCCGCCATGTTCCGGACGTCGTCTTCGTCCCACAGGCTCGCGAAGGGATGCGGAATATCGTCCGATGAGGGATGAATGGAGCAGTATTCGGTGTTGACCACACCCCAGCCGCCTTCCGCCTTGATGCCCCGCATGGCGGCCAGCGTAGAAGGCAGCTGGTAGCCCATGCCCGAGCAATGCGGCACCTGGTAGAAGCGGTTGGGCGCCGTGACGGGCCCGATCCTCACGGGCTCGAAAAGAATGTCGAAGCGATTGTCGCGCGGCATGGAAGCTCTCCTCAGGCGGGAGAGGCTACCAGCCCGGCAACCGCTTCGGCAATCACCCGGCGGTGATGACCTGACCGGTGAGCGCGCCCTCGACGCTCTTCACATAGGCAAGGCCGACGCGGGCAGATGAAACCGTTTCATGGCCGGGGAAGAAGCCTTCGTATTTCTTCTCGGATTCCTCGAGAAGGCCGGGGCTGACGGCGTTGATGCGGAGCCCGCGCGGCATCTCGATCGCGGCCGACTTGACGAAGGCGCCGATCGCGCCATTGACGGCGGCGGCATTGGCGCCCTGGCGCACGGGGTCGCGGTCAAGAACGCCGCTGGTCAGCGTGAAGGATCCGCCGTCGTTCACGAGCGGCAGGCCAAGCAGCACGAGGTTGATCTGCCCCATGAGCTTGTCGTCCAGGCCTTTCCGGAATTGTCCGGGCGCCATGGCCGCAATCGGGCCGAAATGCACGTGTCCGGCGCAGGCCACCACGGCGTCGATCTTGCCGAGCCGGGCATACATCGCCGTCACCGACGTCTCATCCATGAGGTCGACTGTCACGTCGCCTGCGCTGCGGCCAGCGCGCACGATGTCATGCCGCTGGGAAAGCGCCTTGACAGCCGCCTGCCCCACGGTGCCTGCCGCACCAACCACGAGAATGCGCATAACCGGTCCTATTCCTCTTCCACTTGCTTGCGGGCGAGCGGCTTGAGCTTGGCAAAAACCGAGTCGGCGTCATAGGAGCGCTCCTCCTCGCGCACAGAGGGTGCGAAGGTGGGCTGCTCATCATCGGCATGCGCGGCGGCATGGGCTGCCGTTCCCTCGACTTCGGAGGCCGGAATGAGGGTGCGCACGGGCGTTGACTCGTTTGCCGGCTTGCCGGCCTTGCGCGCCGCCTTCTGCACCGCGAAGTCGAGGTCGAGCTGCGAGCAGATGCCGAGTGAGACGGGGTCCACCGGCTTGATGTTGGCGGCGTTCCAGTGCGACCTTTCGCGCACTGAGGTAATCGTCGACTTGGTGGTGCCCACGAGCTTCATGATGGCGGAATCCGGCAGCTCGGGATGATAGCGGAGCAGCCAGGCGATGGCGTCCGGCCGGTCACCGCGGCGGGAGACCGGCGTGTAGCGCGGACCCGAGGTCGCCTTCTGAACCTGGATGTTCACCTTGGACTCAAGAATCTTCAGCCGGTACTCCGGGTCCTTCTCGCCCTTCGCGATTTCCTCGCGGGTGAGTTGGCCGCCGGTGACGGGATCGAGCCCCTTGATGCCGGCAGCCACGTCGCCGTCGGCGATGCCCTTCACCTCGAGTTCGTGCAGGTGGCAGAAATCGGCAACCTGCCGGAAGGTGAGCCCGGTATTCTCCACGAGCCAGACAGCAGTGGCCTTGGGCATCAGCGGTATGCGGGACATGATCTTTCTCTCCTTGAGAACCGGTGTTTCAGGTTCCCTGTCTCAACGACAGCTTGGTGGGGATAGGCTCATATAGAGC
>NZ_JBIICB010000349.1:0-3803 GCF_044239095.1 Aestuariivirga sp. | reverse complement strand
GACGCGGCACAGTGAAGAAGTTAGAAGCCAGCTTCGTTGGAAGGGGAACTCAAAAGTTCCTTTCCAGGCGAATTTGGATCCCAATGCGCTTCCTACTTCATCGTCGGCATCACGAAGTCCGCACCCGCACGGATGCCCGTGGGCCAGCGCGAGGTGATGGTCTTCAGCCGCGTGTAGAAGCGGATGCCTTCGGGCCCATGCATATGGTGGTCGCCGAACAGGGACGACTTCCAGCCACCGAAGGAGTGGAAGGCCATCGGCACCGGGATAGGCACGTTGATCCCCACCATGCCCACCTGGATCTGGTGAGCGAATTCGCGCGCCGCATCGCCATCGCGCGTGAAGATGGCGGTGCCATTGCCATATTCATGCTCGTTGATCATCTTGGCGGCCTCCGAATAGTCATTGGCGCGGACGACCGATAGGACGGGGCCGAAGATCTCTTCCTTGTAGATCTTCATGTCGGGCGTCACATTGTCGAACAGCGTGCCGCCAACGAAATAGCCGTTCTCATAGCCCTGGAGCTTGATGCCGCGGCCATCGACCACGAGCTTCGCGCCTTCCGCCACGCCCGCATCGATGTAGCCCTTCACCTTTTCCTGGTGCTGCCGGGTTACGAGGGGTCCCATCTCGGCCTCAGGGTCGGTGCCGGGCCCGACCTTCAGCGCGCAGACCTTCGGCTCCAGCTTGGCGATCAGCGCATCCGCCGTCTTCTGGCCGATCGGAACGGCAACCGAGATCGCCATGCAACGCTCGCCGGCCGAACCGTAGGCAGCGCCCATCAGCGCGTCGACCGCCTGGTCCATGTCCGCGTCCGGCATGATGATCATGTGGTTCTTGGCGCCACCGAGTGCCTGGCAGCGCTTGCCGGTGCGGGCGGCGGTCTCATAGATGTAGCGGGCGATGGGGGTGGAGCCCACGAAGCTCACCGCCTGGATGTCCGGCGAGTGCAGGATGGCGTCGACCGCTTCCTTGTCGCCGTGGATGACGTTGAACACGCCATCGGGCAGGCCCGCTTCCTGCAGCCACTTGGCCAGCAGCAGCGAGGCGGAAGGATCGCGCTCCGAGGGCTTCAGGATGAAGCAGTTGCCCGCGGCGAGCGCCACGGGGAACATCCACATCGGCACCATGGCCGGGAAGTTGAACGGCGTGATGCCGGCAACGACGCCCAGCGGCTGGCGCAGCGAGTGACTGTCGACGCGCGTGCCGACGTTCTCGGTCACTTCGCCCTTCAGGAGCTGCGGGGCGGCGGTAGCGAACTCGACCACTTCCGCACCGCGCTGGATTTCGCCCTTGGCATCCGACAGCACCTTGCCGTGCTCGGAGGTGATGACGGCGGCGAGCTCGTCGGTGCGCTCCTCGAGGATGCGCAGGAACTTGTTGAGGATGCGCGCGCGCCGCAGCGGCGGGGTGGAGGCCCACGCTGGGAAGGCCTTCTTCGCAACGGCGACGGCCTCGTTCACTTCCGCTGTCGAGGCGAGGGAAACGGCGGCTGTCTGTTCTCCTGTCGCGGGGTTGAACACGGGTGCGGTACGGCCCTTGCCAGCAACCTCTTGGCCGCCGATGAAGAAAGGTATGGTCTTTGCCATGGGGGGGTCCTCCTGGAGTATGTGGGCCAGCTATGCGCTTTTGAAATATGCGCAGCAATAATCAAAGTTGCGCTTTCGATGTGCAGAAATTAAAGCACTTACATGGACTGGGACCGCATTCGCATCTTTCTCGCCGTGGCGCGCTCTGGGCAAATTTTGGGCGCCGCCAAGGGCCTGGGGCTCAATCATGCCACCGTGGGCCGCCAGCTGACGGCACTGGAGGAAGAATTGGGAGCACCGCTGGTAGAACGCCAGACTAATGGCTGCGTGCTGACGCATGCCGGCGAGGTGCTGATGCGCAGCGCTGAGAAGGTCGAATCCGAGCTCCTGCAGGCGGGCACCCGCATCTCGGGCGCCACGGAGGCACTGACCGGCACGGTACGTGTGGGCGCGCCGGACGGGCTGGGCAATTATTTCCTTTCGCGCACGCTCGGTGCCCTTGCGGAGCTTCACCCCGAACTTACTATTCAGCTCGTCCCCTTGCCGCGCACATTCTCGCTGACACGACGCGAAGCAGACATCGTCGTGACTCTGGATCGACCGAAGCAGGGGCGGCTCATCGTGCGCAAGCTCACGGACTATTCACTGAGCGTATATGCCGCGGCAAGCTATCTCGGCCGAAACGGGCCGATCGCTTCGGTGGAGGACCTCGAGGGGCATCTCTTCGTCACCCACGTCGAGGACTTCGTCTATTCCCGAGCGCTGGACTATGCCGCAGAACTCGGCAAGCGCATGAGGCGGCACTATGAGTGCGGGAGCGTGGTGGCACAGATGGAGGCGGTGCGGGCGGGCAATGGCGTTGGCATCCTGCACGACTACGCCGCCCTGCAGTATCCGGAACTGCGGAGGCTTCTGCCAAAGCTCCGCTTTACCCGAACCTACTGGCTGATGTCTCATCCCGACACGCATGACACACGTCGCGTGGCGGAGGTCTATGCGGCAATCACGCGCGCGGTGCAGTCGGCCAGGGCGAGCTTCATGCCAGTATAGTGGTCGGAGCCCCAGGCAAGCGCATCACCGAAACGCGAACGATCGGCAGGGTGCACCCCGAAATCGCGCCGAGTGTCCATGGCAAACGGGCAGGTACAAGGTAAAGAAGACACCTAGCCTTGATTGCAAGAGAAAGGGCGGGATCGAAACCCCGCCCTTTGCTCCTAAACGACTGTATCGTTCGGTAGATTACTTTGCGATACAGGTATCAGCCGTCTCGGGCGTGCAGACGTCGAGACCGGTGTAGGTCGGGTCAGCCGGTGCCGGCTTGCCGTCCTTCATGTCATGCAGAGCATTCATGGTCTTGAAGCCCATCTCGAAGGGACGCTGGCCGACCTGACCAAGAGACAAGCCTTCCTTCATCTGCTCGATCTGGATGGGCAGCGTGTCTGCCACCACGAGTGCGAGCGACTTGGACGCGATCTTGTCCTTGTACTTCTCCACCGCGGCGCGATTGGCGTCCGGAATGAACTGCGGGAAGCCACCCGTCGGCACGAAGGCGTCGACGGTCGGGTTCTTCGCCATGAAGTCTTCAAACTGCTGGACCGATTTCGGGAAGTCGTCATCGGTGTAGAGCGGGCAGCCCTCAGCCTCGGTCCAACCGCCCTGTCCGGTCAGGCTGTCGCCAGGCGAAGCTGCGGACTTGGTGCCGGAGAGTTCGTCGCGGATGCCCTGCATGCGCTCATTGTGGTTCGCGGCAGCAGCGCCGCCCGACTGAATGCAGACCGTGCCGCCGTTAGGTTTGATAGCCTTGATCAGCTTGGCAAGGTTGGTGCCGATCTCGTAGTTGTGCGTGCCGATGTAGGCGACACGGAGATCCTTGTTCTCGGGCAGCAGATCAGAGTCCCAGGTCAGCACGGGGATACCGGCTTCCTTGGCGGCCTGCAGCGCCACGGCCATGGCCGCGGCGTTGGACGGGGACACCGCGATACCGTCGACCTTCTTGGCCACGAGGTCCTGCACGATGGCGACCTGCTCGTCACCGCCGCCATGTTCGCCAGGGCCGATGTACATGCATTCGAAGGCACCGTTCGACTCGGCTTCTGCCTTCTTGCAGCCATCACGAGCCTGATCGAAGAAGGGGTTATTCATGTTTTTCGGCACCAGCGCGAAGACATATTTTGCCTGTGCAGCTGAGACGGTAATGGTCATGGCGCTCACCGTCATGGCTGCCGCCATCAGAAACTTCTTCATGTCACTTTCCTCCACATTTTGTTTTTCACT
>NZ_JBIICB010000276.1:0-5622 GCF_044239095.1 Aestuariivirga sp. | reverse complement strand
ATATCCATCATTCGGCCTCCGCGATGGGCGGGGTTGCTTTGTCGCCCGCCAGCACCTCCGCGATGTGGCGCACCTTCACGGGCGATCCTTCGCGCTTGAGCTTGCCGGCCATGTTCATGAGGCAGCCAAGGTCGCCTGCAATCAGCGTGTCGGCCCCGGTGGCGTGAATGTGCTTCAACTTCTTTTCCAGCATCTTGTCGGAGATGCCGGGATACTTCACGCAGAAGGTGCCGCCAAAGCCGCAGCAGACCTCCGCATCCGTCATCTCGCGCAGGCTCACGCCCTCGACCGAGGCCAGCAGCTTGCGCGGCTCCGCCTTGATGCCGAGTTCGCGCAGGCCTGAGCAGGAGTCGTGATAGGTCGCGCGCGCGGGGAAGCTGGCCTCCACCCTGTCCACCTTCATCACACGGGTGAGGAAGGAGACGAGCTCATGGGTGCGCCCGGCCAGTTCGACAGCCGCGGCGTGGTCCGCACTGCCCGGCTCGAAGAGTTCCGGATAGTGCTTCACGATCATGCCCCCGCAGGAGCCCGAAGGGGCCACCACGAAATCGAAGCCCTTGAAGGCGGCAATCACATTGCGGGCAATCGCCGCCGCATCCGCCTTGTCGCCGGAGTTGAAGGCGGGCTGTCCGCAGCAGGTCTGGGCCTCGGGCACTTCCACCCGGCAGCCTGCATCTTCCAGAAGTTTCACCGCGGCGAAGCCGACGGAGGGGCGGAACAGGTCGACAAGGCAGGTAACGAACAGGCCGACGCGCGGGGATTTTTCAGGCATGGAACCTCAGGGGCAATCGCGGGTTCTGAGTCTTGCCAGCCCCCGCAACCGCCCGCAAGGGTCAGGGCGTCACATCTTGGTCTTGAGGAAAGCCAGCAGGTCAGCCCTGTCTTCTTCCTTCTTGAGGCCGGGGAACACCATCTTGGTCTTCGGCACCATGGCCTTGGGATTTTCGATGTACTTGACGAAAAGCTCCTCCGTCCACTGGGGGTTGGCCGTGGCGAATTCCAGCATCGCCGCGGAATACTTATATCCCTCGACCGCTGCGACATTCCGCCCGATGACACCCTTGAGGTGCGGGCCGACCTTGTTGGTCTCGGCATCCACCACGTGGCAGGCCTTGCATTTGGCGAAGACTTTTTCTCCCTTTGCGGCATCACCTGAGGCCTGGGCCTGGGTGACAGGGGCAAGGGCCAGCAGGGCCAACAACGCAAACATTGACGTCTTCATGCGTGCTCTCCGGTTATCTTTCGTTGCAAATTGAACGGTCCGTGTCTTAATTCGACAATTTAAACGTGCTTCCAGCGGAAAAGATCACTGCAATGCTGACCATGCCCATTCCCGACGCGGAGACCATCGCCCGCCGCGCCGATATCGCCACCGCACTCCGCCGCATCGTGCCGGGCGAGGGCGTGGTCGAAGCCCCGATCGAGATGCGCGCCTTCGAGACGGACGGGCTCACCGCCTACCGCCAGATGCCGCTCGTCGTGGTGCTGCCGCAGACGGTGGAACAAGTATCCGAGATCCTGAAATACGCTTACGCAAACGGCATCAAGGTGGTGCCGCGCGGTGCCGGCACATCGCTCTCCGGAGGTGCCCTGCCACTGGCGGATGGGATCCTGTTGGGGATGGCCAAGTTCAACCGCGTGCTGGAGATCGACTATGCCAACCGCTGCGCGGTGGTGCAGCCGGGTGTCACCAACCTCGCCATCACCAAGGCGGTGGAGCACAAGGGCTTCTATTATGCGCCCGACCCCTCCTCGCAGATCGCCTGCACCATTGGCGGCAACATCGCGGAGAATTCCGGCGGCGTGCACTGCCTCAAATATGGCCTCACCGCCAACAATGTGCTGGGCCTCGAAATGGTACTGATCACCGGCGAGGTGATCAGGCTGGGCGGCAAGCACCTCGACAGCGAGGGCTATGACCTGATGGGGATCATGACGGGCTCCGAGGGCCTGCTGGGCGTGGTCACGGAGGTCACCGTGCGCATCCTGCAGAAGCCCGAGACGGCGCGCGCCGTGCTGGTCGGCTTCCCCTCCAGCGAGGATGCGGGCCAATGCGTAGCCGACATCATTTCGGCCGGCATCATCCCCGGCGGCATGGAGATGATGGACCGCCCGGCGATTCATGCGGCGGAGGAATTCGTCCATGCCGACTACCCCCTCGACGTCGAAGCACTGCTGATCGTGGAGCTCGACGGGCCGCAGGTGGAGGTCGATCATCTGATTTCGCGTGTTTCCGCGATTGCGAAGGCCAACCGCTCCACCACGCTCCGCATCTCGACCTCGGAGGAAGAGCGCATGCTGTTCTGGGCGGGCCGCAAGGCGGCCTTTCCCGCCGTGGGGCGCATTTCGCCCGACTATCTCTGCATGGACGGCACCATCCCGCGCAAGCGCTTGCCGGAAGTGCTGCAAGGCATGGCGGACCTCTCGCGGCTCCATCGCCTGCGCGTCGCCAATGTCTTCCACGCGGGCGACGGCAATCTGCACCCGCTGATCCTGTTTGATGCCAATGACCCGGACGAGCTCGACCGGGCGGAGAAATTCGGCGCGGACATCCTCAGGCTCTGCGTCAAGGTCGGCGGCGTGCTCACCGGCGAGCATGGTGTCGGCATCGAGAAGCGTGACCTGATGCCCGAGATGTTCAGCGAAGTGGATCTCGCCCAGCAGATGCGCGTCAAATGCGCCTTCGATTCGAAGGGCCTGCTCAACCCCGGCAAGGTTTTCCCCACGCTGCACCGCTGCGCCGAGCTTGGCCGCATGCATGTGAAGGGCGGCCAGCTTCCCTTCGCCGACATTCCGAGATTCTGATGACCAGTGCCGTGAAGCCAGCAAGCGAGACCGAACTGTCGGAGTTCATCCGGACGGCCGATGCGCCTGTCGAGATCATCGGCACGGCCACCAAGCGCGGCCTCGGCCGGCCCGTGCAGGCCGCCGCCACGCTCGACATGTCGGGCTTTGCCGGCATCATCGCCTATGAGCCCGACGAGCTGATCCTCGAAGCAGGGGCAGGCACCAGGCTCTCGGAGGTCGAGGCCCTGATCGCGGCGCGCGGCCAGCAGCTCGCCTTCGAGCCGCCGGACTGGTCCGCCCTTCTCGGCAGCGCCCACAGCGGCACGCTGGGCGGGCTCGTCTCCTGCAATCTCTCCGGCCCCCGCCGCCTCAAGTCGGGCGCGGTGCGTGACCATATCCTGGGCGTCCGCGGTGTCACGGGTGCAGGCGACGTCTTCAAGGCCGGCGCCCGGGTGGTGAAGAACGTCACGGGCTATGACCTGCCGAAGCTGCTCACCGGCTCCTACGGCACGCTCGCCGCCCTCACCTCGGTGATCCTCAAGGTGCTGCCCGCGCCGGAGACGGAGGAGACCGTGGCCTTGACCGGCCTCAACGATGAAGCCGCCGTCCGCGCCATGAGCCTCGCCATGCAGTCGGCTTGCGAGGTGTCGGCTGCCGCGCATGTTCCGGGCGAGGCCGTCTACCTCCGCCTCGAAGGCATCGAGCCCTCGGTCGCCTACCGCCGGGACCGGCTCGCCCGCGCGCTTGGAACCCCGATCGAGGTTCTTGCTGCAAAAAGTTCTGCTGCCAAGTGGCGCGCGATCCGCGACGCGGCAATGTTTGCAGAAAATCCGCGCCATCCGCTGTGGCGCATCTCGGTTGCTCCGTCGGATGCACCGGGCATCATCCAAAACCTCACCGGCAGCATCGATTTTCGATACTTTTTCGACTGGGCAGGAGGCCTCATCTGGTTGGAAGTACCGCCCACGCCGGATGCTTCCGAGGCCCTGGTGCGCGCCGCCGTCCGCAACGGCCACGTAACGCTTATCCGCGCGCCGGAAGCGGTGCGCGCCGCCGCCGATGTCTTCCAGCCCCAGGCCGAAGCCCTCGCGGCCCTGTCGGCGCGCGTCAAGAACTCCTTCGACGCGCGCCATCTCCTCAACCCAGGCCGCATGTACCGGGGCGTCTGATGCAAACCAGTTTCACTGCCGAACAGCTTGAAAATCCTCGCATTTCCGAGGCCAATACGATCCTGCGCAAATGCGTGCACTGTGGCTTCTGCACCGCCACCTGCCCCACCTACGTGCTGTTGGGCGACGAGCTCGACAGTCCGCGTGGCCGCATCTACCTCATCAAGAACATGCTGGAGAGCGGCGAGCCCGCGACCAAAGAAACGGTCAAGCACATCGACCGCTGCCTCTCCTGCCTGTCCTGCATGACCACCTGCCCCTCGGGCGTGAACTACATGCACCTGGTCGACGAAGCCCGCGCCCATGTGGAAGAAACCTACAAGCGCCCGCTGTTCGAGCGGCTGCTGCGCAATGTTCTGGCCTATGTCATGCCACGGCCAGGGTTTTTCCGGCTTTCCCTCATCGGCGCAAAGCTCGCCTCACCGCTCGCACCCGTGGCCAAGGCCATGGGCGCCACCCGGATCGGGGCACTGCTGAGCCTTGTCCCAAGCCCCATGCCGACGCCGGAGCCCGTGGGCCAGCCCGGCACCTATCCTGCTGAAAACAAACGGAAAGGCCGCGTGGCGCTGCTCATGGGCTGCGTCCAGAGCGTGCTCGACCCCGGCATCAATGCCGCAACGATCCGGCTTCTCACCCGCCTCGGCTTCGAGGTCGTCGTCTCCGGCGAGGAAGCCTGCTGCGGCTCCCTCACCCACCACATGGGCAAAGAGCAAGATGCGCTCGCCCGCGCGCGGCGCTCCATCGACCAATGGATCAAGGCCGATGTCGACGCCGTGATCATCACCGCATCCGGTTGCGGCACCACCATCAAGGACTACGGCCACATGCTGCGCCTCGATCCCGCCTATGCGGAAAAGGCGAAGGCAATCAGCGCCAAGGCGAAGGACGTGACCGAATTCCTGCTCGCCCAGAACCTGCCGGAAGCGCAGGGCGGCCTCACCCTCGCCTATCACTCCGCCTGCTCCATGCAGCACGGCCAGAAGCTTAAAGTCGAGCCGCAGAAACTGCTGCGCCGCGCCGGCTTCACCGTCATGGACGTGCCGGAAGGCCACCTCTGCTGCGGCTCGGCCGGCACCTACAACATCCTCCAGCCGGAGATCGCCACCAAGCTCCGAGACCGCAAGGTCGCCAACATCGAGCAGCTCAAGCCTCAAGCCATCGCCACCGGCAACATCGGCTGCATCACCCAGATCGCCAGCGGCACCGGCATTCCCATCCTCCACACCGCCGAGCTTCTCGACTGGGCCTATGGCGGACCGAAACCAGCGAAGCTGGGATGAGGCAGCACACCGGCCACCAGTCCCTTCTCCCGTCCGAAGGATGGGAGAAGGTGGCCGACAGGCCGGATGAGGGCCTGCCTCAACACCGGGACTCGCGGACAGAGGCCCTCATCCGCCCTCCGGGCACCTTCTCCCATCGCGTGCCGCGACGGGAGAAGGGGACGTTGCAAGATCCCCATTCCCTTCTCCCGTCCGAAGGATGGGAGAAGGTGGCCGACAGGCCAGATGAGGGCCTGCTTCAACTCCGGGACTCGCGGACAGAAGCCCTCATCCGCCCTTCGGGCACCTTCTCCCATCGCGTTGCGACGGGAGAAGGGACACATGATCTGACAGCTTCCCCTTCTCCCGTCCGAAGGATGGGAGAAGGTGGCCAAAGGCCGGATGAG
>NZ_JBIICB010000275.1:0-5625 GCF_044239095.1 Aestuariivirga sp. | reverse complement strand
GGTTGGCCTCGATGATGTCGAAGACCTGCTCACCAAACGCCTTCACCATCTTCTTCGCATAGACCGGGCCGATGCCGCGGATCATGCCGGACGACAGGTATTTCTCGATACCTTCCGCCGTGGTGGGCGGCGTGGTCTTCAAGAACCGAGCCTTGAACTGCAGGCCATGGGTACGGTCGTTGAACCATTCGCCCGTCGCCGTGATCCATTCCCCAGCCGAAATCGCCGCCGAATGTCCCACCACCGTCACTAGGTCGCGGTGGCCGCGCGCCTTGACGCGCAGCACGCAGAAGCCGCTTTCGTCATTGTGGAACGTCACACGCTCGACAATACCCGCCAGCACCTCCTGTGGTGCCTGTTGGGCATGTGCTGGCAAGCTTCGGCTCATTGCTTCCGCGCCCGCCAGTCCCACGGCATCTCGAAGGAACCTACCCATATCCCGCGGCGAGCAAGGCGCGCCTCGTCTTCCTGCGCAATGTAATCGATTCCATACTTCCGAAACGCCACGGCCCAGCCCTGCGAGACTATCCAGGCGTTGAGGTTGATGGGGCCCTTGAAGCAGATGGCAATGACGCGTTTGTAGCGGTCACGCCCTTTGGGCTGGCAACTCACCACTGAGCGCCCGATCATATCAGCGAGCGCAAACGCCGACTTCTGGCCGCAGCGATATCGTTTGCCGGCGGCGTCAATACAAAGCTGGGAACTCTCCGGCGCGTCTATGGCGTCGAGCCGTATCCGCTCGCCGTGGATCTCGATGGTGTCGCCATCGATGACCGAAGCCGTACCCTGGATCGCAGGGGCGCTCATGGAATCAGCCAAGCCGGTACCGAGGGATGCTACCAGTGCAATCCATATTGCCAGCAAGGGCTTGCGGTTGATCATGCCAAATCCCTATCACGGGCTTGGGAAATCGGGAACGGTTCGCGACATCGTGGGAATACTTGGCGCTGCCATTCCCATGGAAGCGGCTGCATCGCCCGCGCCATCGTAAGCCCCTTCGGCTGCCGCCCCGCCAGGATTCCTTGTACGATCTCCGGCGCCAGCAGCGTTATACGCAGCACACGGCCGACATGCCATTGCGTGAGGCAAGCAGCGGACCTGATTTCGGCTGATGCCGCCAGTGATTAGGTTTAATGTTCTGCGGGTCGCGAAGGTTGCAGGGGTTCGCGAAAACACTGGGGTTCGCGCCAATGAGACTCATCTCTCTGGATGGATTCGCGCACCCCCGAAAGCTTCGAAAGGTGGCTGAAAAGACAGGCGTCATAATAGATCTGGCGAGAAAAAAGCTGCATGGCGCAACCCCGTTCCCGATCTTCCCAGAATTGCTTTGACCTCGGTAACGTTGTAAAATAACTCGCCGGGAACTACTAAGGGCAGTCAGTGAAATGAAGTCATCCTTAAAGTCGACAACTGCCATAGTTACGGGAACTCTTGGTTTCGGGCTGATGGTTACAGGCGCTCTTGGCGCAGACATCGATCCGGGGTGCGTACCCGCTGTGTCCGGTCTCAATGGGAAGTTGGAAGGTGCCGGAGGCTATTATCAGGAAGATGATTCGGGAGACGGGGGCCAATTCCGCGGCGTTGGCATGCTCGACGTGCCGTTAGGATGCTATTTCGGGCTTCAGCTTGATATGGGCGGCGGCGACTTTGGTGGCAATAAGTGGGCGGGTATCGGCGGCCACCTGTTCATGCGTGATCCCGATGCTTACCTGCTGGGCATCCAGGCGCAGTACATCAGCCTTGATGGTGAAGAAATCGTGCGCGTGGGTCCCGAAGCCGAACTCTACTTAGGCGACTTCACGCTCAGCATGATGGCAGGCTGGGAGGGAGCTGACGATTTCGACATGGATGATATCGTTGGCCAGCTCGAAGCGGCTTATTACATGGACGACAATTTCAAGATTTTCGGGGGCTACCGGCACTTCCTCGGTGTGGATGCGGCAGCCATCGGGTTCGAGTTCAAGCCGCAATCGATGCCAGCCTCGCTCTTTGTCGACGCAATGTTCGGAACGGACGAGTATGTCTCGGTGGTGGGCGGTTTGCGTATTCATTTCGGCGGTGACACGAAGTCACTGAAGGATACGCATCGCTACGATGATCCGGGCCATTACTTCAATCTGCTGCGTGCGCCCACAAACCGACAGTACGTACCCCCTCCAGTTGTAGACAGTCCCTGCCCGGGTGACAGTTGTCCTAAAGCTCCCTAGGAAATACCCTAGGGCTCAGCCAGACTTGGACTCGTTCACGACATCCAGGAATTTTCCAGATGATGACGGCCCGAGCGCTGGTACCGCGAGCAGTGTGATTTCAGCGTCGGCCCCCAATACTTCGTGCAGCAGGGATAGGACCTCTTCAGCTGGCGGCTTCAGTATCGACGTTGTTGGCATGTAGCGCAGTGTGAAACTGCTTCCGTTCTGTATCAGCTGCCATCGCAACCCGCCCATCAACCGGCCGAATTTAACCCTGTCGATTTTCGGTCGGAAGAAATCATCATTGGGCATCTGCAACAGGTTGGACGGACGGCCCACCATGCGGTCAATAGTGGGATGAGAGCGTCCACAGGAGCAACTCTGGTGAAGCCGCACCAAATCTCCTGTATCATAGCGGACCAACGGCATAGCGAGATTATAAAGCGGGGTGACGACAAGTCGTCCCCAGCATCCTGGCTCAGCTGGGCGGTCCTCAGCATCGAGAATCTCGAAAAATCCAAGTTCGGACTGAAGGTGCAGCATGCCACTCTCATGGCACTCGCAAGCCAGTATGCCACATTCAGCGCTTGAGAAGATATCGATCGTAGGGCACCCAAATTGCTCAAGCACGGCATCGCGCACGTGATTGCCTAAAGGTTCACCCACGGAAATGACCGCCTTGATCTGCGGCCGGTTGCCACCGTACTGCGCCAGATGGCGCGCCAGGGCGTAGGCGTTTGAGGGAAAGGTGTTTAGATACACTTGCCCAAGACCGCACAGCCAGTCCAGTTGCTTTTCTCGCGGAATGAACACTGAGAGGTTCCGCACGCTTCCACCCTTGCCACCGTTGAACCAGTCGGCGGTCCATGACATCTTAAGCGGATCATTGGGCGGAGCCCGAAACCGCGATAACGCATGGTCGAAGGCGCGGATTTTGGCGAGGTCCAATGAAGTGTCGATCTTAAAGTTACGAAAATGCCGGTACTGTGCGGCGGTCTGCGCAATATCAGCAAGCGAAGTGCGGTAATAGGAAATGGAGCGTCCGCCCGAACCCGAGGACGTGAAGCGCAGGATGTCTCCATGCTGCTCCGGTACCAGGGCGGGTCTCAATTCCGCGAGATGCTCTCGCACCTCGGTCTGCGTGAGGATCGGAATTTCACGCCATCTCTCCAGCTCCACCTGTCCGTGTGGGGACACCACCGCAGAAAGCCGTTCTCTGTAGAATGGTATGTTCTGTGCGGCGAAAGCTATAAGGTCGACCAACACATTGGCCTGGAAACCGCGAAGCTGAACCGGGTCGTAATGATCCGTTTTCAGCAGCGCGTTGTAGAAATCGCGTGCCGTGTCAGGCTCGCCAATCGTATCATGATTGTCCATTACGCGAAGATGGCGCAAAATAAAGCAGGAAGCAATTCAACGTTGACCAGATCAGCATGACAGATAAACCGACAACGAAAACTCTTCCATACGTACTCTTCGGAATTGAGTCCTCGTTTGCGGCGGATCTCATCGACTCTCTCCAGCGGCTCAAGTTGCCCGTTGTCGTCGGCGTGATCACTGGGCCTCCAGGTTGGTCTCTCCGCGGTACACCCGTTGTTGTTAACCCTGACGAAATCTCGCCGCTTCTCCTGAACCTTCCGGCAGTGAATTGCGCCGCTGGTCCTGTTGCGCGGCAGGCACACTGCAAGAGAATGCTCGATCATGGCTTTTCGAACTTTCCGGCGCTTGTAGATCCTCAGTCGGTGATACCGCCAAGCGCCTACTTGGGAAGAGGTTGCTTCATCAACGCTGGCGCCATATTGGGAGCAGCGGTCGAGATGGACGACTTCGCATTAGTAAATCGAGCGGCCTCTATCGGCCACCACAGCGTAATCGAAACTTGTGCAGTGATTGGTCCCGGAGCGACACTTGCTTCCAATTGCCGTATTGGCCAGGGAGCGATGATTGGCGCGGGTGCGGTATTGGCCCCCGGCGTAAAAATCGGCGCTGGTGCAGTTGTTGCCGCTGGTGCGGTTGTGCACCGCGAGGTCTCAGCCGGCGTCACAGTGCTGGGCAATCCGGCGAGGGTCGTCCGACAGGCTAAGGTTTAAAAAGAAGTCTGCTCATGACCTAAGGCATGACGGCTGCTGAGGTCAATCAAGCGGAATTCCTGTTTGATAACGCTGAGCGGGACGTCGATGTCTTTATCGCCCTGTATACCGGGTATGTGCACCTCCCGGAAACATAGGAGCTGGATCTGTCAGCAGGCAATTCTTCACCGTGCTTTCCTGGTCATAACGACTGGAATGATTGTATGCGAGGGCCTGCTGTCGCCATGCCAGCGGAAACGGCTGCATCGCTCTCGCCATCGTCAGCCCCTCCGGCTGCCGCCCTGCGAGGATCTCCTCCACGATCTCCGGCGCCAGCAGCGTCATACGCAGCAAACGGCTGACGTAGGATGGGTTGATGTTTTCGGCGTCGGCGATTTCCTCGATCGTTGCGAAGTCGCCGGTTTCGAGTAGCTTTCGCCAGCGGAAGCCGCGCGCGAGAGCCTTGAGGAGCGCGCTGTCGATCCTTGCGCGCGCCGCCGGCGATGCGCCCGTGCCGTCCGGCGTGATGACAAGCTTCCGTCCGCCGCGCTTGCGGATGGTGAATGGCACCGTGACGGTAGTCGTCTGTTCGGTCATCCGAAGACAGCAACCCGCCGTCGAATTGGGCCGCGATCCTTTTACCGGCAACAGGTGACAGGCCGGGCAACATCGGGGTCGAATCCGTCATGGCGGGTGTCGCTTCCCTGAAACTGCGATGATTGGCGTCAGTAACCAAATCATACGTTATTTCATAGGTTTAAGCTACACCCGCCTGTCCAGAGTGCATAATTCGGGCTAGGACGCACCACTTTCCCGCCCATGCAGGCGGGAGATACGCAATCTTAGTTTGGTTTTAGTATCATTTTAGTAACTTTTGGCAAGGAACTGGGTAAAAAAATTCCTAGCCACCAAAAGCTCCGTGGAGTATGCACGTCGTTCTGCCTGAGCCAAAACGAATGAAATCCACACCCATGCTGCGCTCCACCAAATTCCTGCTGGCCTGCCTGTTCACCGTGTTTGGAGTCCTCCTGGCCAGCTGTGACAGCGATGCGTCCACGCGCGTCGCGCCCTCAACACCCACCATGGCACCGTTCGCGGGCAATGTAGACGGGTCGGGCAACGCCGATGGCACAGGCACCGCCGCTCGTTTTAATCGACCAGGCGACGTTGCCACCGACAGCGCGGGCAACGTCTACGTGGCCGACAAGGGCACCCACACCATCCGCAAGATCACCTCTGCCGGTGTGGTGACCACGCTGGCTGGAACCGCGGGGGTGAGCGGCTCGACCGACGCCACCGGCGCTGCGGCCAGTTTCCAGAGCCCATACGGCATCGCCACCGACAGCGCGGGCAACGTCTACGTGACC
>NZ_JBIICB010000036.1:0-22448 GCF_044239095.1 Aestuariivirga sp. | reverse complement strand
AGGCCGTGCCTGCAGGCCCTGCCCTGCTCATCACCCCGTTCAACGATCCTCTGGCCGGAATAACCCGCAAGATCGCGCCGGCAATGGCCTGTGGCTGTCCCGCAATCGTCAAACCATCCTCGCTGTCACACCTCACCGCAGCAAAACTGTTCGCGTGTATTGACAAGGCCGGGCTCGGCGATGTGCTCGGCTTGGTGAACCACACCGATCGATCCGCTCTCGACAGGCTCGTGCGTGATCCCGCGTTCCGTGTACTAAGCTTCACCGGATCGACCAGTACCGGTAAAGCACTCGCCGCGGCGGCGGCGGGAAGCCTCAAGCGCCTCGTCCTCGAACTCGGCGGTAACAATCCGTTTCTGGTGATCGAGGGCGCTGACGTGCAACGTGCGGCAGACGACGCGGTCGCCCGCAAGCTGCGCGCCGCCGGGCAAGCCTGCTCGGCGCAGAACCGGATCTACGTCATCGAGAGCCTTCATGCTGCATTCCGCGAGGCCTTGTTCGCCCGGCTGTCGCAGGTCACATATGGTGCGTCCGACTCGGGCGTCACAATGGGACCCGTGCGCACACACCAGGCAGTGGAGTCCCTGCGCGCGCTGGTAGCTGAGAGCGCGAGATCAGGCGCTGTCCACAGCTTCGGCACTCCCGGCGCCATAGCAGCGGCCTGCGCCTTTCCGCCAACGGTCGTTGAGAACGATGCTGCGCTCTGCTCGCATGAAGCTTTCGGTCCGCTGATGTCGCTCACATCCGTGCCTGACCAGACGGCGGCCTTCGCCACCGCCGCAAGGGAAACCCAGGCACTTGCCTGCTACGTCTATGGCGAGCCGCGCCTGGAGGAGATCGCCATGCTGCGGTTTGGCTCAATCGGCGTCAACACCACCAGGATTCAGGGCCCCGATGTACCAACCGGAGGCTTCGGCACGGCAGGCATCGGCCGCGAAGGCGGACGGTGGGGTCTCGAGGAATTCATCACCACCGTGAACCAGCGGTGGACTTAAGTGGAGCGAAACACGTGAGGGAACTGATCGTCACCGCCAACGCGCCTGCCTCCACCTCGCCGGTTTCGGTTGCAACACGGGGCAACGGGCTGGTCTTCGTTTCTGGGCAGATGCCACGCGACCCCTCGAGCGGGCACATCGTGGAAGGCGGGGAGGCGCAGGCGCGCCTTTCGATGCAGCATTGCCTCGAGATCCTGAGGGCGGCAGGCTCAGGGCCTTCGAAGGTCATGATGACCTGGGTCTATGTCACTGACCTGTCGGTCAAGCACGCTGTCAACACGGTCTTCCGCGAAACCTTTGGCGATCAGCCGCCGGCTCGCAATCTCGTCGAGGTACGCGATATCGGCGAGGGCGCGCTGGTCGAGATCTCCCTTATCGCGCTCGCCTGAAAGCCAGCCCCAGAATGCCCGCGGCTCGATCGATCTCGCCGTCGCTCACGGTGAGCGGCGGCACTAGGCCGATGACATGGCCATGCGTGCCGCACTCCCAGGTTATCAGCCCTTCACCAAGGGCCTTGGCGCGGATCGCTCGCGTCAGCTCCTGATCGGGATCGCCTGCGGGATCGGTGACGGCCACGCCGATCATCGCCCCCACGCCGGAGATCCCGCCGAAGCCAGGCAAATGCGCAGCCTCCGCCCCGATCGCTGCACGCATGCGTTCTCCGGCAGCCAGCGCCCGCGCCGGGTAGTCATGGCCGATGAGTTCTTCCAGAACAGCCAGCGATGCTGCTGCAGACACGGGATGCATCTGGAACGTCGAGGACTGTACGCCAGGCTTCCAACCCTGCAATATGTCCCGGCGGCCTGCGAGAATGGCGCCGGGAATGCCGCCACTTGCCGCTTTGCCGAGCACCAGCAGATCAGGAACGATGCCTGTCCGCGAGACTTCGTCGCTCCACTCAAAACCAAACAGGCGCCCGGTGCGGCCATAGCCGGTGAACACCTCATCCATGATCAGCAATGTTCCCGCCTTCTCCGTGGCCTTGCGAACAGCGTGGAGCCATCCAGGCGCAGGAACACGCATGCCGGCCGTCGCCTGCACCGGTTCGGCGATCACCGCTGCAACATCTCCCCGCGCCAGTTCCTCACCAAGGCGCGCCGTCAGATGGCTGGCGTTCTCAGCTGTCAGAGGATAGGGCAGATGAGTGGTGTCAGGGACAAGGGTCCCCAGCACGGCATTACTGCCCCTCGCATGCGAAAGCGCGAGCGAACCCAGGGTTCTGCCATGATAGGCCCCTTCGAAGGCGATGAAGCGGCGGCGCCCGGTTGCGTGGATCGCTGCCTTGAGCGCGGCCTCCACCGCCTCCGTGCCATTGGTCACGGGGTGAAACACGCCGAGTTCGGACGGCAATACGGAGGCCAGCCGCTCCATCAGCCTGATCTGCACCGGCGCATGGAAATGCGGCCCCAGATGGGTGACACCGGAGTCGAGTTGTTCCCGGATGGCGCGCATCACGGCGGGGTGGCCATGGCCAAGCACCGTCGTGCCCGAACCGCAGGCGAAATCGAGGTAATGCCTGCCCTGCGTATCGGTCAGCCAGGTTCCAGCCCCCGACACGAAGAGCGGCGGCGTTCTGCTAAGCGCGAAGGATTTCGTGCCGGTCGACAGATGCAGGCCCAGCGCGTGATGCAGGTGCTGCGTTTCGAACTCCGGAACAAGCGGCGCGAACAACCTCCCCAGTCCAGGCTTGCTGGGCCGCATGCCGGCAAGGCTGCAGGCATGCCAGACGAGTGCGGCCGTGGCCGGAACCGCGGGCTTTCCAGCAGCCATTTCAAGGTCAGGCAGCATGCCGGCAGTGCGTATCCCGCAGCCGAACAAGGCGATGGCCTCTGCCTCCCTGTGGTCGGCCTTCAGGGCCAGATCGCGCCAGGCCCAGGCGTCGCGCGAGGCGATCTCATGCTCGTCCGTGAGGCTTTCCCGTTCGACGGCCACAACTTCGAAGCCATGCGCCTCGAGAAAGGCAATGCCCGCATCCGTCACCTCCCGGTCATAGGGAGAGGTGACCGCGATGCGCCTGGCGTTGAGGTGCCTCAGCGCGGCCACCATGGCGGTCGCAGGTGTTGTGGCGTGTGGGGCGCCTGCGGCTTCGGCCAAGGCCGCGGCTTGCGCCTCATCCCCGCCGATACCCTTGATGAAAGAGCCCGCATGGTCGCCCAGCGCCACGACATCGGGCCGCAGGGGCCGCATGAGCCGGGCCGCCGCGATCATCGGGCCGAGTTCCGCGGAAGCGAGGAACGTTTCCCGGTCAAGGCCGTGCCCCTCCAGGGTTCCGGGATAACGCGTCGTCAGCCACGAGACGCCAGGTGGCACATAGGCCCAGAACTCATCGTCGTTCAGCCCGTCATTGGGCCAGATGAAGGCGATCCGCTGCGGTCTCGTCACTCTCAGCCCCTCTCAGTGTCCCAGAATATTGTCAAGGAACTGCCTCAGCCGCGGGTGCGATGGATTGTCGAAGAACTCCCGCGGCGGCGCACCTGCAACGATGCGGCCCTTGTCCATGAAGACGATGCGGTCGGCCGCACGCCGAGCAAATCCCATCTCGTGGGTCACCACGATCATGCTCATGCCTTGCTGGCCCAGTTCAAGCATCACGTCGAGCACTTCCTTGATCATCTCGGGGTCGAGCGCGGATGTCGGCTCGTCGAACAGCATCAAGACGGGCTCCATCGCCAGCGCGCGGGCGATGGCCACGCGCTGCTGCTGGCCGCCCGAAAGCTGCGATGGAAGCTTGCTCGCCTGGTCGGAGAGCTTCACCCGCTCAAGAAGCGCCATGGCCCTTTCCACGGCTTCCGCGCGGGACATGCCCTTCAGGCGCCGCGGGCCGATGGTGATGTTGTCGATCACCGGGAGATGCGGAAACAGGTTGAACTGCTGGAACACCATGCCGACCCGCCGCCTGAGGGCGATCAGTTCAGCACCGCTGGTGCCCACCTCCTCGCCCTCGATGGCGATCGATCCAAGTTCCGGCTCCTCGAGGCGGTTGATGCAGCGGATGAGCGTGGACTTTCCGGAGCCCGAAGGTCCGCAGACGACGAGCTTTTCCCCACGGCGCAGGTCGAGGTCGACGTTGTCCAGCGCCTTGAAGGCCCCATAGCTCTTGGTGATGCCTCTCATGGCGAGAAGCGCATTCGGATCAGTGTGCAAGGCGGCGCTCCAGGGCTCTCGACAGGGCAGACAGGCATCCCACGATGATCAGGTAGAGGACGGCCATCTGTATGATGATTTCGACGACGATGAACGTCTCGAAGATCAGGCCCTGGCCGACGTGACTTATTTCATTCACGGAGATGACCGACAGAAGGGCCGAGGCCTTGATCACATTCGCGAGTTCGTTGGTGAGCGGCGGGAGGATGCGTTTCAGCGCTTGCGGAAACAGGATTTCGAGATAGGCCCGCCAGACCGGAAATCCAAGCGCCAGGGCGGCCTCCTTCTGGCCGCGGCCAAGGCTCTCGATGGAGGAGCGCACGATGTCGACGGCATAGACTGCACCCACAACCGTCAGCGCGGTAACCCCCGTCCAGAAGCCGCTGAACGTCAGACCGATGGCCGGAAGCGCGAAATAGACGAAGGCGATGACGACAAGAGGCGGAACACCGCGCACAGCCTCAACCAGCACCGAGACTGCAAACCGCAACGGCCAGGGCCCGATCATGCGAGCGATGGCAAGCGGCGGCGCGATCACGCAGGCGAATGCCAGCGACAGTATGCTGATCTCCACCGTGACAACGGCCGCCTTCAGCAAGGGCGGCATCACCTCCAGAAAGGATGTCAGGCTCAGGCTCATCGCTGCTCCGCCAGCCCGCCGGAGGCCGAGAAGCGCCCCTCGATGCGCTGGGCGATTATGACAAGCGTATAGACGAAAACGAAGTACCAGAAGCCCTCGACGATGAGAACTTCGACGAAGCGGAAATTGGCCGAGATAATCGCCTCCGATGCCTTGTGCAATTCATAGAGTGTGATGACCGAGAGGACGGAGGACGCCTTGATGAGTTGCGAGAGCTCGTTCATCACCGGCCCCGCCATGCGGCGTGCTGCCTGGGGCAGGATGAAGGTCAGAAGCGACTGCGACCGGTTGAACCCGATCGCCGCCGCAGCCTCCCACTGGCCCCGCGGCACCGAATTGACCCCTGCGCGGGCAATTTCGATCTGATAGCCCGCCGAATTAAACACCAGCGCCAGCACACCCATCCAGAACAGCGGGAGCTTCAGCCCGGTCATGGGAAGCAGGAAATATACAGCGAAGATCTGGATCAGGATCGGGGTGCCGCGCACCACGAAGACGTAGAGATCGAGAATGCGGGCCGCGATAGACCCGTCCGTGAGCGTGGCCCGCAGCATGCCAAGTCCAAGCCCAATCGGCGTTGCGATCAGCAGCGCCGTCAAGGAAAGCGCGATGGTCAGTCCCAGTGGCGGGATAAGCCGCACCAAGACATCGAACATGAAGACCGGATCCATCTTTTTGCTTGCTGTCGAGCCAGTCCCCGCCGCCATGACGGCGGCGGGGTAAATCGGCCGACCTTACCAGGCCGGAGCCTTGTCGGGCAGGGCCTCGACGAAGGACTGGCCGAACCACTTCATCTGGAGGTCATTGAGCAGGCCGTTCTTCTTAGACTCGAGGATGAAGGCGTCGAAGGCCGCGCGCAGGTCTTCGTCTTCCTTGCGGAAGGCCGCCGCCGTCCACTCACCGCCGAACTTGCCGTCGCAGTTCCACGACATGGCCTTGAGATCGGGGTTGGCCTTCTGGCCTTCCAGAAGCGACACGATGGTGGAGGCATATCCGGCGATGCGGCCGGACTTCATGGCCTCATAGGCAAGTGCGTCGTTATCAAAGGTCTGGATCTCGCCGTCGAAGGCGATGCCGGCGGCGGCGGCGCAGTCCTGCAACATCTTGATCTGCGGCGTACCATTGCCGGCGGCGACGGCCTTGCCGTTCAGGCCTTTGAAGTCGGTAGGCCCGCCATCCTTCTTCATCATGAGGCCAGACGCGGCATCCATGTAGGGCACCGAGAAGTTGACCTTCTCGAAGCGCTTCTGCGTGGCGGTCATGCCGCCCTGAATCATGTCGAAGTCACCATTGTAGAGCGACTGGATCACCGTGGACCAGTTGGTGTCGATGGGCACGGCCTTAACGCCGAGCGACTTGGCGAAGGCATCGGCCAGGTCGATGTCGTAGCCGACGATGTTGTTGTTCTCGTCGCGGAACTCGAAGGGCCTGTACTGCGCTTCGAGGCCGTATTTGATTTCACCCTTGGCCTTGATGTCGTCGAGCTTTCCGGCCGAGGCCGGAGCGGCGATTGACAGCGCCAGGCCTGCGGCGATCGCGAGTGACCATAGTAACTTCATGTTTCCCTCCCTTCAGGGGTTACGTTCATTATGTCCCAGACTTCTTGCCTGTTCTTCGAGCCGGCCGAAGTCTGGCCGCGGCCGGCGAAGCTCATCGTCTTGTTCGAACAGAGCCTCGAGCGTCACCGCGGCATCCGCGAGGAATGCGTCGTGATGCAGGCGCCCGACGATCTGGATGCCGAATGGAAGACCGTCACTACCCTTGCCGCAGGGAATGACCACCGCGGGGTTTCCCATCAGCGTCACGCCATAGGCAATCGCCTCCCAGCGCAGGTAGTTCGCCATTTTCTGGCCATTGATTTCCTTCGGCCACTCCGCCTCGTGCCGGAAAGGATGGACGGAGGCGGCCGGCGTCACGAGCATGTCCCAGTCCTCAAAGAAAGCCTGGCTGCGGCGATGGATACGGGAATGTTCGCCGGTCGCCCAGGCGACCTCGCCGATCTCCACCTTCAGCCCGCGCTCGACCTCGAACTGCACGTTGGGCGCCAGCGCGCTCTTGTCCCGGTCGTAGATCTCTTTGAAGTCATGGACGAACTCGAGACTACGCATGGCCGCCAGAACCCTGTCGACAGTGGCAAGATCGGGGCACGCGTCGCCGATGGTGCGGAACCAGTGGCCAAACCGCCCGAGCTTTGCGCGGAAGTCGCGCCGCACGCCATTGTCCATCGGAGCAAAGCCGAGGTCCTCCGAGACCGCAACTTTCAGCCTAGACAGGTCCACGGGCCGCGCGGGCCCGCCCCACTGCGGATCAGTCGCAAAGCTTAGCGGATCGAAGCTTTCCTGGCTCGCCATGGCGGCGAGCAGCAGGCGTGCGTCTTTTGCCTCCCGTCCCATCGGCCCTTCGACGTTGAAGGGAGAGAAGCCAAAGGCGCGGCGCTCATTGGCGACTGTTCCCGCCGAGGGACGAATTCCGGTGATGCCGTTGAAGGATGCCGGGGTGCGCAGACTGCCCGCGAAGTCGGAGCCCATGGCAAGGGGAACCAGCCCCGCTGCCAGCGCCACCGCCGTTCCCCCGGACGAGCCCGCCGACGTGTAACGCACGTCATGCGGATTACACGTCGTGCCCCACAGCGGATTGGAACTCGTCGCGCCAAAGCCAAGCTCGGGAATATTGGTCTTGCCCGCGACGATGGCGCCCTGCCGCTTCAGACGGGCAACTATGAACTCGTCCTCTGCCGCGACATTGGTCTTATAGAGATGCGAACCATAGGTGGTAGCGAGGCCCGCGACGTCGTTCATGTCCTTGATGCCGATCGGCAGCCCGTGCAGGCGGCCTAGCTCATCGCCCCGCATCACCGCCTCTTCCGCCGCCCGGGCTTCGCGAAGCGCCTGCTCGGGACGCATGTCGCAGAAGGCCACCAGCAGCGGATTGAGCCTCTCGATCCGGCCCAGGCAATGGCGCATCAGCTCGACCGGCGAGAGTTTCCGCGCTCCAATCAGACGCCGGAGTTCGACAGCGGACAATGCGTGGATTTCAGCCATGGGCTCCAGACGACCTTGATCTACGTCGATTGTTGATTGTTAACAATATGGATGTCAAGGGGGAAGCGACTGGAGATACTGCAATACCCTTCGGAGTGATGGCCGTGAGTTCATGGAGGGTCTTTCAAAGCGCCAAAGGTTTGAGCTGGTCGTTACAAACTACAAACCGCTGATGTATCTCGAACTTATCCACGCCAGGCAACGGACACATTCAGGTTTTCGCTGTGCTGACAGGCTCAACAACCTCCTAAAGCCAACATAGATTTCGGCCACTTGTTTGAGTCAATACGTATCCCTGAACCGTTTATGAGGGGACGAGCCCATCGACTGTTCAGATTCGATACGGAACCCTTCCGCATGCCGCTTGGACTAACCAAAGCACGGCGACAACCAACATAAAATAGTCATTTTAATCAATAGCTTATTGCCGCCGTACTTATTCCGCGCAGTCATGAGGTTCGGAGAATATCGGGCAAAGAGAGACCAAAATCGACCGACCCGCTATTCCGGCAGTCAGGAGCTTTTCGCAGAGAAGCCCGGAAATACTGGCGATTTTGAGCGCTCGGAATCCAAGGAGAGAGATTTGTCCAAGGGCTAATACCAACGGTCATTGGGTCTGACCGACATGAGCCCATTGGCGCATTCCGATTGAGGTGATGGTCTCTGGTTTGGCGATGAGCTTCTGCCAGGCGTCGCATGCAGCCTCGATGATCTCGACGTAAGTTTCGAAGACGCGGTTGGAGAGCCAGTTGGCACGAAGGTACTGCCAGATGTTTTCGACGGGATTGAGTTCGGGCGCACGCGAAGGCAGAAAAATTGGCGTGATGTTATCGGGCACGTCGAGTTTGCTCGTTGTGTGCCATCCGGCCCGGTCGAGAAGCAGAACGGCGTGGGCACCCCTGGCGACATGGCGGGAGATCTCATTGAGATGCATCTGCATGGCCTCAGTGTCGGCATATGGCACGGCAATCGCTGCGCCAGTTCCACGTGCCGGACATATGGCGCCAAAGAGATAGGCATTCTCATAGCGCTGATCGGCCGGTTGGCGGGGCCTCGATCCACGCCTGCTCCATTGGCGGACGATGCCATTCTTCTGACCGATGCGGGCCTCGTCCTGGAACCATAGCTGCCACGCGCGCCAAGAGATCTCTCCGCGTCTCTTGGTCGGGAAAGCCGACCCCCTTGATTCCAGCACCGAAAGAATCCCGGACATGAACCCAAGCCTAAGTTTTGGGCGCCATCACAAGCTCGCGGGCATTGTACAGGTTGGATGACAGAGCCTCTCGCGCACCGGATGGAAGATGCAAAGTACGGCAGTTAGGCAATAGGAAAACCAAGCTATTTCAGAGGCCTATCGCCGCCGTACTTTTTCCGGGCAGTCAGGAGGTTTGGAGAATGTGTGGCCGAGAGAGACGAAATTCGGCCTCATGGCCAATCCGACAGTCAGGAGCTTTTCGCAAAGAAGCACGCAAATACTGGGGATTTTCGACCGTCAGATTTCGGCGAGAGAGATTTGCCGAAGGGCTAGATGGCGGAGAGGGAGGTGCTGGGGACGAACTGTCCGGGCGGGGAGAAACGAAGTATATGGGGTGATTGCGGAAATTGCCCCTTAGGCTCGTTTACGAAGGATTGCGCTTCTTCCCGCCAGGTAGAGACTGCGGCTCTTGTCTCCTTCTGGGGCGATCTGAATCCTGGTAGTCAGAGCCCCCGTCTGAGGCAGCTTCCGTTTACAGGGTCCTCATAAAACTGGGCGTAGCGTTTGCTCGCAAGACTGGGTGTCTCTTGACAGGCGTCACTTCAATGAAAGACTTGGGTTTCTGCGTGTGGGTACGCGCTCGAGCCATGTCGCATACTCCCCGGTCTGACTACGCTGGTGTAGGTCGAACAGCGCGAGCACCGGCTGCTCTGCCCAATCAATCCTCAGTGTCAGTGGCGGACGATTATCAGATACGATCAGCAAGGCGGCCGATTGCAGACCCCGAACATCACCTCCAGCGGCCTCGCCAGCAGCAAGGGCTGCTAGCAAGCGAGCGCTAAGGCCACCCGCTGCGGCAAGATAAGCGTCACGAAGGGCCTCGAGGACATCTCCGCTCGAAAGTAGATTGCCTACCACGACCAATTCGTCTTGCTCAATCGAGCCGTGCCACTCTGTGTTTTGTCGGCCAGTATGACTGGCCACATGACCACGCCGGTCCAACGCAGCCAACTGCCGCCATTCGTTGCCGGAGTCAGCTCCAGTCACATGAGCTACCGCGTCTGCAGCAGACATGCCATCCCGCATGAGTTCTAGGGTGTCCTCGCCCCACATCGTTGAGGGGGCAGCTCCTTGGGACGCGGTCATGCCCGCGCGGGAGTCGCCCCGAAGCACCCATCCGCCCACGCAGAGGCTGCCAGTCGCCGATGCACCGCCAAGAGCACCCGTCTCGGGATCACGGGCAAGAATCGAAAAAGTCACGAAGCACCTTTCTGATGTTTTCGAGAGTTTATCATGAAAAATTTGACGCTGGCAAATTATAATGATAAATTATTCCGCAGCTGATAATGGAAGGAGCCTCTGCATGACGTTGCCCATGATCTCCCGCCGCAACCTTGGACGCTTGTCCGCTGCGCTTGCGGCCCTCACGCTAACCCAACACGCATGGGCGGAAACGCCGCCAAATGTGCTCGTCGTCGGGCAGGTTGCGGAGCCTCAATCCCTCGATCCCCATGCAGTGACGGCGGTCAATGACTTCCGTATCCTGATGAACGTCTATGATGGCTTGGTCCGGTACCGCTCGGGAACTTTGGAAGTGGAACCTGCCCTGGCCAAGAACTGGGACATCACCGACGGAGGAAAGACCTATACCTTCCAACTGCGCGAGGGGATATCGTTTCATGATGGGAGCCCACTCGACGCCGAGGCGGTAGTTTTCAATTTCGAGCGGATGCTGAAGGAAGACCACCCCTACCACAAGACCGGTCCATTTCCGCTCTCTTTCTTCTTCTCGGCCGTTTCGAAGGTTGAAGCCCTGGACCCAAGGACAGTGCGCTTCACACTGAAAGAGCCTTACGCACCATTCCTGTCCAATCTGGCCTATCCGACCGGGCTAATTGTCTCTCCGGCAGCGGTCATGAAGCACGGTGCCGACTTCGGCCGAACCCCCTCTGGTACAGGCCCGTTCCGCTTCGCGGAATGGGTCTCGAACGAGCGGGTGGTTGTGACCCGGAATGACGCCTACTGGGGCCCGAAAGCCGCCTCCGAGACCATCGTCTTCCGCCCGATCACCGACCCCAACACACGAGTGGCCGAGATGCTCTCCGGTGGCATTGACATCATGGTCGAAGTGCCTCCCGTTTCATTGTCGCAATTCAAGGGTGGCAGCTATACGATAGTGGAGCAGGCAGGCCCTCATGTATGGTTCTTGATCCTGAACGCGAAGGAGGGTCCCTTCGCTGACGTCCGCGTGCGCCAAGCTGCGAACTATGCCATCAACAAGGAGGCGATTGCGAACAACGTTCTCGAGGGGACTGCCACCGTCGCCGCCGGCCCAACGCCGCCAGCCTTCTCATGGGCTTACAATTCTGACCTGAAGCCCTATCCCTATGATCCGGATCGAGCCCGCGCCCTGATCAAGGAAGCCGGGGCGGAAGGTGCGAAGCTGACCTTCTACGTTACGGAAGGCGGCTCGGGAATGCTGGACCCCGTGGCCATGGGCACCGCAATACAGGCAGACCTCGCGGCCGTCGGCTTCGACGTGAAGATCGAAACCTACGAATGGAATACGTTTCTTGGGCGGGTCAACCCGGGATTGGCCGGCAAGGCCGACATGGCACAGATGGCATGGATGACCAATGATCCAGATACTCTGCCCTTCCTCGCACTCAGAACCGATGCTTGGCCGGAAAAGGGCGGCTTCAACTCTGGCTACTACTCCAATCCGGAGGTGGACAAACTGCTGGAGGCAGCCCGCGCTTCCACCAGTCAAGACGAACGTGCCAAGCTCTATCGCGATATGCAGTCGATCGTGCAGTCGGATGCGCCATGGGTGTTCATCGCCAACTGGAAGCAAAACGCCGTCACCTCCGCGCGCGTCAGGAATTTCGGGCTCGAGCCATCATTCTTCCTGCTGCTCTCCGGTGTCTCGAAGGCCTGAGATCTCAATCGATCGGGCCCGGGGAGGCTGAGGCGCCTCCCCGCTCGCCTTCCGGCTGGCACTCGAATGCTTGACAGAACCCCGGCCGGCCCCCGAGGCTTATCCTCCGGCCAGCCTGTTGGAGCCCGCGCGCATGGGCGTATATATCCTCAAACGTCTCGTTTCGGCATTTCCGGTCCTGGCCGGCATCTCCATCATCGTGTTCGTGGTTCTGTCCCTGATTCCCGGCGACCCGGCAACGGCGATCCTCGGTTCCTATGCGACCCCGGAGAATGTCGAAAGGCTCAACCGCTACCTTGGTCTGGACGCTCCGCTCTGGCAGAGATACTTCATCTGGCTGCTGAACTTGCTGCACGGAGATCTCGGCCGCTCCTATGCGCTGAACCGCCCCGTTCTGGACGAAATCCTTGACCGTTTCTCAGCAACACTGGTCCTGGCAGGCACCGCCTTCGTCATCTGCTCGGTGATGGGCATCGTCGCAGGGGTCATCTCAGCCTCCAGGCAGTACAGCCTTGCGGATACAGCCGTCACGTTCGCCGTCATCCTTGGGATATCGGTTCCTTCATTCTTCCTCGGCATGATGATGATCCTGCTCTTCGCCGTGTCGCTACAGTGGTTGCCGGCATCGGGAATGTACTCGAGCTGGGGAACGGGGGGAGTTGCAGACCTCTTGCGTCACCTCCTCATGCCATCGCTCGTGCTTTCTTTCGTCGCAACGGGTGTCATCGCACGCTTTACCCGCAGCGCGATGCTCGAGGTTCTCCGCCAGGACTTCATCCGCACAGCCCGCGCCAAGGGCGTGCACGAAAGCGGGGTGGTGTGGCGGCACGCTCTCAAAGCGGCCATGGTGAGCGTGATCCCGCTTCTCGGCATACAGGCAGGGTTTGTGTTGTCCGGGTCCGTCTACATCGAGATGGTCTTTCAATGGCCGGGACTTGGCCGGATGTTGATCGATGCCATCCTCAAACGGGACATTCTCCTTGTGCAGGGCGGCGTGATCTTCGTTGCCGCCTGCTACGTGCTGTTCAACATCATCGTAGATATCGTCCAGAGCGTCCTGGATCCGAGGATCCGCTCGTGAAGCAGTTTCTTCGCCTATTGGGCCGCAATCGTCTTGCTGTATTCGGGGCGGCCATCCTCTTTCTCATTGTCTTTGCAGCGTTGATCACCCCTCTCCTCCCCCTCCATCCGCCAAATGAGACCGACACGGCCAATCGCTTCCTGCGCCCACTCTCCGAGCACTATCCGCTTGGCACTGACCACCTTGGACGAGATATCCTGTCGCGGCTTCTGTGGGGAACGCGCCTCTCGCTTGCGGTTGGTTTGGCAGCAGCCATGATTGCAGCCATTCTGGGGGCCGCAATTGGCCTTGTTGCCGGCTTCCTGGGCGGTCAGATCGACAATGCCTTCATGCGGACAGTCGACATGCTGATGGCCTTTCCCTACATCCTGCTCGCCCTAGCGATCGTCGCGGTCCTCGGCCCCGGTCTGGTAAATGCACTCATCGCCGTCGCCATCGTCAACATCCCCTTCTTTGCCCGGAATATCAGAGGAGTCACAAAATCGATCTCGCACCGCGAATTCATCGACGCGGCGCGGCTGAGCGGCATGAGCACCGCCCGGATCATGATATCCGAGGTCTTCCCGAACGTCTTTCCCATGGCCGTCATCGCCATATCCACGACCTTTGGATGGATGATTCTGGAAACAGCGGGGCTTTCCTTCCTGGGCCTCGGCAGCCAGCCTCCACAAGCCGATCTCGGCTCGATGCTGGGAGAAGCGCGGTCGGCGATCATCACCGCGCCACATACCTCACTGGCCCCCGGCATCATGATCCTGCTGATTGTGATGTCGGTCAATCTTCTTGGCGATGGCATCCGCGACGCCCTCGATCCCAGACTGCGGACGGGTCCACTTTCCCGGCCCCTGCCCCTCACCCGCCACGACCGGAAGTGCGTACCGCCGACTACGGGCAGGGCGTTGCTGACGGTCGATTCACTCGTAACCGAATTCGCTTCAGAAGGCCGGTCCTACCGCGCGGTAAATCAGGTCTCGCTGCAACTAGAGCCGGGAGAATGTCTTGGGCTCATTGGTGAAAGCGGATCCGGCAAGACGGTAACTGCGCTTTCGATCATGGGTCTGGTGGCATCTCCTCCCGGCATCATAACCGGAGGAGCGATCAGGCTAGATGGCCAGGATCTCATCGGCGCTCCATATGGATTGCTTCGCAGCCTTCGCGGCAAACGCGTATCCTATGTTTTCCAGGACCCACTATCCACGCTCCATCCGCTTTACCGGATCGGCGATCAGCTGATCGAGGCTATCCGCGTGCACGCGCCGGTCGGCAGGGCCGAAGCCAGCAGCAGGGCGCTGAAGCTACTCGCAGACGTGAACATCCCCAATCCTGAAACACGGGCCCAGGCATTCCCACATGAGCTTTCCGGTGGAATGCGCCAGAGGGTCTCCATTGCCATGGCATTGGCGAATGACCCTGACATCATCATTGCTGACGAACCGACGACCGCGCTCGATGTAACGATCCAGGCGCAGATTCTCGGGCTTCTCGCCGCACTCCGCAAGTCGCGCCAGCTGTCGGTATTGTTCATCACGCATGACTTTGGCGTGGTGGAGCAGCTTTGTGACCGGGTTGCGATCATGTATGCCGGCCAGATCGTCGAGACCGGCGCCACTGCGGACATCCTGTCATCACCCTGGCATCCCTACACAAGGCGTCTCATTGCATGCGTGCCGAACCTCGGGAGCACAAGCCGGTCATTCCAGGCAATCCCTGGCTTGCCTCCTGCGCTGGCAAGCCTTCCGCAAGGCTGCACCTTCGCACCCAGGTGCGATAAAGTCCGCGACCCCTGCCGCACCGGCTCCATACCACTCGCTGGCAAGGAAAGAGCCGTGCGATGCCTGTTTCCGGAGAACCTGTGATGCCGGTGGCGGTGCGCGTGACGGGGCTGTCGAAGCGCTATCAGGCGAGCGGAGGTTTCCTTCTTTCGCCACGAGCGGTTGTTCATGCACTGCAGCCCCTGTCACTTGACGTCGCGCAGGGCGAAACACTCGGGATCGTCGGAGAATCGGGTTGCGGGAAAAGCACCCTCGCCCGCATGCTGGCTGGGCTGCTGGCGCCGTCCTCGGGACACATTGAGTTTCATGGCAAGCCACTGAACGCGATTGCTTCGAGGAAACTTGGCATGACCGTGCAATATGTCTTCCAGGATCCGCTTTCCAGCCTCAATCCGAGAAAGACCATTCGCCAGGTCCTGGAGGCGCCGCTGCGCTTTCTCCATTGTCTGGAGGATGCTGCGATCTCAGCGAGGATCGCAGGCCTGCTTAACTCGGTAAATCTCGACCAGGGTGTATTGACGCGGTACCCTCACGAGTTCTCAGGTGGCCAGGCGCAGAGGATAGTCATCGCCAGAGCACTTGCAGCCGATCCCCAGGTTCTAGTGCTGGATGAACCTGTCTCTGCCCTTGACGTCTCAGTCCAGGCGCAGGTTCTCAATCTCCTGTCGTCACTGAAGTCACGCATGGACCTGACCTATCTCTTTATCAGTCATGACCTTGCGGTGATCGAAGCGGTCAGCGACAGGATCGCCGTGCTGTATTTCGGCCATCTTGTCGAATTGGGGCTTTCACGGGCGGTTCTTGCACGTCCGCTTCATCCATATACAAAGCTGCTGTCCGACAGCGCGCCGAAATCTGGCCGGCGCATCCCATCTGCCCGGGCGGATGAACTGCCGGACCCGTTAAATCCCCCGCCAGGCTGCCCTTTTTCGCGGCGCTGTCCATCAGCCACAGACTTATGCCATAGGAAAATGCCCATTATTCGTGAATTGGAGAAAGATCGTGCCGTCGCGTGCCATCATCCGCTCATCCACTGAACGCCTGACGCGCCCGCAGCAAGTCGCTGAGGCCATAAAGCAGTGGGTCATGGACAATGGCTGGCAGCCGGGAGACCGGCTTCCCTCGGAAGCCGAACTCATCACCCGCTTCAGCATGGCCAAGGGAACCATTCGGGAAGCCGTACGCATCCTTGAGGCCCAGGGACTCGTGAAGTCGCGCACGGGCCCCGGTGGCGGGGTTTTCATTCATCAGGTTTCAGAGGAACGCGCGACCGCGCTATTGGCAAACTACTTCTACTTTCAGCAGCTATCCATCGACGACATCTACCAGATCAGGGAAGCGCTGGAACCTGAGCTTGCGGCATCACTTGCAGGCAAGTTGACCGAGGAGCAACTTGCCTCTCTGGAGGCGGTCATGACGCAGTACGCCACACCTGCACGAAACGTCGAAGAGGAGCGCGCACATCACATAGCCTCCTTAAGATTTCATGCCGTTCTTGCCGAGATGTCCGGAAACGCCCTCTTGCGCTTCCTCATCCGTTTCACGGCTAACATGCTGGCAGACCTTACGGTTTCCAGACGTCTCTATGTCAAGACCAGCCGGAAGCTCTGGGCGTCCGGATCCGATTATCAGGCCAGGTTGATAAGAGCGCTCAGGTCAGGAAACCCACGCGCTGCAAAGACCATATTGCTTGCCCACATGCGCAATGCCCACGAACTCATGCTTCTTCAGGAGGCCGGAGTTACTCAGAAATTCCTTCCTGAGTCCGACATTATCTGAGAGTTGAGCGGATCAGTGTTTGAGCGACTACCGTCCAACATGACAACACGATGGACGATGGACTATGAAGACGTTAGAACTGTACACGCTGCGCAGCCAGGAAGAAGATGTCACCAGTTCCAACGGAACTCCATCAGCAACGTGAACCGAATTGTCCTACTGTTATCTAGGCAAGTTGTCGCTCTGCGACATGGGCCAAGATAGATGCGCCAAGCGGTAAGACCTCCTCATCGAAGACATAGGCCGGACTGTGGAGAGGCATGGTCCCGGCATGACTTAACCAACCATAAGCTCCTGGAACCTCGCGTAGCATGTCGGCAAAGTCTTCAGCCCCACCAGTGAGACGTTCATTATCATGAACGTGACCCGTTCCGAGGATTTCACACGCAGCAGCGAGCAGAGCATCGGCAGGTGCCACACAGTTTATGAGCACATCGGCTGTTTCACGAAACTGGATATCGATGCATACCTCATGCGCGGCTGCAAATCCGGTACAGATACTTTCTACTCGCGATTGAGCCAGATCTCGAACCTCACGCGAGAAATATCGTAACGTTCCACCCAACTGCGCGGCGTCGGGCAGCACGTTGTATGCAGAGCCTGCGGAAATCTTTGTGACAGACAGGACGCATGGGTCATCAGGCGCGACACTACGACTTACAACAGACTGCAGATGCTGGACCAGAGAAGTCGCTATGTAAATCACATCCTTCGATTTATCCGGCATGGCGGCATGACCGCCCTTACCCCTCACGATAACATCGAAGAATGAAGCACCAGCCATCATTGGCCCCTTGCGAAGTCCGAACTTGCCTCGATTGCCATCTGGCTTGTTATGAAGGCCATAGATCTCATCACAGGGAAAGCGCTTGAAGAGTCCCTCAGCCAGCATCTTCCGTGCGCCGCCCAATCCCTCTTCGGCCGGCTGAAAGATAAGGACAACACTTCCTTTGAAGTTACGCTTCTCAGCAAGATACTGGGCTGCGCCCAGAAGCATGGTAGTGTGACCATCATGGCCGCAGGCATGCATCACACCATCATTCTGTGATGCATGTCCTAGGCCAGTCACTTCCTGGATCGGGAGCGCATCCATATCGGCTCGCAAACCAATCCGGCGGTTATGGCCACCTTTTCCATGAATGATACCGACAACTCCCGTTCCACCAACGCCGCTCTCGACTTCGTCCACCCCAAAAGCGCGAAGTCGCTCAGCAACTATTCTTGACGTCCGGTGCTCCTCAAACCCCAATTCTGGATGAGAGTGGAAGTCACGAAACAGATCTATCATTTGCTGGGCATTCTTCTGAATTGCCTCAATGACCGGCATCCGCGTCTTTCCTAGCCAAGTTAATCTTGTGCATTGTGTCCGAGATTTGTTTGTAGGGCTAGACCTCGCCGTCCTCAGCCGCAGGCTTCCGGGTAACTTGCCATGACCGGCCACCAAGGCGTCAACTCCAGAGTAGACTTAGGCCACGGGGCCGCGCAAGAATAGACCATCTCGCCCGTGGAGAAGAGGCCGGCAAGAGGGGCATCGGCCAGTCAGCCGCGCCCACAGGAGGCTGACGGGTAACCGGATATTGTGGGCAGTTCTCGTAGGAAAGTCCTTGCCCGATTCCGGAAACGACTTTCCGGTGCAATGTGGTAATGATCTCTGCAGGGGACCCGGACCCACGAAGCGCGGGGACCGCGGGAGAAGCTGCACGGCGGGGCGGATCGAGCGCGGCGGTGGGAATGGCGGCGAACCCGTCCGGAGCCCATCAGACCAGACTGAGATTTCGCTGGCCGGGCATGGCCGGGGTTCCGGTCATGTCATCCGGGGTGCGCGCGGGTTCTGCGGCGCTGCCGGCACGCCCCTTCCCCTGCTATGATAAGGCTGCAACTGGCTCAGTCTCGTCCGCCTCCGGCGCCGGCGCCGCCGGATCGACCAGCTTCGACGCCGTGACCAGCGCGACGGCGAGCTCCTGCCGGGCGACATCGCGCTGGGCGGTGAGCGTAGCGATCTGAGCGTTGAGCGCGCTTACCTGAGCCTCAAGGCTGGTGACGGTGAACATCATCCTTGCCTTGAGAGTGTCGAGTTCGGTCCCGGTGATACCGAGACTGGTGAGGGTGGCGAGGAGTTCGGGCTTCAAGTTCATGCGCGGATTATCCTCCTATATTACCAAGCAGCAACAGCGCCACCAGCGCCGCTTGTGGAAAGGCCGGAAACGGAGACTGTAACAGAGCCAACAGTATTGCCGCTCGCTACGCCCGCTCGTCCAAGAATTGCGCCTAGTTCTGCGTTTTCCGTAGCTCCGGTCCAAACAAGGTTAGACGCCCCGCTACCACCAGAAATTGCGGCAGCGATGTAAATGCCGCCATTAGGAACTGTTATAGCCGGAAATGATGCAGCAGTAGTCGATGACACATTAAAAGATTTTGTATTTGATGGAGTAGCAGATGTGCTGCCTAAGCTTACTGTGTAAACAAACATTGGGTAAGCGCCTACACTAGCAGCTGTTGTATTAACTATGGTCGCGGTAGTTCCTGTTGTTACAACAAGGCCGTAGATATAAACGCCTCGTCCAGAAACAGGATTTGCTGATACCAATGTCATGGCATTGCCAGCGACAGTCGCACCAGTCGAAAGTGTAGTATACGGTATTGTAACAACAAGCACGACAAGGCGATTAGACGCTGCTGTCCCAATAGGAGCATTGGTGTAAGTTTTCGTTGTTGAAGACCCAGTGATGGCGGCTGACCCTCGATAAGTAACAGTACGGGCAGCGGATGCCTTTCCCGGCAGCATCGCCATCGTGAGAGGCATCCCAAGCAGCATGTGCTTGGAGAACTCCAGGTTCTCGGCCTTTACAATAGCGGGCTTCGGGAGGACGAGTTTCGGTGTTTCCGGCACAATGAGGCCGGAAGCGAGCATCGCGGCGAGCGTTGGTTTCAAGATCATGCGACAATATCTCCGATCAAATACCACTCGTTCGTCGCCTTCTTCCAAAGTGTGGCAGCCGACCACTGGCCCGCGAGCTTGAGCCTGGAACCCGAAGAGCGGATCGTCAGACCGGCCCCGCCGACCGTGACCTGGCCTGCACCGATCTGAACGATGTCGACACGGGTATTGACCGGGAAGGCTACGCTCGCTTCCGTGGGGATGTTGAGCGTAATCGCCGCAGCATTGTTTAGGGTCACAAGTTTTCCGGCGTCGGGGAGAACCAGCGTATAGCTTGTGCCGGTCTGGGCATTCTCGGGGATGGTCTTGATCGTTGCGGACACGTTGCCGGTCGTCGCGATCTGCGCGCTGTCAGCATAGGCCGCTGCAGACGGTGCGGTCGGTGTGCCAGTGAAGGCCGGAGAAGCAAGCCCTGCCTTGGCATCAAGCGAACTCTGGAGGTTGGTAACATCCGAGATCACGTGGCCGTGAGACGTATTTGGCCGACGGTGCGGTACATCTCCATGATCTTCGGATTGTCGGCAGAGCCCTTCAGCTCCTTTGTGCCGAGATAGCTGCGGGCAATGGTCATGTGGGTCATGGGCAAAAGCCTCCTTGTTCCGGCAAGCGCCAGAATATCGACCATCTCACGATCACCACCCGGTTTGCGCAGCATGTGGTCTTGCAACTGCTTGAAGCCAGGCGGCAATTCCAGAAAGGGCGCACCATTCCGAAGGGCGCCGGGCTTGCGTTGAACGACCGCCAGATAGTGCCGCCAGTCATAAACCGTCCGTGGCGGCCGGTGGTGACTGCGTTCGATGATCCGTGGATGTTCGCAAAGGATATTGCCCTCGGCCGCCACGACCAGCCGGTCTGGATAGACCCGCAGGCTGACTGGACGGTTCGCAAAGGACGCCGGAACGCTGTAGCGATTGCGCTCGAAGCTGATCAGACAGGTGGGCGAGACGCGCTTGCTCAACTCGATGAAGCCGTCAAAGGCGACAGGCAGCTGCATGAGGGAGGCCTGCTCCTCAGCCCATACATCGGCAATTGTGCCAGGCAGCGTGCCATGAGCCGTCTCTCGCCACAGTTCCAGGCAACGCCGCTCCAGCCACGTATTCAACGCCTGAAGATCTGGGAAGTCCGGCATTCCCTGCAATATCTGGTGGCGCGAATCCCGAACGTTCTTCTCGACCTGGCCCTTCTCCCAACCTGCCGCCGGATTGCAGAACTCGGGCTCATAGACATAGTGGTTCGTCATCGCGAGGAAGCGCATGTTGATCTGCCGCTCCTTGCCGCGGCCCACACGATCCACTGCGGTCTTCATGTTGTCGTAAATACCCCGTGTGGGGACGCCGCCAAGGACCCGGAACCCGTGCCAATGGGCATCGAACAGCATCTCGTGGGTCTGCAACGGATAGGCGCGCAGCAGGAAGGCCCGACTGTGCGCGAGTTTCATATGCGCCATCTGCAGCTTCACCCGCTCGCCGCCAAGTACTGCAAAGTCCTCGCTCCAGTCGAACTGGAAGGCCTCCCCCGGGCGGAAAGACAGCGGAACAAAGGTCCCGCGTCCGGTGGTCTGCTGCTCACGCTGACGATCTGTCCGCCACCCCCGCGCAAAAGCCGCCACCCGGCCATAAGAGCCGGTGAAGCCAAGCGCCACCAGATCGCCGTGCAACTGCTTCAGGGTCCTACGCTCTTTGCGCGACTTCCCGGCCTCGGTCTTCAACCAGCCGGCCAATTTCTCCGCCAAGGGGTCAAGCTTGCTCGGCCGTTCTGGTGTGGCGAAAATCGGCTCGATCGTGTTCGCCGCAAGGTGCCTCGTCACCGTATTCCGCGACAGCCCCGTGCGCCGCGAGATCTCTCGGATCGACAATTTCTGCCGCAAATGCATCCGGCGGATGATGTTCAAAAGTCCCATGTGGATCACTCCGTTGCCCCCGCCGCTCAATGCTTCAGGGGAAGGTTCACATGGCTCAGTTCTCAGTGGAAATTAGGCACCCAGTCGGCTCAGTTCTCGCTGAAAAACAACAATCGGGATGCATAGGAGCGGGACTTCTGCTGTGGCAGGGGCTTTAAATCAGGCCGGTGCAGCTCTTCCCCGGAGGACCACTGGAGCTAGATTTGATAATGAGCTTGGTTTTTTCGAACCGGCGAAGCTCGTGGAATTCCACGATTTATTGTTCAAATTTGCTGGGAGTTCTTGGGCTGACCCTTCAAACGAAATAACGAAGTATATGCAAAAAAATTACTCGTATATTGCGAGTGAATGGAGAAAAACTATTCGTGATGAATACGAGACTTGTAATCTCCTTCTCATAAAGGATCCCAGAATCAGCCGTTTTGCTGATTTTTTCGCGGAAGCAATTGCCGAGTTGGGTATTTTACCAAAATTTGTAATTGTGGTAAGAAATCCTCTGGAAGTTGCGAGGTCGCTAAACAAGAGAAATTCTTTCAGCATAGCCCACTCATTTGCTCTTTGGTTGCGTCATTACCTCGATGCGGAATTGAGCACCCAGAGATTTGCGAGGTGTTTTGTCTTTTATCCTTCGTTGATAGAAGACATTTCGTTGTTTATGAGAACAATTTCGCGTTGCGTTGATGTGCCGCTAGATTGGGATGTCAAAATAGGCGCCCTCTTGGAGGGTGTGTCTATAAGGAAATCGCTTAGACACCATGTTTGTAGCGATGCTGAATTATTTGACTATGATTGCGAGGAGTTATCACGTCTGCCTCTGTTGCTGAAGTTGACTTGTGAGGCATATCTTGTCTTGAAGCACTATTCCAATTTGGATGAGATCTACGCGATAGGGGAACTGACTAGCCCGGATTATTCGTCTGGGCGATGATCTTGGGTTGGCGGATGTAGCGTAATTCGTTGATTTGGTGTAGGAATTCGTTGTCGAGACGATTGCCTGCAGCCGTGTCAACAAAGGCAACACCCGC
>NZ_JBIICB010000274.1:0-5649 GCF_044239095.1 Aestuariivirga sp. | reverse complement strand
AACAATCGCTTGACGAGGTCACCGGTGCGTCGCTCGTCACCGTCAACCGTGTCGTTCGCGACATGGAACCGTTCGAGAAGGAATACAAGCCTGGGCATCCGGCGGCGGATGTCGCAGGCTACGTGAAGCTGCCCAATGTGAACATGGTGGTGGAGATGGCGGACATGCGAGAAGCCAGCCGCTCTTACGAGGCCAATCTGCAAATGATCCGGCAGGCACGTGAAATGACATCCATGATGGTTGATCTTCTGAAGGGGCAATAGCGTGACGATCTACTTCTCGTCGATTTCCTCACTGCCGGAGCTCGCCATGAGGCCGTCGCAGGCGGCCGCGCCATCGGGGCATGCTGCCGCGGAAAATGGCGGTGGATTTGCCGCTGTACTCAAACAGTTTGCAGGAGACGCAGCAAATACCGTGCGCCAAGGGGAGGCCGCAGCGCTCGCCGGCATCAGCGGAGACTTGCCGCTGCAGACTGTCGTTGAGCGCGTCATGGCGGCGGAGCGCACGCTTCAGGCGGCGCTCGCAGTCCGTGACAAGGCCGTCAGTTCGTATCTCGAAGTGAGTCGTATGCAGATCTAGGAGGCAAGAATGCGCGCCCTTTCAATAGCCGGCACCGGCATGTCCGCCCAGCAGCTCAACGTGGAAGTGATCGCGAACAACATCGCGAACATCAACACCACGGGCTACAAGCGAACCCGAGCGGAATTCACAGACCTGCTTTACCAGATGGAGCGGGTTCAGGGCATCCCTAACCAGACCGGAGAAGGCGTCATTCCGGAGGGCGCCCAGCTTGGCCTCGGCACCAGGCTTGCGGCAATACGCTTGCTCAACATACAGGGTCCGTTGGCTGAAACCGGCAACCGGCTTGACATGGCCATCAATGGCCCGGGCTGGTTCCAGGTCGCGGGTCCTAACGGCGAGACTCTCTATACAAGGGCGGGAGCCTTCAACACCAATGCCGAAGGCCAGATCGTGACGGCAGATGGATACCCAATTGAGCCTGCAGTAACGGTACCTGCCGGGACCACCGCCATCGAGATCAACCAGACGGGCGAAGTCTTCGCCAAGCTTCAGGGTGAGGCCAACATGGTTTCTGTTGGCCAGATCACGCTTGCCAATTTCCCCAACGCCGCCGGCCTCAATGCGCTGGGTGGCAATCTTTTCCAGCCGACGGAAGCATCCGGTGCGGCCGTGTCGGGCCTGCCCGGCAGCATATCCTTCGGGACCGTTCAACAAGGTTATCTGGAGAGCTCAAATGTCGATCCGGTGCGTGAAATCACTGAGTTGATCTCGGCACAGCGCGCCTATGAGATGAATTCAAAGGTCATCCAGGCAGCTGATGACATGGCGGGAGTCGTGAGCAAGGGCATCCGCTAGGTCATGTGCAAGCGTGGACGACTGACAGCCGTTGTCATTCTGCTGGCAAGTTCCGCCTGGTTTGCACAGGCCGAGACTGGCACAGCTATTCGGCTTCTGCCTGTCCCCGTCTCCACGATTCCGGCGGGTCAAGTGATCAGCTCGGATGATCTCACGCAGCGCAAATTCCAGACAACCCCCCGGTCACTTTCTGGAGTGGCCACCGAGACCAGCGAGATCACCGGAAAGGAAGCACGCCGGCGGCTTCTTGCCGGCCGGCCGGTTCCACTCTCGGCGCTGATGAAGCCACTGGCTGTAAAGCGGGGTTCAAAGGTGACAGCGTCGTATGTGGAGGACGGACTGTCCATCTCCACACAGCTTCTGGCGCTGGAGGATGGCGGCGTCGGCGACATGATCTCACTGCGTAACACCTCAACCGGCGTGATTGTCAATGCTGAGATACTCCTCGATGGCGGAATTGCGGTGAAAAGCGAATGATACGCTGTCTTCTCATTGCGATCTTCATGATCACCATGCCCGCAATTGCCATTGCGGGATCGCGCATCAAGGACATCACGGACGTGCAGGGCATCCGCGAGAACCAGCTTGTAGGCTATGGCCTTGTCATCGGGCTGGCTGGAACAGGCGACACGATGCGAAACTCGCCTTTCACTGAGCAGTCCGCACGCTCCATGCTGCAGCGTCTTGGCGTCGGCGTGCCACCAGGCTCGATCCGGGCGCAGAACGTGGCCGCCGTGGTCGTCACAGCCAGACTTCCTCCCTTTATTTCTCCCGGCGAGAGGATTGATGTCACCGTCTCTTCGCTCGGCGACGCAACATCCCTGATGGGCGGTACCCTCGTCATGACACCATTGTCGGCGGCTGATGGCAAAGCCTATGCCGTTGCTCAAGGCGCCGTCTCGGTTACGGGTGTGGCTGCATCAGGCCAGGCTGAATCCCTCACCGAGGGAACGCCGACAGGTGGCCGAATTCCGGGTGGTGCACTGGTTGAGCGTGAACTGACAGCTGACTTCAACAACGTCAGCGAACTCTCGCTCAAGATCAAGAATCCTGATTTCAGCACGGCAGCAAGAATCGCTGACGTGATCAACGACTACGCCAAAGACGCCTTCGGCAAGCCAATCGCAGATGCGGAAGATCTCCGAACAGTATCGATTAGCCGTCCGGCGCGGCTCTCCGCCTCGCGTCTCATGGCTGAGATTGGAGGTCTCACTGTGGAGGCAGATACGGCAGCGCGTGTCGTCATCGACGAGAAGACGGGCACAATCGTGATCGGAAGCAATGTCAGGGTTTCTCCCGTAGCAGTCGCTCACGGCAATATCACAATCAGAGTGACCGAGTTGCCGGAAGTCGTACAGCCCGAACCTTTCTCGGAAGGAGAGACGGCAATCGAGCCATCGACCAACGTTTCAGCCGAACAAGAAGACTCCAAGGTTGCGATGCTTGAAGGCCCGAGCCTTGAGCGTCTGGTTCATGGGCTTAACCGGATCGGCCTGAAGCCGGCTGGGATCATCGCGATCCTGCAAGCTATAAAGACCTCGGGCGCCCTTCAGGCGGAGCTGGTGATCCAGTGATCGCCCGGTTTGTTCCGCATAGAAGCGTCCTGTCAGCCTCACTCTACGCTGTGGTCATTCTCGTGCTAGCGGACACCACTGCAGCATCGGCGAATGAGGCAGAGATCAGGAAGGTCATCGAAGAGTACTGCGTGGCGATCTCGGACATGGCCGCAGAACGGCGAATGGCAACACAAAGTGCAATGCTGAAGGAGCTTGAAGCGCGGGTGGAAGACAAGATCGCCCGCCTTGAGCAGAAGAAGGGCGAACTCGAAACGTTGCTGAAGCGCCGCGAAGATCTACGCGGACTGGCCCGGCAGGAATTGGTCGAGATCTATGCAGGAATGGAACCGGAAATCGCGTCCATCCAACTTGAGAAGCTGGACGTGCGGCTGGCCTCTTCTGTGCTCCGGCAGCTCAAGCCGAGGCAGGCCAGCGCCATCCTGAACGAAATGAATCCTGATTTCGCAGCCCGCATGGCAAAGACAATTGCGAGCGCTGCCCGAAACGGCAAGGAGGACCCGTGAGACGTCTCCGCCTCATGGCTTTCGTTGGCCCCCTGTCGATTGCCATTCTGCTACAGGGTTGTGCGCCCGATCTGGAGAACTTCGGCACCTCACCGGAACTGTCCCCTGTCGGCTCGGGCATCGGACAGGCGGCAGCCGAATCGTCGGTCTCCCAGGTCGAGGAGCTGACTGGGCCTGCCCAAGGTTGGATCGGCGGCAATGCCGATTTCTTCCGCGATGCCCGCGCCAGCCGGAAAGGTGATCTCATCACGGTTGAGATCGAGATAAACGACCGCGCTACGCTGAATAATTCCTCCAACCGCAGCCGCAATGCATCAGCTGATGCAGATCTTGGCTTCACTTACGACATCATGGGGATCGTCGAGTCTGACATCAACGGCAACGCCGAGGTCAACTCAAACAGCCGCAGTGCCGGCCAGGGTACAACGGCTCGCTCCGAACGAATCGAACTTTCGATTGCTGCGATGGTGACGCGCGTGATGCCAAATGGCTACCTCCTCATTGAGGGAAGCCAGGAAGTTGTCGTGAACTTTGAGCAGCGGACGCTGCATGTTTCGGGTCTCATAAGGCCGGCGGACATCTCCCCGGAGAATACGATCTCCTATGAAAAGGTCGCGGAGGCACGCATCGCCTATGGCGGTTCTGGCCGGATTACGGAGGTCCAGCAGCCGGGATGGGGCCAGCAGATCTGGGACAGGGTCTCACCCTTCTAGTGAACCAGGAAACGCATGGCGAACGTGGAAAAGAGTGGAAAGCGGGAACTGATGACCACGATGGTCGTCGTGCTGCTTCTCACATTGGTTGGAGCGGGCGCGGGCTTCGCGGTCGGCAGCCTCTTGGGTGAGAGTACAATGGCCAGCGCCGAGGCAGAGGCGCCTCCAGGCCCCGCCTCCCAAGAGACGGCGTTGGCCGATGATCCTGCCGGAAAGGCGAAGGAAGAACCAGCAGTCCAGGAGCATGAAGATCCGGAGGAGACTCACTCCGATGACATCACGCTAGCGCCCTTTCCACCTGTCCTGACCACTCTTGCTGATCCAAAGGGAAAATGGATTCGCCTGGAAGGCTCCGTCATGATTGCAGCAGGTGGCGAGAAGCAGCCTGAACTGCTCGCGGAGGAAGCTGGCGAGCAGATTCTCACTTATCTTCGTAGTGTCCGGTTGAGCCAGCTTCAGAGTGCGTCTGGAATTCTGGCCCTTAGGGACGACATCGATGAGACCGTGCAGGTCTTGTCAGGCGGTGAGATACGCGGCGTACTCATTCATGGGCTCGTGGTCGAATGAGGGTTCTGCTTACCATTCTAACGGTGGTCTTGCTCACAACTCCTGCCGCCAGCCAGGTACCCGAGCTCGGCAATCTCCTTGCCCCGTCGGATCCGACAGTGTCGGGCAGGATCATCCAGTATGTCGTTCTTCTGACGATTCTCTCGATCGCGCCTGGCATCCTGATCATGGTGACAAGCTTCACACGCTTCGTCATCGCGTTCTCATTCCTCCGGTCAGGACTGGGTCTTCAGAGCACACCTGCAAATCTTGTCCTCGTTTCACTTGCGCTATTCCTGACCCTCTTTGTGATGGCGCCAGTCTTCGACAAGGCAAAGACTGAAGGGCTGGATCCCTACATGGCCAAGCAAATCTCTGATCAGGAAGCCTACGAGCGGATTACGGCGCCCTTCCGGGCCTTCATGCTGAAGAACGTACGTGAGAAGGATCTTGCGCTGTTTCAGTCCATTGCGCAGGAGCGTGGGATCGTGGCCGATGCCGCGGCGAAAGACGATCTTCGCATCCTCGTGCCTGCATTCATGATCTCGGAGCTGCGCCGTGGGTTCGAGATTGGCTTCCTGATCGCCCTCCCATTTCTTGTCATCGATCTGATCGTCGCCATGCTCACCATGTCGATGGGCATGATGATGCTGCCCCCAACGGTAATCTCGCTGCCCTTCAAGGTTCTATTCTTTATTCTGATAGACGGTTGGAATCTTCTGGTCGGAAGCCTGATCAATTCCTTCATCATTCCTTAACCTTCTCCTTTAGCGGCGCAGTAGCATGTAACGGCTACCTTTTCCGCTAACGGGGAGGGTTCGCCCTTTGGCATGATGCAATCCCGTTCCGCCGGCACTCCGCCGGAATGTCCTCCAAGTGTGTAGCGTATGGGTAAGGGGACATTCACCTATGACCAGCATAATGACGAATCAG
>NZ_JBIICB010000273.1:0-5662 GCF_044239095.1 Aestuariivirga sp. | reverse complement strand
GCCACCGATCTGCAATGGGCGGGGCGCGGCATTGGCACCGGCCTCCTGAAGCACGCCCTCGCCCGCTGCGTTCAGGCCGCCTCCCTGATCGGCGGACGGGCATTGATGGTCAATGCGATCGACGATGAGGCGGCGCGCTTCTGGGCCCGTCGGGGGTTCATTGCTTCGAAGGATGACCCACTGACCCTGTTCCGCTCGATCGGCGACATCGCAGCGTCCTTCGAACGAGCTGCGTGACCAGCAGGCCTGCCTGTTGGGTATCTCACTTCGCTGACCCGCTCAGTCGCCGTGCCTCGGCGTGCCAGAGCAGCACCTCCGCCCAGTCCATCTCATCGAGTGCAGTGACCGGCGTCGACAGCACATGCGCAATATCGGCCACCAAGCCGCGCCAGTTGTTCACGCCGGTGCCTTGGGCAAAAAACCGCCGAGCACCTCCGAGACCGCTGCAAAATCCGCGGCATCCATCTCGTCCATGGCCTCCAGCGGCAGATCGCAGAGCGCTGCCGCCATGGCGATGCCCTGGTCGAGTTCCGTTCCCCCAGGTTCGCGCATCTTCTCCATGGCGCGGAGATCTCGCACCTTCGGGCGGCGAATTACGACCTCAGTTATCATACGCTCTTCAACCTTGATGGGCCGGACAAGCTTCACGCGGGCTGGATCGTTCATGCAGTCATCTCCCATGGAACATGCCATCAGCGCTGAATGCGCAGGATGCGGCGCTCGTCATCGTTCTGCGAGACGCCATCGAGTCGCCACTCGGTCGAGAAGAAGTCCCAGAACAGCTTTTCCTTCTCGTTGAACCAGAGCTCATAGTGCATCACCTCGTTGATGGCGTATTCGTGCCCCTGCAGCTCGCCACGCTGGAAGGCGTCGGGCTCGATCTTGCCGAGGCGGCCCTCGATGATGGCCTTGGCCTCGATGGCCACACCGGTCCGCTTGTCGCGGATCACCCCATAGGCGGTGAACACCTTTTGGCGCGACGAGCCGAGGCCGAACTGGGTCAGGAGATCGGGGTCCCAGCCATTGAGCTTGAAGGTGGGCTCCAGCTTGCTGATGCCGACCGCCACTTCGATCTGGACGCGGGAGCCCCCGGCATGATGGTCCTGATACATCTCCTGCAGGGTGGGCAGCTTCAGTTCGGCAAGGGTAAGATGCTTCGAGGCGGTGGGGTCGTGATCGCCCGCGAAAAGATTTGCCGATTCCATAACGAAAATCGTGCTCACGTTAATTCCTCCGAGTTGTGTAGCGATCAGCCGGTGACGGCGTCGACCTGTGCGAGCAGATCATCGAGCAGCGCGTCGAGTGCCGGCCGGTAGCGGGCCGACTGGATGCCGAGGTAGCGCAACACAGGCGCCTCCTCCGCGGCGAAGTTGATTGTGAAGCGGCCCTGCCTGAGTTCCTCGGCCGAGTTCTGGTCCCGCGTGAACTTGACCTCGTAGCCGAGGATGTCGCCATCGGCCTTGAGGTCGCGCATGGCGAAGCCCATGGTGTTGAGGACCGCCTGAATGGTCTGGCCGGTGAGGTTGAAGCGCCCGAGGTAGAAGCGCAGGGTACGCAGGAACATCAGGTGGATGTAGTCCCGCCCGCGGGTGCCCGCAACGAAGGGGCCCGCCCTCTCGGTGATGGCGTAGCGTGGCATGTGACTTCTCCTGATCGATGAGACGATACAAAGGGAGGGCGAGCCTGTCTTGCGCATCAGCAAGACAAGTCGGAAATCCGTTTGATAGAAGCCTTGAGGGCGGGGGTGTTCAGCTCAGGATCAGCGAATAGCTTGTGCTGCGGCCACCGGCGGGATCCTTCTGCAGAACCCCACGGCGGAGGAGATCCTCGATGTCACGCAAAGCTGTATCCTGTGAGCACTTGGCAAGCGACGCCCATTTAGATGACGTGAGCTTGCCTTCGAAGCCGTCAAGAAGGCGATTGACCACAAGGAGCTGGCGGTCATTGAATGCGGGTCCGGCCGTACCTCCAAGGCGCTCCCAGAAACGCGCTTTTGAAAGAACCTGCGCCAGCGTCTGCTCGGCACGGTCAAAGGCATGATCCAGGCATGCCAGAAACCAGTTGAGCCAGGCTGTCACGTCCATGCCGCCTTTCTGGACTGCCTCGAGCATCTCGTAGTAGGCATTGCGCTCCGCGCGGATTTGCGCCGACATGCTGTAGAAGCGTCGAGCGGAACACTCCGAACGCGCGAGCGCCATATCGGCGATGGCGCGTGCAATGCGACCGTTGCCATCCTCTAAGGGATGGATGGTGACGAACCAGAGATGTGCCAAAGCGGCCTTCAGGACGGGATCGACGTCGTCCCTCACTTCGAACCACGTGAGGAATGTTTTCATTTCCGCATCGACACGTTCGGCTTTCGGAGCCTCATAGTGCAAGCGCTCCCGGCCGACTGGCCCCGATACCACCTGCATGGGACCGGCGTTGTCATCTCGCCATTCACCAACGCGGATACGATGCATGCCGCTCCGGCCCGTGGGGAAGAGCGCTGCATGCCACCCGAACAGCCGCTCGGCGGTCAGCGGCTTCTCGTAATGCTGTGTCGCGTCGAGCATCATCTCGACCACGCCCTCGACATCCCGATCGGCCGGCGTCAGCGCGCCGATGTCGATGCCGAGCCGCCGGGCGATCGAGGAGCGCACCTGGTCCTTGTCCAGGACTTCGCCTTCGATCTCCGAGGACTTGAGGACATCCTCCGTCAGGGTCTGGAGGACGGCCTCTTCCTGCAAGCGGAATCCCAGGGCCTCCATGCGTCCGATGAGCCGTCCCTGGCGATGCCGCACGGCAGCAAGCCGGGTTGCAATCGCCTGATCTTTCCACCAGAAATGGGGCCAATCATCGCGTTCGTGGATGTACACTGGCTTTTCACCGCAGGATCTGCGGTGAATATAGCCTCTAATCTCCGCAAACCGCAAACCCATTCTCCGCATAATGTGCGGTGAATATTGCTCCTAATCTCCGCAAGTCCCCATTCCTTCCGTCACCCCATGCGACGGCATCAGCCACCAAGCGGCTGACGCAATTGCCCTGTATTCAGCAGGCCCACGCGAGAAATGACAATGACACCGAAAGACCCCATCACTCCTATCCAACTGCACCCCAACGACGCGCCTGATCTTTCGACGCCGGATTGGCAGGCCAAATTCTCCAAGGTCCTGCTGGCATCTGGCTCGCTCGAGGGCGTCGACCTGGAACTCCCCCGGGATTTCGGCCGGGACGTCCAGCTCATTGACGATGCCGCTCCACTCTGGACCGAGGAAGAATATCAGGCTGCCCTCCGCGAAATCGAACGGCATTTCCGGGAGGAGCCGGTTCCCGGCACTCCTGAGGCCTCGCGGTTTGACCAACTCGCCGAACAGATCAGAGTCTATGAAAGTGCGCACTGGCCAATTTCTTCGCTCGACCAGGACGCGTAACAAGCCCATCCGGATCAGTTCGCCGGGACATCGGTCAGACCGCCGCCGGGCACCACACCGCCGTGGATGTGGGTGGAGCCAACATTCTTTCCGTCATGGGTAACCTTGCCGCCAACAATGGCGACACCGGCATCGCTCACTTCAACGTTGACGCCGCCAACCTTGATCGTCACGGCGGCGGACGTGAGTTTCAGGCTGGCGGCGCCAACAACGACCTCGCAGAGGCCGTCCTTGATGGTGGCGGTGACATTCCCATATGTGAGGACGTTTTCGTTGCCCTTGAAGGAAGGTGACTTGTTGTTGTCGCTCCAGGTCATCGGCAGAGCCACGGCCTGCTGCCAGTCGCCATTTGGAGACAAGGCTGTAAACTGCTGGCCCTTCGACGGAGGCGTGTGGACCTTCAGCGCACCGGCGATCTGGACGTAAGGCACCCAGGGCGACAGGAAAGGGTTTCCATCGACGTCCTTCCCAAGATTGAGCCTGATGCGCTGTTTTCCAGCGTCGACCTCTTCCACCGTTCCGTGGCGCATGACCCCAGAGAAACGGCGCTCGAGTTCGGCGATGCGGGCGGCAAGCTCGACAACCTCACGCATCAGCGATGCGGGCCAGCACGGTGTGATGATTGACGATCATGGGATCGGGCCCGCCAGTAATTTTGGCTTCCTCGAAGACATCCGGGTCTTCGGAAAGATCCAGCACCGGTCCAAAGCCTATGGCATTTACTGTTTCCAGATGGATGCCGAGCATGTTGGCTGCACGGCGCCAGTCGTCGAATGGCATTCCTTCGATTTCCGAGCGAAGCATATGGGCAATGGGCATCAGATCGGTGTCCGCCTCCATGGCGCCGAGCAGATCATGCCAGGCGGTGCCCTCTGCAACGGCTGCACCATCTGTCGGAGCCTCGATCAGGTCACAGGTCAGCACGATCTGCCGCGCGGCAAAGCGCACGCCCTTCTCGACGGAGGCCCCGCGCCGCGACAGCCGGCGTGAGATGCGCGGCACGAGTTTCATCCAGACGCGCGACCATGGTGTCCGCTCACGGATGAGCGCCGCCATGACCTGATGCTCCATGAGATCAAGGGCAAGCTCCATTCCCTCGTCCGTGTGCGGGATGGTGATGACGCTCTCCTCACTCGAAATCTCGACCCGCGCCGCGATGGCCGCCTCGATGACGAGGTCGCAGGAGACATTCCCATGGAACAGATCCCGCCCCGTCACCTCCATCTCGTGATCGTCGGTGGTGACGATCAGGATGGGCTGGCGCTCCTCGGCAATGGTCTGGTCGATGGGTGCAATGGCGCTGTCATGGACGCGCCCCTCCGCCAGTGTGGCACCACGCAGGGCGCGGGCAGCGGCGATGCGCATGGCAAGACGGGCGAGGCTCATGCCGAAACTCCTTCAACGCCGAAAACCGTTCCCGACCGGAACGGTTTCTCTGTCCAGATCAAAAGGGGGCATGTTCCAGACGGGAACATGCCCCTCTCCCCCAATCGCCCCCCGCGATATTTCGCTGCGGAACGCAAACGCTCACTCCGCAACATCCTCCCGGACGAGAAGAAGGTTGAGATCGCCCATGCTGGTCGGATGAATGGCGGATATGGTGTAGCACGGGCTTCCGCATCGCTCCGGCATCCTGATCTGATCGCCCTTCGCAGGCCGGAACCCGAGTTCTGCAACCTGCGCTGCAGCAATCCAGAAGGCGGTCTGCTCGGAGACCACGCGTGTCGTGCCGGTGAACTCCCCGCCCCGGCTCTGGCCCCGGAGATCCGAGGATGCGGCCAGGGCGGAGAAGATGCCCCTGACCTTCACCGCCATCCGGTCGGCATCGGCTGCCGCCTCGGCATACGGGCTGCTCCGGCGCGGAATCAGCACCGCCTCTTCACCGAACCCTTCCAGGGCCGCACCGGATGCAAGTGCATCCAGAGCGTCAAAGGGCGAGGTCATGGATCACTCGCCCGTCTCAGGTGCGCTTGCCGGGGATCAGCACACGCGGACGGGTGCAGTAGTGCAGCGCGTTCATCTGGGAACGGCGGTGGAAAATTAGACCACGGTAGCGGCGGGATTGGCCCGCTGCGGGCGGAGTAAAAGCCGCCCACTATCTATGCCCTTTCTGTGTGAACAGGGAGGGCTCGGAGATCTACACCGTGGAATTGTACAGGAAGGTCCGTCTGGCGTGTGCCGGTGGCATGAGCAAGCGTGCGGCGGCACGGCATTTCAACATTTCGCGCGAGAGCGTGCACAAGATG
>NZ_JBIICB010000272.1:0-5663 GCF_044239095.1 Aestuariivirga sp. | reverse complement strand
CGGCGCCGACATTCCCATTCAGCGCTGCCAGGTGCACAAAGCCCGGAACATCCTGGACAGGCTTCCGCCGGAGTTGCACGCAGGCGTTCGCCGGACCCTCCGTCAGGCCTGGGAACAAGACGATCCCGTGAAAGCCGAGCGTCTGATCCGCAGCCTCGCCCAGCGGCTGGAACGCGAGGCCCCGGGCGTCTCCCAATCCATCCTCGAGGGTCTGGACGAGATCCTCACCGTCAACCGGCTTGGCCTGCCTCCGGACCTGCGCCGTTCGCTGGCCTGCACCAACATCATCGAGAGCATGAACAGCGTCATTCGCCAGGTGTGCCGGAATGTGAAGCGCTGGCGGGATGCGAAGATGGGATTGCGCTGGACTGCGGCGGGCATGCTGGAAGCCAAGAAGGGCTTCAGGCGCCTCAAGGCCTACAAGCATCTTCCGGTGCTCAAGGCCACCCTTCAAAACCATCGTAGCGCTCAATCAGCCACCTCCGTAGTTGACCGACTTTTTGATGCGGCATAACGTTCAACCAGCAACGCTAGCCTTAGCATTTTCAAAAGAGTTCGGGACATCTCCGTCTGATCAACTGGACCCTGCTGCGGGTAAGGGGTAGACTTTTGGGCAAAAGAGCTTTATGATTATAACTCTTTGCGGTCATGGCTCACGTAAATAGCTAATTACTCATGATCGTTAAGCTGCTCAATTTTTCGAAAACATAAGAGAGGTTGCATGACCGTGAAGTCCTCTAAGCATACTATTCGGGTGAGAGGCGATTGGTTGCGCATAGGCTATCTACGACTAAACGAAAGCCAGCTTGTTGCGATAAAAGCTGAGGATATAAGAAAAAACGGCCTTCATCTTGAATATGTTAATCCAAGCGCTTGGTGCGCAGAAGTTGCCAGCTCCGGTGATGAGGGGTTTTATGGAGCTATATCTGTTTTTGCGGACGGCAAGAAAGTCGCCGCGGTGTTGCCGGAAAAACCTGCAGGCGAGGTGAATTTGCTTAGCAATATAAATGTCAATTCAATAGTGTGCATTGACCCTTCTGATGCAACCGAATACACAGCCGAAATAGATGGTCAATTTGACATAAAGAAACTCTCTGTAACTTGGGAAACTTGCCCGATAGGCATTGGCCGTCCACCGTACGTGCTCGGTTCCTTGATCTACGGAGATGTAGAGTTTGAGTATGATACTGCCGGAGGTGGGTATCCAGAATTTGTCTTCGTTGATGAAGGTGGTGTCCCCCGGGATATTTTTGTCCACGAGGACGATGATGGAGGCGGTTGGTTTTCAACTAATGACCCGTCTGAATTTGAGGAAACGGAAGACGGTGAGGTATAGTAAGCCTACGAACTGACAGAGGACGATAAATAGGCCAGGACGCCCTCCGGACCGACATTACCCATACATTCGCGACCGGCAAGGGCCGCGCCTATGTCTTCATCGCCGTCGACCATTGCTCGGGCGAGCTGATCGGAACCCATGCTTCTTCCAGCGCCAGCCGCTGGGAGGCGCTCGAGCCGATCCGGCAGGGGGCGGCGAAGCACTTCGGTGCGGTGACGGAAAACGTCGCGGCCGGTCTGATCCTTCGCCATGACAACGGCTCCAACTATCTCGCCGATGAATTCCGGGACGAGATCGAATTCCTCGGGATCGAGAGCTCGCCCGCCTTTGTGCGTCAGCCAGAGGGCAACGGCGTGGCGGAGAGGGTCATCAGGACGCTGAAGGAGCAACTGCTCTGGGTCCGGTACTTCCCGACCATAGAGGCACTTCGCAAGGGGCTCGCCGAGTTTGCCGATCTCTATAACGCCTCGTGGCTGCGAGAGCGCCATGGGCACAAGACGCCCAATCAGATCAGGGCCGAACAGAAGGCCCTTGCATCCGAGGCCGCCACGGAGTTCAGTTTGGCAGCGTAACCGGCGCAGTACGCTGTCTCATAGCCGTGCCCCGGTACACTCACGAGTCAACCGCGCGCCCACCCTTCTGGCGCGGCTGCCTTCGTTGATCAGCAGGCCGGTTACTGAGCACGGGTTCGGTGATCACGTTCCGGACATCGCGTGATGCTCAGGGTACGAATCCTGCAAACGCCCGGAGCATGGATTGAACTCCCCGAGCCAACGGCTCGAGGAGAGCAACGCCAGCTTCATTCCGAATTTCTGCATCGACCGCGACATCCCCTTAAAGAATTGGTGTCCAGGGAAAAGGGGGCCAGTTCTATGGACAAGCTGCCCTTGGGTCGCGTATAATATTTTTGAGTACGTGAGGTAAGCGAGGGCGAGTTCAGTAACGCCTGCCAACGTTAAGCGGCACTCGGATCCGAAGAAAGACCACGCGCATGCAGCTTTACAATGCAATTACAATCGCTTTGTCAGAACGGCAATTTGAGGACGGTTGCATTCGCCTGCATGACGGACCTGATCCTCAATCAGACCCTGTGATTGCGGGACAGATTGCCACGCCTACCCAACACAGCGTGGATTTCTTCAAAATTGCTTATGCGCCGCTGCTAGATGACGTCTGCACTGCGGGCAAGAGCGTGAAAGTTCTTGAGATCGGAGCAGGTATCGGCAACTGCACCTATGCATTCATTCGTACTTACCGCCCCGATTTATATGTAGCAAGCGAGCCATTCCCGGCGCTGCTCCCGACGCTGCGCAAGTGCTTGGACGAATTGGGATATCAGTTTCCCAAAGGAACTGCTGCAATCTGGGATGCGAATTGCCGACCGATTTTGCCACAGCAAGCTTTTACAGTCGTCGTAGGCAATTCGGTTTTACATCACATCACCCGATGGCGCGAGGCTCTCGACTATTCCCTGTCCTTGCTCGAAGATGATGGCGCGCTGGTTTTCGGGGAACCTAACCATGAAACATGGGCGGTGATCGTTTCTTTCGTCCGAGCGTTTAACCTTTCAGACGCCATTTCGGTGGAAACGAAACGCCGCCTGGACGCCTATGTTAACGGCCTCGAATATCGATTTAGGATCAAAGACAATCTGCAGGCCCTATCCTCGCTCGAGGACAAGCACATCTTTTCCTTCCGCGAATTGATGGACTTTGCACAAAGCCGCTGCGTCTTTCTTTCGATCTCCTCGCAAACGTTGGATTTCCAGACATCTTTTGTGCGCCAGGTCATGCCACTTATGGCGACACCGGCCGACCGGGAAAAACTTCTGTCCTTCGCAAAATCGGTTGTGTCACCAGGATTGAACGGGACATTGCTTTCCGATTTCTTTGTTTTCAGTATGAGAAGGACAAAAGCGAGTTTGGCGGCAGTGTCCGAGACTGATCGCGGCATGGATCCCTTGGCATGACGCACGTACCCGATCCCCAGCTTTGGGAAAGTTTCTTTGCGCTTGATACTGTCGGGGCACTTAGGCGCTTTTCACTTGGTCTTGATGGCTCCACGCCAGAGAAATCCGTGCTAGCCTATTACATATCGACATGGTCGGCATTTATCGATTCCAATGACGAAGCGGCATTCGTTCCGGTAGCGCATCTGTCAGTAGATCGTTCGGCGGTGAAGTACGGCAACGCTCCGGTGATTTTCGAAGGCTCGAACCTCTGGGCATGGAAGCCATATTTCACGGCCGAAGCATTGACACAGAAACTGCATGATCTGGAGCATTTGATTGTCCAGAACCGACACTCCACCCCCAATGCGCACATGACCTTGGTGCTGATACCAGAGAAAGACCATGTGATCAGCCGCTTCATGCGCAAAGAAACTCGCTTCAATTCCTTCGACAGGGCGGCGGACGAGCTTTCCGGGCGCCTGGCGGCGCGGGGCATACCAACGATTTTTAAACAGCCATTTATCGAAATTGATCGTTTCCTGACTCGAGGTGACTTTGATTATAGCGACAGTCACCTCCCTGCGCAGTGTTATGTGACGGTCTTCGGCTTCGTGCTTGAGGCGCTGGGCATTTCCTGGGCTTCGGTCAGGAACCGAATTGGATTGCAAAAAATGCCTAATTTCGGCGATCTTTCCATCAAGTTCGGAGACCGCCAACCAACGCAGGAGCTTGCCTTCCAGCCCTGTATTTCTGGCGCTGCCTCGAGCCAGACGGCTGGAACCGCATCGTTTGTAGATCCGCTGGGCAACACTTGGCAGGAGTTTCGCAACGACCAGGCACCGATTGACCGGTCAGTCTGCATTCTTGGGGATTCGCACAGCTCTATCTATGCGCAGCGGAAGCTGACCTACCTTTTCGCTGAAACGTTTCGTCACACCCGCTTTGAGTGGAACCCCTGCAGCATACGTAAGAAATCTGATGTAGCCGCCTATGATTATATCATCCTCGAAATCAGTAGCCGTTTCGTCGTATGAATAGACAAATTTTTCTTCACGTGGGGTTTGCCAAATGCGGTTCAACTTCGCTGCAGGCTGCACTCTCCTCTGCGACTGGCGTCCTGTATCCGACCTCGGGCAGACATAACGGCGAGCATCTGTCCTTTGCGTTGGGTATACGCGGCATTGATAACTGGACCAGTCAGTTTTTTGACCAATCCTGGGTCGATACGGAGAACGCCCGCCTTATGCAGGAAATCCATGCAGGTACCGGCGTAGCCGTAATGAGTTCCGAGCGCCTTGCCGCGAGCACGCAGGAGGAGATTGAAAGGATTGCGGACGTTCTAAGCAGATTTGACGTTCGCATCATTATTGTCAAGCGTGAACTCGAAAGTTATATCAAGTCCACTTGGCGCCACTCCGTCTTCTTCCATGATTTCGCTGAGGGCTACGAAGTTTTTGTAGAGAGATTTAAAGACTTCACCTTCGACGAGATCGAAGACAGATTTCGCGCCATTTTTCCACTGCACAGCTTTAACTTGGATGCGCCTAACTATGGCGAAGAGATCGGGGCGCTGCTAGGGACCAAGCTTAACATTCCAATCCAGAACGTCGGTGTGCCAATGGCTTTAGCTGAACTACTTCAGAAGACGCATGCGCTGCTCGGAACGGAAGAGTTCAAGAAGCGGTTCGATGCAGAAACCAAACAGTCCATGCTGGATGTCTGGAACGGGACGACAGAACGGTTGATCCAAGCTTTGGATGCGGACTTGTTCTGATCCTTGTGTCAATATGTGTCTTCACGTCAAGAGACACTCATATTTACGAGCTAATGCCAAGGGCGCTTGTGCCTGACTCACGGGGGATTCCCCTGAAGTTGGAGTTCTGATTCACTGGGCGCGAGGAGGATTCGCGCCATGCCATCAGCAGTACCCTTACGGACGGATTTTTCAGCTCGTGAGCTTCGCCAGTTGGCGAAGCAGTCTCGGGACAACAATCAGAGCCGGCGGCTGCTTTCGCTGGCGGCGGTGTTGGATGGGATGAGCCGCGGCGAGGCAGCTGTGCGTGCTTGGCAGCTTTAGAGCATCGGTAGCTCAGTTGGAATCGAAGGGGATTCCCAAATCAGTTAATAGGTGGTTCAATGTTTGCGGAGGTGATCCGTCATGCCGCATCCTTTATCGAACGACCTGCGTGAGCGTGTTGTGGCCTTTATCGAGGCGGGGCATTCCCGCCATGAGGCGGCAGCCCCAATTGATACCTCGGTGTCCTTCGCTGTGAACTTGATGAAGCTGTGGCAAGAGACGGGTTCGGTCGAGCCGCGTCCGCGCGGTGGCTTCCGGCACGGCAAGCTGAAGCCGCAACATGACGTCATCCTCAA
>NZ_JBIICB010000271.1:0-5674 GCF_044239095.1 Aestuariivirga sp. | reverse complement strand
ACCTGCATGTCAGTGCCGGTGAAGAAGGTGGTCACCGTGCCGTCAGCCGCGGTGGTGCCGAACATCGGTGCGATGGCGCCGGCGAAGAAATAGGCCGTGCCGATGTTGATGGCGCCGAGCACCGTGATGAGGCCCAAAAGGTTCAGCCAGGCGGTGAGCCAGCCCCAGAACCGGTTGCCGAGGATCGAGGCCCAGTGATAGAGCCCGCCCGCCGTCGGGAAGGCGCTGGCGATCTGCGCCATGGCGAGGGCGAACATGCCTGAGACGATGCAGCCCGCGATCCAGCCGATGCCCGCCCCGGCGCCGCCGATCGACGAGATGGCCTGGGCGAAGGAATTGATGCCGCCCGACAGGATGCAGATGATCGAGAATGAAATCGCAAAATTCGAGAATTTCGACATGGAGCGGGAAAGTTCCTGCGCATAGCCCATGTCGTGGAGGATCTTTTTGTCCTCCGTAGAGTGCTCGGCCATAGTGAGTCTTCTCCCCCACGCCGTGGAGAAACCGGCGTGTTATCTTGTGTGAGCTGAATGGATCCCCGGCCTTGTGGCCTGTGGCACCCCTTTAATCCCCGTTGTTATTCTGTAACGAAAATTACAATCGGTCAACGCTGCGAAACTGAACGAAAAAACCGCGCCTGTGCAGCTTTTCGGATACAACTTGGGGTTACAGTCTGCCCGTTCACTCTTCTCCTGGAGAGATTTCACGCGGGTTTCGCAAAACCAGCGCTTGAACGGAGCCGCCCCGGTGCGCTCTATGGTGGCGACAGAGAAGGAACCTATGCCATGACGAGCACCACAACCCCGGTTCAGAACCGCCGCAGCGGTGGCGGACGCGAAGGCCGCCGCACGCTTCGTGCCGCGCCCATGGCCTCCTTCCCCACCCTCGTCCGCGAAATTCCCGTCTATAATCTGGTGCCCGACGAGGCGGTGGAGCTGATCCATGAGGAATCGCTCAGGATCCTCGAGGAGGTCGGCTGCGAATTCCGCGACGATGAGGCAATCGCCATGTGGACGGCGGCGGGGGCGGATGTTTCCGGCACACGCGTCAGGATCGACCGGGCGCTGCTGATGGACCTCGTCGCCAAGGTCCCCTCCGAATTCACGCTGAATGCCCGCAACCCGGAGCGTACGGTGAAGGTGGGCGGCAAGAACACCGTCTTCGTGCCCATGTATGGCGCGCCCTATGTGCGCGATCTCGACAACAACCGCCGCTACGGCTCACTTCAGGACCTCAATAACTTCCACAAGCTGGCCTACATGCTGCCGGCGCTGCATTCCTCGAGTTCCATCTGCTGCGAGCCGATGGAGATCCCGGTGCCGAAGCGCCACCTGCACATCATCCATTCCGCGCTGAAGCATTCGGACAAGCCCTTTATGGGAATCGTCACCTCGAAGGAGCGCGCCGAGGACGTGATGAAGATGGCGGGCATCGTGTTCGGCGATGATTATGTGAAGGACAACACGGTTCTCGTGTCCATCACCAACTGCAATTCGCCGCTGGTGTGGGATTCGACCATGCTGGATGCGATGCGCGTCTATGCCCGGCACAACCAGCCGCTGATCCTGGCGCCATTCGCGCTGTGCGGCGCCTCGACCGCCGCTTCCGCCGTGGGCGCGGTGGCCCAGGTCAACGCCGAGGCGCTGGCGGGCGTTGCCTTCACCCAGCTGGTGCGCCCCGGCTCACCGCAGATCTACGGCCAGTTCATGGTGACGGTGGACATGAAGACGGGCGCCCCCATGGGGGGCACGCCGGAGGCCGCGCAGATGATGTTCCTGATGGGCCAGCTGGCGCGGAAGTACCGGCTGCCGTGGCGCACCTCGGGCTTTCATGTCGGCTCCAAGCTCAACGATGCGCAGGCGGGCTATGAGTCGAACATGCTGATGCATGCGGCGATCCTGTCGGGCGCCAATTACATCTGGCACGTGGCGGGCTGGCTCGAGGCGGGCCTCGCCTGCGGCTATTCGAAATTCGTCACCGACGCGGAGCAGCTCGTCGGCTGGTACAAATATGCGGGCGGCCTCTCCTTTGCGGACTTCAAGGAGGCGATGGCGGCGGTGCGCGAGGTGGGGCCGGCCGGCCACTTCCTCGGCACCCAGCACACGCTGGAGCATTTCGAGAAGGCGTTCTTCATCCCCTCGATCATGGACTTCAACTCCTTCGAGCAGTGGCAGGCGGAGGGCGCCAAGGACCATGATACGCGCGGCCGCGAGAAGGCCCGCGCCATGCTCAACGCCTATGAGGAGCCGAAGCTGGACGAAGGCATTGCCGAGGGCCTCAAGGACTTCATCGCGCGGCGCGAGGAGCAGCTGCCGAACAATGTGAGCTGAGCGGGCTCCTCAGCGGGCGGCAAGGCTCTGCTTGAATCGCGGCACCAGCTTGGTGCCGATGAAGCCCAGCGCCAGCAGGACCAGCGACACGACGGCCCAGACCGCGATCACCAGCCATTCGCCAACCCCGGTTCCGGCCGAGGCGAGCCACGAGGCCCACTCGATCAGCAGCGGGTCTGCGGGCAGGAGGTCGGCGTTATTGGCAACCAGATTGCCGGCAACACTCACCAGGCCGTGGGTGATCCACGCAAGCAGCGACCACAGGCCGATGACGGCAGCCGTCAGAATCCAGATCAGGTTCTTCATTGATTGATCTCCCGCAGGTGCTGCCGCAGCAGTTCGAGGTTTCGCTGGTTGGCCTTGAAGCCCATGTCGAAGAGAAAGCCGACGACCGGAATGCCGCCCAGCACCGTATCGGCTGCGATGTTCAGCCCCATGCGGGTGAGCACGCGGGGCGGCGCCCCATAGCGTACCGCCTCGCCCACGACATAGACCGAGATACAGGCGCCGACGAGGGTGCCGACACCTGGAACAAGGCTCAGGACGCCGTCCGCGCCGATCGAGCGGTTCGTTCCCGGCACCTTGATCGCCGAATCCGAGAACCAGGCGAGCCACTCGAGGCGCTCCATGGTGCCACGCGGGGTGAGGTCGATGGTGATGGATGGACTGGTCATTGCGTCGTCATCTCCCAGATTGCGGCGCAAGCCTGCGCCTCCAAGGTGGAAGAGTCCGACATCGCGGTTGGTGAACCGCCAGAGGGGCCCGGACCCGTCGTCACATCATGTAGAGAGCGGGGACCACATCATCAAGTCTGCCGCTGGATAAAAAAGGGGTGAACGGCAGCAACCATGAACCGTTCACCCCGCATGGGCACCGGCCAGGCCGGACCCAAAGACGCAACGAGTGCTCTCGCTTGAGAATGGGAGGACCCAAGAAGACGTTTGCGCTGTCGAGACCCACGCAAGGGGTATGCCAAATGCCGGCATCCTTCAGGGAAGGCCTACAAAACAAGAGCTTGGGCGGATTTGCGACCCTGTCAGGCGGGGCTGATGTCTGCTGCAACGCACCAAAAGAAGAGCAGACGCCCAGAAAACATGCAGCCCGGGTGCAGGCACCCGGGCTGCAGAAACGTGCTCGTCAGGTGCTGGACCTGGCCTTCAGTGAATCACGGATTTCGGCCAGCAGTTCCTCGGACCGGCTGGGTGCCGGGGCCGGCGGCGGCGGTTCCGCCTTTTTCAGACGGTTGGCGACCTTCACCAGCTGGAACAGCACGAAGGCCACGATCAGGAAATTGACGACGATGGTGATGAAGGCGCCATAGCCCAGCACCGCGCCCTGCTTCTGGGCTTCCACCAGATTCGTGGCCGTGACGTTGCCGGACAGCGCCAGGAAGTAGTTGTCGAAGTTGAGCCCGCCCGTGACCGCTCCGATGATCGGCATGATGATCAGATTGACGATCCCGTCCACGATCCGGCTGAAAGCCGCCCCGATGATGACGCCGATCGCGAGGTCAAAGGCATTGCCCTTGAAGGCAAACGACTTGAATTCATTCCACATGAAGTGTTCCCCCTGTAAGTTCCCTGAAACCGGATAAACCGGAATCACAACCTTCACTTACCGGATCAGCCCATTCTTGGCAAAAGCCAGTTGGTCCGCTCTCAGGCGACCACAAGCACATGACGGACCGGCGCATGTTCTATCCCCCGCTGCAGCCCTTCAACCGCGGCAGGCTCAAAGTGTCCGCATTGCACGAGATCTATTTCGAGGAATGCGGAAACCCGCAGGGCAAGCCTGCAGTGGTGCTGCACGGCGGCCCGGGCGGCGGCATTTCGCCCTTCCTCCGGCAGATGCATGACCCGCAGGCCTATCGCATCGTGCTGTTCGACCAGCGCGGCTGCGGGCAATCGACCCCGCACGCCGCCATCGAGGAGAACACCACCTGGCATCTCGTCGATGACATGGAAGCGCTGCGCTGTCATCTCGGGATCGAGAGATGGCAGGTGGCAGGCGGCTCCTGGGGGTCCACCCTGGCGCTGGCCTATGCCGAGGCCCACCCCGGCCGCGTGACCGAACTGATCGTGCGCGGCATCTTCACCTTGCGCAGGAGCGAGATCCGCTGGTTCTACCAGCAGGGCGCGGATGCCCTATTCCCCGATGCCTGGGAGACCTTCCTCGCGCCGATCCCGCAGGCGGAACGCGACGATCTTCTGGCAGCCTACCACCGCCGCCTCACCGGGCCAGATCCCGTGGCGCAGCTGGACTGCGCGCGCGCATGGAGCCAGTGGGAAGGCGCCACCCTGTCGCTGCTGCCGGATGAAAAGCGCGTGGCCGAGTTCGGCCTGGACCGCTTCGCCCTGGCCTTTGCGCGGATCGAATGCCACTATTTCATGAACCACGGCTTCTTCCGCGAGGACGGACAGCTGCTGGCGCAAGCGCACCGGCTGAGCGCCATCCCCGGCGTGATCATCCAGGGTCGCTATGACGTGGTGACCCCGCCGGTTACCGCCTGGGACCTGCACAAGGCCTGGCCCGAGGCGGCGTTCATCATGGTGCCGGATGCGGGCCATACGGCCACCGAACCCGGGATCACCGATGCGCTTGTCCAGGCCACCGACCGCTTTCGATATGCAGAAAACGCATAACTGAGCAGGTGAGCGCGCAGCGGGACGGCTGCAAATCAATCACAATTCGACACCATATGAGCCGCAACGAAGAAACCCACTCCCTTGTTCAATTCGTGAGGCCCCCCATGATCGTCCTTTCCGCCATGCGCGACTTCGCCACTGGCCTGACCCGCGGCTTGGCATTGTTCCTGACCGAACGGCAGGACGTGACCGCGCGCACCCTGTCGCCGGCCCGCCACGGCAGGCCGCAACGCCTCAAGTAGAAATACTGCCGCCAACCAGTCTCGAAATCGTCGAAGCCTCCAAATCGCCACGGATCGCCCCCGTTCCAGCCGGGATTGGCTGCCAATCTGCTTATCAATCGGCATTGAGGGTTGGCTGGCTGTTTTCTGGCGCGGCTGGAATTCAAGTCCCTGCTTGCCCGCGTCGATGGACGCAAAACGCATTCGCATTGGTCTGCATGGCTCCTGTCGCCGTCCCGAGTCATGAAGGCCATGGGCCCGTTCGTACCCTGCCGGTGCGAACGGGCCACTTGTTTCTAGAGCATGATCCGCACAAGTGGAAACCACTTTTGCGAAAAGATCATGCTCAAGCCATTGATCTTGCGCGAGTTCTTTTCGACCAGGTGATTCCACCTGGTCGGAACGCGCGCTAGTGTCCTGATTCCGAAGTTTTTGTGATTTGATTTTGTCTGAGGCAGAAACGTTTGATGGCGGCGAG